>JBKPRH010000484.1:0-33528 GCA_046765795.1 Acidobacteriota bacterium | reverse complement strand
ACTCAAGGCGAGGAAGAGTGCAAACGCCCAACGCATGCTCAATCTCGCGTCAGTTTGAAGTCGCCCTTGGTCGAGCCCTGTTGCCAGGTTCCGGAGATGGTGCGATGGGCGGAGGCGATATCGTCGAGCCGCCCTTCAGCGGTGATCCGCGCCGGCCCGGAGGCGTTCTTGGTGTTGGCGTCGAATCGAACGAGCCACTTGGTGACGTCGAGCCCGATTGTGTCAACCGGGATTGCGTCGGGACCGGGATTAATCGTGCCGCTGACGCTCTTGCCGTCCCACGTCATCACCATGGTGATGTGAGTCCGCTGCGCCGCGCTGGGTCCCCAGTCGCCGGACCAGGTCCCGGTCAGGGGATGGCCCTCCTGGGCGGCCGCCGTAAACACGCTGAGCGCAAGAACGAATCCGACGAGACCCGCCACCGCATTCCGCATGCGCGAACTATACGCCGATTGGGGTCTGACCCGGGGTCAGACCCGGGGTCAGACCCCAACGACATGTGTCAACGCACGATGACGGAACTGCAATTGGCGACGTCAAAGGCGCGACACGAGTTGACGCTCCCGCGGCGTGAGGAGCTGAAGACATGTGCAAATTCCAGCCATTTCGGCGTGCATTTATGGCCGAGTTGCTGGGCACATCCCTTGCCTCAGAGCCGGTCACCGGAACTGACCAAACCACCACACACCTGCACAAGGAACGAAAGAGGCCTCGAATGTTGCTCGGCGCGCTGTCGCTCTTCTCTCACGATTTGGCGATTGACCTCGGTACCGCCAACACCTGCGTGTTCGCCCGCGGTTCCGGGATCGTGCTCAATGAACCGTCGATCGTGGCGGTCAACAACGTCAACGACCAGATCGAAGCGGTCGGCAACGACGCGAAGGAGATGCTCGGCCGGACGCCCGGCAGCATCACCGCCATTCGCCCCATGCGCGACGGCGTGATCGCCGACTTCGAAGCCGCCGAGAAAATGCTCGGCTACTTCATCAAGAAGGCGCATCGTCGTAAGAGCTTCGTCCGCCCGCGCGTCGTCATCGGCGTGCCCTCGGAGATCACCCAGGTGGAGCGGCGCGCCGTGAAGGACAGTGCCTATCGCGCCAAGGCCAGTGAAGTGCACCTGATCGAAGAGGCGATGGCCGCGGCAATCGGCGCGGGCCTGCCGATTACCGAAGCCGCCGGCAACATGATCGTCGACATCGGCGGCGGCACGACCGACATCGCGGTCATCTCACTCGCCGGCATCGTCTACAGCAAGTCGGTTCGTGTCGCCGGCAACGCGATGGACGAAGCCATCTCGCAGTACGTCAAGCGGGAGCACGATCTGCTCATCGGCGAGCGGACGGCCGAGCGGATCAAGATCGAGCTCGGGTCAGCCGCCGAGCTGTCGCAGCGCAAGGAGATGGAAGTGAAAGGTCGTCACGTGCTCGAAGGCAAGCCGACGACGATCACCATCAACGATCACCAGGTGCGTGAAGCACTCGCCGAGCCCGTGCGACAGATGGTGCAGGCCGTCCGCGACGCGCTCGAGCGCATTCCACCAGAGCTCTCGGCCGACGTCTGCGATCGCGGCATCGTGCTGAGCGGCGGTGGCGCGCTGTTGCAGAAACTCGACGAGCGTCTGCGTCACGAAACCGGACTGCCGGTGCAGGTTGCCGAAGATCCGCTGTCGGCTGTCGTGCTCGGCGCCGGCAAGATGCTGTCGGACTTCAATCTGCTTCGGAAGATCTCGATCGAATAGCTGGTTCGTGGCAATCAGACCCACTCTGGTGGCGGCTGTATCGTCGGCTCCGGGGTTGCACCCGGATCCGGACGGCCGCTTCCTTCAAGCCTGCTGATCGCGCGAACGGTCATGTCGTGGTCGCACACGATCTGACACGACAAACGCACTCCGGTCAGTCCTTTCGCTTCCAGTCTCGTCTTCTCGGCCAGGGTCATGCGCGGCGGTTCGCCGCTGATGAACTCGACGCGGCACGTCGTGCAGCGCGCGTTGCCGCCACAGGCGTGCAGCACGTCAACCTTGGCATCTTGCTCGATCGCGAGTACCAGTCGTTTGCCGGTCTCGACATCAACAGTGGAAAACCCTTCAACGGTCAGCTTCGGCATGCGCGCTATGTTAACTTAGGGTTCACGCATGGCCGATGTACCCGAGATTCCGCGCCCGTCTGTTCTGTGGAAATCATTGACGCCGGAGCGCAAGCAACAGGCGGCGGAAGCGTTCTGGCGCGATGAGAACGCTGCGGTCGAACAGGCCGAGGCGATTGCCGCCATCGCCATGCGCATCAAGTTCAGGGTCAAGAGCGCGCAGGCCCTGCCGATTGAGAAGAAGGCCCGGCATCTGGTGGCGCTCGGAAACGTGTCGGAGATGATCGCGGCGCGTCTGCTCGTGGCCTTCCACCTCGCCCATCAGCGCCCGATGATGGCCAGCTTCCTCGACGCGCTTGGCATCGCGCACGAAGACGGCCTGATCGCCAGCGAAGATCTGGAAGCGCCGCCAGCCGAGAAGCTGGCCGAAGCGGCGCGCAGCCTGACCACGTCGTATCCACCTGAAGACGTGGCGCTGTATCTCTCGACGCTCGTCTGGCAGGACCCCGAGACCTGGGGTGCCCTCACCGAAGTGCCTGAAACGCGGGCGCTGGCTCGTTCGTAACTGTCGTTCATGTCCGGCTGGCTGCAGGGTGCGTTCGGATGGACCACGAGTGCCGAGGGGTGGATTGCGCTCGCCACGCTGACGATCCTCGAGATCGTTCTCGGCATCGACAACATCGTGTTCATCTCGATCCTCGCTGGCAAACTGCCGGTCGAGGACCGTGCCCGCGCACGCAAGATCGGTCTATCGCTGGCGATGTTCATCCGCATCGCGCTGCTGTGGTCGATCACCTGGGTGATGCGGCTCACCACGCCGTGGTTCGTCGCATTCGGCAACGAGATCTCCGGCCGCGACATGATTCTGCTCGTCGGCGGTCTGTTCCTCATCGCCAAGAGTACGCACGAGATTCACGAGAAGCTCGAAGGCGAAGAAGGGCATGGCAGCGCCAAGGTCGCGGCGTCATTCGTGGGCATCATCATCCAGATCCTGCTGCTCGACATCGTGTTCTCGCTCGACTCGGTGATCACGGCGGTCGGCATGGCGAAAGATCTCGCCGTGATGGTGCTGGCGGTGATCATTGCCGTTGGCGTCATGCTCGTGTCCGCCGGAGGGATCAGCGATTTCGTCGAGCGTCACCCGACCGTCAAGATGCTGGCACTGAGCTTCCTGCTGCTGATCGGCGTCTCGCTGATTGGCGAGGGACTCGATCAACACATCCCGAAGGGCTACATCTACTTCGCGATGGGCTTCTCGATCTTCGTTGAGATGATCAACCTTCGCATTCGTTCGAAGGCGAAGGCACCGGTTCACCTGCATCAGCCGTACACGAAGTAACGTGGCTTCACTCGACAACCTGGGCGCGGTCACCTATGCCGCCGAGGGCGGCGCGGCGGCGGTTCTCGTGCTTGCGCACGGTGCCGGTGCGGGTCAGAAACATCCCTTCATGACGGCGACCGCGAAAGGTCTCGCGGCGCGCGGCATCTCCGTCGTCACGTTCGACTTCCCGTACATGCGCGCGCGGAAGCACGTGCCGGACAAGGCGCCGGTACTGGAAGCGGCATTTCGCGAAGTCATCGACGCCACACGGGAGTGGGGCAAGACCAAAGACGTAATCATCGGCGGCAAGTCGATGGGCGGACGCATGGCGACGCACCTTGGTGCGCAAGGCCTCGACGGACTGCGCGGGATTGTCGCGCTCGGCTATCCGCTGCATCCGCCGGGACGCCCTGACAAGCCGCGCACCGAGCACCTGCCATCGATCCGCGTGCCCGTACTGATCGTCCAGGGCGAGCGCGATACCTTCGGCACGCCTGACGAGCTCAAGCCGGTGATCGCGACGATGAAGACGAAGGTCACACTTCACGTCGTGGCCGGTGGCGATCACTCGCTGACGGTCCGTGGCAAGAAGAAGGACGACGCATTTCAGGACGTGCTGAAGGTCGTCGCCGACTGGGTGCGCGCCAGGCACTCTTAAACACTAGAATTGGGCGTATGAAGCGCCCTGCGAGCAGTCTCATGCTGATGGGCGGCATCATCGTGATGCTGGCCCTTTCGGTGTCACGCCCATCCAGTCAAGCCCCGGCGACCGGCACGACGTCCACGGTTGCACGGCTGCCCGATGGAAAGCCAGACCTCCGCGGCATCTGGATGCCGCCGTACGTCCCAGACATGACGGTGAACCGTCGCGATCAGCGCGGCTTTGCGGTGCCGCCGTTTTCAACCGACGACACCGCACAGAAGCGGCAGGCGCTCTATGCGGCAGGAAACCACGCCGAGCTGCCGTTTACGGAATGGGGCCTGAAGGACTGGTCCACGTATGACGCCGCGACCGGCGATTACACGGGAAGCTGTCTCCCGTTCGGACTTCAGCGATCGATCAACGCGCCGTATCCATTTCAGATCATGCAGGACGAGCGCTACGTTGCCTTCCTGTTCGAGATCAACACCTGGCATCACGTCGTGAAGATTGGGGCAGAGTGGCCGAAGGAGATCGAGCCGACCTGGTTCGGTGCCTCGATCGCACGCTGGGAGGGAGACACGCTGGTCGTCGAAACGCGCGGATTCAATGGCTTCACGCGTCTCGACACCGTCGGCCATCCGCACAGCGATGCACTACACCTGACGCAGACATTCCGCCGCCTCGATGCCAAGCGCATGGCGTACAGCGTGACGGTTGAAGATGCGAAGACCTACACCAAGCCGTGGACGAACGAGCGGACGTTCACACTGCTTGATGGCCCACTGCTCGAGTACTCCTGTGAAGAGAACAACAAGAGTCTGTGGGAGGGGCGTATCAAGCCATGGACGCCGCCTACTTCTTCTTCACGAACTTCAACAGGGCAGCGTTGACTGAGTCGGCGACGTAGATCTCGTCGCGGTCGTTCACGGCGATCATGTGCGCTTCGCCAAACTCGCCCGGACCTTTGCCGGGTTTTCCAAGCACCGCCAGGACCTTGCCATTCAGGTCCATCTTGACCAGCTGACCCGCGAAGCCGTTGACCATGTAGATGTACTGACGTCCGATGTCGAGGCTGCACGGCAGCCCCTTGTATTTGATTTCCCTGACGAACGTCCCGTCCTGCTGGAAGACCTGAATGCGTTGATTCTCTCGATCCGCCGTCCACAGCAGACCCTTGGCGTCGATGGCGATGCCATGCGCGACCTGGAACTGACCCGGACCCGATCCCTTGCCGCCCCACGATTTGATGAACGTGCCATCTTTGCTGAACTTCAGGACGCGCGCGTCTCCGGTCGGTCCCGGAGTGTGTCCCTGCACCACGAAGACATCGCCATTGGCGGCGATCGCGATGTCGTTTGGCTGATTCAGCTTGCGTGAGCCGGCGGCTTCGTTCCAGTCGCCCGCCTCTCCGCGCGTGCCGATCATCAGGAGCGTCTGCCCGTCGCGGTTCATCTTGACCACGACATGTGCTCCGACGTCGGTGGCCCAGAGGTTCCCCTCGCGGTCGATGCGCAAGCCATGTGCGCGAGTGAACAACTTGTCACCGAACGCACGAATGAATTTCCCGTCGCGATCGAACTCGAAGAACGCTTTGTCGCCACGGGTCAGGACGTACAAATGTCCGTTGGCGTCAAACGCCACGCTCGCCGACGCGCCCATCGTCACACCGTCAGGCAGGGTGACCGGAGTGGGTGCCACGACATAATCGAGTTCGGGGGCGCTCTCGGGCACGAGCAGCGCCGGATCTGACGGCCGCTGCGCCAGGACCGGCGCGACGAACACAAGCACAGTGAAGACAACGAGCGCTCGCTTCATGACATCCTCCGCGACTGGCGAAGTCTAAACGTCATTCGCTCAAGTCGTCCAGAAACTCGCGAATCCGGCCGGCATTGCGACCCAGGTCGCCGGCGCCGGCGCGGGCTGTCGACCGGAGGTCCACGCGCGTCCCGGCGCCCCACGGCGTCAGCCGCACGACGACGTCGTCGGTGAAGCCGAACCACCGTGTCGTGTCGGTGGCTTCGATGCGGCCGCTTGATTTGTCCGCGGTGACGATCTCCCAGCCGCGAGATTGAGCCACGCGCAGGGCGCGATCGAAGGCGGTGGCGGGAGCCGTTGGAAGCGTTACGGGCGCGAGGTCAGGGTAGCCTTCCTTCTGCAGCAGCGACAGCTGCGGCGTTCGATCGAGCCGGTTGGGCGCATCGACGCGCTTCGCCAGGATTGCCTCGAAGGTGGGTGGGTTCTCCAGATCGGTTGTGATGTCGTGGATTGACGGCAGCCGCTGTGCCCGGCGTTGCCACGACATCGGGATGGCGACCGCGGTCAGCCCGACGATCAGCGCGAGCACTGAGACGAGGGTGCCCATCCACCTGCGGCCGCGATAGCTGAAGACCGTGGAGCCGGCGGCGATCAGCGATGCGGCCAGACCGATGTAGGCCGCCCACCGCATGATCTCGTACGCCGTTGCGAGCGACGCCCCGAGCCGATATACGGGTCCTGCGGCACCCAGCACGACTATCGCGATCGCGGCGACGCCGAAGGCTATCAGGGGCACGAGCGACACGCCTCGAATTGTAGCCGCGTAGACTAGAGCAGCATGACGTTGCAGGAATTGGGCTGGGACGAGGAGCGCGCTCGCGAGATCGAGCCATGGGCGAACAAGCCCGCGCACCAGCCCGGCCGCGTGCTCATCGGCTTCAACTATCTCTATCGCGTTGGAATCGACGGCGGTGAGTTCGATGCGGTGCTTGCCGGGCGCCTCAAACATCACGCTGAGCGGCAAGGCGAACTGCCGGCCGTCGGTGACTGGATCGTCGTGCGCAAGCGTCCGGAGGAAGACCGCGGCGCGATCGTCGCCGTGCTGCCTCGACGCAGCCGGTTCTCACGCCGGATGGCGGGCAACGTGACCGACGAGCAAGTGGTCGCCGCCAACGTGGACGTCATCTTCATCGTCATGTCCCTGGACGATGACTTCAGCGTTCGGCGAATGGAGCGGTATCTGCTCATGGCGCGTGAAAGTGGCGCGACTCCAGTCGTGCTGCTCACGAAACCCGACCTGAGTGCCGACCTCGCCGCCGACGTCGCAGAAGTGGTAACGGCGACTGGCGATGTGCCGGTCCACGTAGTCAGTCCGAAGCTGAATCACGGACTCGAGCACGTGGCGCCGTATGTGAGCGCAGGCCGGACCGCGGCGCTGCTCGGGTCGTCAGGCGTGGGCAAGAGCACGATCATCAATCGTCTGGTCGGCGCGGATGTGCGGAAGACGCGCGAAGTGCGCGAGTCAGACTCGAAGGGCCGTCACACGACAACGCATCGCGAGCTGGTCATGCTGCCCGGAGGCGGATTGATGATCGATACGCCGGGCATGCGCGAGCTGCAGCTCTGGGACGCGAGCGAGAGCGTGCGCGATACCTTCGATGACATCGACGCGCTGGCGGGGGAGTGTCACTTTACGGATTGCCGTCATCGCGATGAACCGCGATGCGCGGTGAAGGCAGCGGTGGACGAAGGACGCATCCCGCCCGATCGCCTGGCCAGCTATCTGCAACTACAGGACGAACTCGCGTTTCTCGCCCGTCAACAGGACGAGCGGGCGCAGATTGAACAGAAGCGCCGCGGCAAGATCGGCGCGAAGGCGCTGCGGCAGCACCTTAAGTCAAAACGGATTTGACGCGCCGCCAGATGAGGTCTTTCCAGGCGCCGGCAGTCACGCGAGCGGTGCGGAGACCGAGCGCGGCTGCAGCTTCAGCCACAACATCCTCAGGAATCGTGCTGAGTCTGAAGCTGGCTCCGATCATCAGCGACCGATCGCACAGCAGATTGATCACACGCGGAATGCCCTTGCTCGTTGCGTAGATCGCGTCGAGCGCGTGGCTATCGAAGGTAATGGCTGACGAGCCGTGCGCCACCGACAGCCGATGTCCGATGTAGGCCTCGATGTCCTGGCGCGTCAAGGGATGCAGGATCGCGCGCATTGAGATCCGCTGATCGAGCTTTTTGACGTGTGGCGACTTCAGCGCGTCGAGCAGATTGAGCTGACCGACCAGCACAATCTGCAGAAGCTTCTGATGATTGGTCTCGAGGTTCGAGAGCACGCGCAGTTCCTCGAGAACTGCCGGCGACAGATGTTGTGCCTCGTCGATGATCAGCACGCCGCTGCCGCCAATTGGGATCAACGACACGAGGAACTCGTGCAGGGTGCTCACGAGATCGTGCTTGGTGGCGGCGCTGATGCGTCCGCTACGGACCGCCTCTCGTGAGACGACGCCGAAGTCGAGCAGGATCTCGCGCAGCAGTTCTTCGACCGACAGGAACGGATTGAGCAGCAGTGACGTGAAGCACGTCATGTCCAACCGCTCGAGCACCGAACGGCAGACGGTGGTCTTGCCGGTCCCAATGTCACCGGCGAGGACGACGATGCCCTCTTTGCGGTCGATGGCCTGCAGCAGAAGCTGCAGGGCGGCGTCGTGCGAGGGACTCAGATACAGAAAGCGCGGATCCGGCGCCAGCGTGAATGGCGACTGGACGAATCCGTAAAAATCTTCGTACTGGGGCCTCTCGCGTGACGGGATGGCGACTGTCGCGCTCAAGTTGAAGGGGAATATATCAGATAATTCCGAACATGCTCCCGTTGCTGGTGCTCCTGCTCATTCTGGATCCGCAGACGCGGGCGCAGCGTCCGGCTCCGCCGCGTCCTGCGCCGCCGCGCGACACGTTCTTCACCTCCACGTTGAAGCCCGAGGAACTCCGGAACAAGCAGGCCGTGCTCGAGACGAGCGAGGGCACGATCGTGCTGGATCTGCTCGCTGATGCGGCGCCGAATCACGTGGCGCACTTCATCACCCGGGCGCGAGAAGGGGCCTACAACGGGACGATCTTCCATCGCGTGATTGCGATGGGCATCATTCAGGGCGGCGATCCGTTGTCCAAGGATCCGGCACAACGCGCCAAGTACGGCAGCGGCGGACTGAACCAGCTACGCTTCGAGGCAAACGCCGAGAAGCACACACGCGGTGCCGTCTCTGCGGTGCTCGTTCCAAACAACCGCGACAGCGGCGGGAATCAGTTCTTCATCGCGGTGACGGATCAGCCCGCGCTCGACGGACAATACACGATCTTCGCGCGGGTCGTTGAAGGCATCAACGTGGCGCAGAAGATCTCCACCGCTCCGGCAACGGACACCGTGCCGAACGCGCGCATCGAGATCAAGACCGTCACGATCCGAGACAAGCCGGTGCCGGTGCCGGAGCCGTTCTCGACCGAGACCGTCGAGCAGTTATCAGCCGCGCGGGCGGTGATCGAGACCTCGATGGGCAACATCACGCTCGAGTTCTTTCCCGATCGCGCGCCGAATCACGTACGTCAGTTCCTGCGCCTCGCCTCGTCTGGCGTCTACAACGGCACGTCCTTCCATCGCGTCGTCAAGGGCTTCGTCATTCAGGGCGGGCACATGCCGACGCGGCGTGAGCCGCTCGATGAGAAGCAGCAGTCCTTCGTGCGGAATCTGCAGCCCGAATTCAATCCCACGTTGCACGAGCGAGGCATCGTGTCGATGGCCAGGATTGGCGACGACGTGGCCAGCGGGAGCAGCTCGTTCTTCATCGTGCTCGCGCCTGCGCCGACGCTCGATGGCAAGTACACTGTCTTTGGCCGAGTCGTCGCGGGCATGGACGTGATTGAGAAGATCGAAGCCGTTCCGGTGAAGGGGGGCGAGGACCCCGTGACGCGCATCGAAGTCAGCCGCGTTACTGTCTCTAGCCGGTAGCCAAGACAATGCTCAAAGGATCCCGCGACGCCGTGCTGCACCGTCTGCAGCCGATCAGCATTCATGGCCAGTTGTCGTACGACGTCCACTACACCTTTGCTGACGAGCCCGACAGCCAGATACGCGTCGCTCGCGTCGGTGGGGAAGCCATCGGGTTGGGATTGCAGGCTGGCGATAAGGTGCGGCTGGACTTTCTCGTCGGCGTTGTCACCGCCGTTCATCGGCTCTCGTAATCAGTCGTCGAATGGCAAGCGGGGGTGTCCCTCCGGGATCACGATCGGTGTCTCGGACAAGTTGTGGACACTGACCCCGAGCAGCCGGATCGGCCGCTGCCCGGCCTCAGTCTTGTCGAGCAGCGCAATCGCCCGGCGCACGATGCTCTCCTCGTCGCGGCACGCCGGCTCTGAGTGGCTTCGTGTGATGGTGGTGAAGTCGTCATAGCGGACCTTGATCGTCACCGTCCGCGCGTAGAGATCGCGCTTGGCCAGCCATTTGGCCGTGCCGCGAGCCATGCTTTCGATTTCCTCGCGGATTTCGGCGATGTCCTTCAGATCCGTCGCGAATGTGTTCTCGCTGCCCGACGACTTGGGCTCGTAATCGGCAACGACCCGGCGGTCATCGATCCCGAGGGCGAGTTGTTTCAGCCAGTCGGCGAGCGAACCGACAATCGTCCGCAATGCCTCGAGCTCGGTGGTGCGAACGTCCACGAGTTTGTCGATGCCCTGCGCCCGAAGCTTGCGCGCCGTGACGGGCCCGACGCCCCATAACGCGTCCACGGGCAACCCCTGCAGGAAATGTTCGACGCGCTCGGGAGCGACGACGGTCAATCCGTCGGGTTTCTGCCAGCCGGACGCAATCTTGGCGAGAAACTTATTGGGTGCGACACCCGCGGATGCCGTGAGCCCCGTTGCGGAGCGAATCTCGCTTTTCAGCCGCTTCGCGACGTGCATGCCCAGTGTCTCGCCCCAGCTGTTCTCGGTGACATCGAGGTATGCCTCATCGAGCGACAGCGGCTCGACGAGCGGAGTGACACTGCGGTAGATCGCGAACACCTGCTGTGAGATGGCCCGGTACTTCTGGAAATCAGGGTGCACGATGACAAGTGACGGGCACAGTCGTACGGCGCGCGACATCGGAATCGCTGATCGCACGCCGAACTTGCGTGCTTCGTAGCTGGCCGCAGCGACGACGCCGCGTTTGTCGGGCTCGCCGCCGACAGCCACGGGCTTGCCGCGCAGCGTGGGATTGTCCCGCTGCTCGACAGACGCGTAGAACGCGTCCATGTCCACGTGCAAGATCCTTCGAACCACTTCGAGCTGTACCCGAAATTTGCCTTTTGCCCGTTGCCCTTTAACCTTAATGTGATCGCTACGTGACTCCGGTGCTCCCGAAGCCCCCGCGCGTGACTTCCCGAATCTCGCTCACTTCCTCCCAGGCGACCCGAGGCGCGGGCAGGACGATGCCCTGTGCCAGCCGATCGCCGCGGCTGACTTTGACATCTGAGTCGCTGACGTTCATCACCTGGATCATCACTTCATCATTCGGGCCGGAATAGTCAGGATCGATGACCCCGACGCCGTTGGCCACGATCAGTCCTCGCTTGAGTGGCGTGCTGCTTCGGGCGAAAATCGCGAGGAAGTACCCGGTCGGCACCTCGATGACGAGGCCGGTTCGGACCAGGGTGATCTGCCGCGGAGCGACCACGACATCGTGCGAAGCGGCCAAGTCGAAGCCGGCCGAGTCTTTAGTACCGTAACTAGGGAGGGACACTGTGGAATCCAGCCGTCTGATCTTGAGCCGCATCAAGGCAGCATACCGCGCCGGCGGGAACCCCGTCGCGGCATACGCCGTCGGCCGGAACGCCTTGGCGTTCCTTGTGGTCGGCGCACTGCTTCTGATTGGCGGCTACGTGTCCGCGCAGGGCACCACCGCCCAAGATCTGGCGGCGCCGCTTCCACTGGATCTCGCCATTCGTACCGGAACGCTGCCGAACGGCATCACGTTCTTCATCCGCCACAACGCGCTGCCCAACGATCGCGTGATGCTGCGGCTCGCGGTGAAAGCCGGCTCGGTCGACGAAGACGACGACCAGCGTGGCCTCGCGCATGTCGTCGAGCACATGGCCTTCAATGGCACGGCCCACTTCAAGCCCGGTGAGCTGGTGTCGTATCTGGAATCGATCGGCGCGCAATTCGGCGCTCACGTGAACGCCTACACCAGCTTCGACGAGACCGTGTACATGCTCGACGTGCCGACCGAGAAGCCCGGCGTCCTCGAGCGCGGCTTCGAGGCGCTCAGCGACTTTGCCGGAGGGCTGACACTGGATCCTGAGGAGATCGATCGCGAGCGAGGCGTCGTGATCGAAGAGTGGCGCGGCCGGCTGGGCGCGGGCACGCGCATGCAGGAGCCGCAGATGAAGGCGCTCTTCGGCGCCTCGCGCTACATCAACAGACTACCGATCGGCACGCCGGAGATTCTCAAGAGCTTCCCGCCGCAGCGGTTGCGCGACTTCTATCAGAACCAATATCGTCCGGACCGCATGGCCGTGATCGTCGTCGGTGATATCGAGGTCGCCGCGGCCGAGGCGCTGGTCCGCAAGAACTTCTCGACCATGCCGTCGCGACCGGCAGCGACGCGGCCGGTGTACGACATCCCTTCACATCAGGACACGCGCTACGTCTTCACCTCGGACAAGGAAGCGCAGGCCTCGTCGGTCACGCTGATGTACAAGCGTCCGATCACCGAGCTGAAGACGATGGCCGACTATCGACGGTCGTTGGCGGAGGGTCTCGTCTTCCAGATGATCAACTCGCGGTTCAGCGAGATTGCGCGG
This sequence comes from Acidobacteriota bacterium, assembly GCA_046765795.1. Taxonomy (GTDB): domain Bacteria; phylum Acidobacteriota; class Vicinamibacteria; order Vicinamibacterales; family UBA2999; genus Gp6-AA40. The sequence continues at coordinate 20,888 of JBKPRH010000484.1, read as the reverse complement.
CAGACCGACGCGCCTTTCCTGAGCGCGTCGGCGGGCGACGATACGCTGGGGCGGACCATCGAGGCCTTCTCGGTATCGGCGCGGGTGAAAGATGGCGGCATCACGCGCGGTCTCAGTGCGATCACGCAGGAGATGACCCGTGTGCGGCAGCATGGGTTCGGTGAGGCCGAGCTCGATCGCGCCAAGCGCAGCACGCTCGCCGGCTACGAACGCGCCTACAACGAGCGGGACAAGTCACAGAGCGGCCCGCTGGCGTCGGAGCTGATTCGTCACTTCCTGGACTCCGAGGCTGCGCCAGGCATCGTGATCGAAGTGGATCTGGCCCGGAAATTCCTGGCCACGTTCACCACGGCGGAGCTCGCGACGCTCGCGCGCGAGATGATTACCGAGAACAACCGCGTGGTCATCGCGTCGGCGCCGGAGAAGCCCGGTCTCGCCGCCGTCACCGAGCCGATGCTGCGCGACGCGCTGACAACCGGCCTGACGGCCACCGTGACCCCGTGGCGCGACGAGATGGCGGGCCGCGCCTTGCTCGCCAAGGCACCGACGCCCGGCACGGTCAGCTCGCGCCGGGAGATCGCCGAGATCGGCGTCACCGTCCTGACGCTGTCCAACGGCGTCGAGGTCTGGCTCAAACCGACGGATTTCAGGAACGATCAGATCATCTTCACGTCGTATGCGCGCGGCGGTCTGTCGCTTGCGTCACAAGCCGACTACAACAATGCATCGCTTGCCACATCGCTCGTGAGTCTGGGCGGAGTGGGCGGGTTCACGCCGACCGACCTCGGCAAACTGCTGGCGGGGAAGATCGCCAACGCATCGCCGTCGGTGTCGAGCACGACGCAAGGCGTCAGCGGATCGAGCACGCCCAAGGATCTCGAGACCGCGCTGCAGTTGGCCTATCTCGAGTTCACCGCACCGAACGAGGATCCGACGGCATTCGCGCTCCTCAAGCAGCGGCTCGAAGCAAACCTGGCCAATCAGGCGCAGAGCCCCGGCGCGTTGTTCTCGGAGCGCGTGCGCCGCATCAACACCATGGATCACTACACGGCGCACCCGTTGAAGCTCGAAGACGTAGCGGGTCTCGACGCGACGAAGATGATGGAGTTCTACAAGCAGCGTTTCGCCAACGCCGCTGACTTCACGTTCTTCTTCGTCGGCTCTTTCAAAGTTGACGAGGTGACACCGCTTCTGGCGACCTACCTTGGCTCGCTGCCGTCGCGCGGGACGCGCTCGGCCAACTTTGGCGACATGCGGCTGCAGTTCCCCACCAACATCGTGCGGGAAAAGGTGACCAAAGGTCAGGAGCCGCGCAGCCAGACAATCATTTCGTTCTTCGCCGATACCGGACTCGACGAGCTCGAAACCCATCGCGTGCAGGCGGCGACCTCCGTTCTGGAGATGCGACTCCGGGACATCCTGCGCGAGAAGCTTGGTGGCACGTACTCGGTGGGCGTCGGCTACAGCAACACGTCGCCGCAGCCGGGGTACGGCACGACGAGCGTGCAGTTCGGGAGCGCGCCGGAAAATGTCGAGAGCCTGACCGCGGAGGTCCTGAAGGAAGTCGAGCGTCTACAGAAGGAAGGCCCTTCGGCTGCCGATGTGCAGGCCGTCAAGGAGCAGGAGAAGAACAGCCTGCAGGACGCGCTTCTTCAGAACGGCTACTGGTTGAACTCGTTGCAGACGGTCCACCTGCTCGGGCGAGACCCGCGGCGCATCCCGCTGCGACTCGAGCGAACCGAATCGCTGTCGCAGCAGAACATCCACGACGCGCTCAAAAAATATTTTCCGCTCCAGCGTCATACGATTGTGTCGCTGATGCCGGAGGCACAGAGTACGAAGTAGAGGCGGGTCCTGAAACCCGCCTGTTGCGAGCAATCTCAGGCATTTCCTGTGTAAGGTCGGCTGCCAAACGAGCGTAGAATGGGCGCCGGGAAACCAGGTTCGATGGACGAGTCCACATCGATCACGCGCACGGCGACGTTAGCCGGATTCACTGCAGCCGTGGCCACGACGCACGGCGTGCACTTGAGGGATCTGGCGCCCATGACGACCCTGCACGTGCACACCCGCAATTCGCTCTATCGCATCATCGTTTCGGCGGGCGACGCGGTCCTGGTCGAGGGTGGCGAGTTCTTTCCAAGTCTCACGCCCGCGCATTTCAGCGGCGCCAGCGTCGGTGGCAGTTTCCTGAAAGTCGGCTGGATTGGCATCGGCCTGCGGATGGAAATCCTCGTCGAGGGCCGTCGCATCGTCACGTCTCCCGTCCGCGATATCTCGACCGCAGGCGCCGGCAGCAGCCGCGTACACTGACGTTGGACTTTTGGCTTTAGGCTTTCGACTTTGGGCTGACCAAGAGCCTAGAGCCTAGAGCCCAGAGATATACTCAAGGGTTGACGGGCCGCATCAAGGCGGCCCCTTCGTACGTCAACCTCTACGCATGCAATACATCTACACAATGAAGGGTCTCGGGAAGGTCCATCCTCCCGATTCCGTCGTCCTCAAGGACATCTGGCTGTCGTTCCTGCCCGGCGCGAAGATCGGCGTGCTCGGTCTCAACGGCGCGGGCAAGAGCTCACTCCTCAAGATCATGGCGGGGGAAGATACCGAGTTCATCGGCGAAGCCTTCCCGGCCGACGGCATCACCGTCGGATTTCTCCATCAGGAGCCGCGACTCAATCCCGACAAGACCGTGAAGGGCAACGTCGAAGAAGGCGTCGCGGCCACCAAGGCGCTGCTCGATCGGTACGACGAGCTGAACATGAAGCTCGGTGAGGACCTGACGCCCGAGCAGATGGACAAGGTGCTCGAAGAGCAGGGCCGTCTCCAGGACAAGATCGACGCGGTCAACGCCTGGGAGATCGACTCGCAGCTCGAGCTCGCGATGGATGCGTTGCGCTGTCCGCCGCCGGATGCCGACGTGACGAAGCTCTCGGGCGGTGAACGCCGTCGCGTCGCGCTGTGCCGGTTGCTTCTGACGTCGCCGGACCTGCTACTCCTCGACGAGCCCACGAACCATCTCGACGCGGAGTCGGTCGCCTGGCTCGAACGCTTCCTCACGGAATACAAAGGGACGGTCGTCGCGGTGACGCACGATCGCTACTTCCTCGACAACGCTGCCCAGTGGATCCTCGAGCTCGATCGCGGATCCGGCATTCCGTGGAAGGGCAATTACTCGTCGTGGCTGGATCAGAAGCAGCAGCGCCTGGCCCTGGAAGAGAAGTCGGAGACGAAGCGGCAGAAGACGCTGCAGCGCGAGCTCGAATGGATCCGGATGTCGCCGCGAGCCCGGCAGTCCAAGGGCAAGGCGCGTCTCAACGCGTACGAGCAGCTGCTCAACGAGGACACGGCGCAGAAGATCGAGCAGGTTGAGATCTACATTCCGCCAGGCCCGCGTCTCGGTGACGTCGTCGTCGAAGCGCGCGGCGTGCGGAAGGCGTACGGCGATCTGCTGCTGATGGATGACCTCTCGTTCACCCTGCCGCGCGGCGGTATCGTCGGCGTGATCGGTGCGAACGGAGCGGGGAAGACCACGCTGTTCCGCATGATCACTGGTCAGGAGGGACCGGACGCCGGCACATTGCGGCTGGGTGAGACCGTGCAGCTTGGCTACGTCGATCAGAGCCGCGACGCGCTCGCGGCGAACAAGAGCGTATGGGAGGAGATCACCGGCGGTGAAGACGAGTTGATGGTCGGCAAACGCACCGTGCCGTCGCGCGCGTACGTGTCGTGGTTCAACTTCAAGGGCGCGCAGCAGCAGCGCAAAGTGGGCACGCTGTCCGGCGGTGAACGCAATCGCGTGCACCTCGCCAAACTCCTGCAGCGTGGATCGAACCTGTTGTTGCTCGACGAGCCCACCAACGATCTTGACGTCGATACGTTGCGTGCGCTCGAAGAGGCGCTGCTCAACTACGCGGGCTGTGCCGTGGTCATCAGTCACGACCGCTGGTTCCTCGATCGCATCGCCACCCACATGCTGGCATTCGAGGGCGACAGCCGCGTCGTGTGGTTCGAAGGCAACTATCAGGACTACGAGGCGGATCGCCATCGGCGTCTCGGCGCTGAGGCCGACACGCCGCACCGCATTAAATACCGGAAGTTGACTCGCTGACGTAGAGGCGGGTCTTCCCGACGTGAGGACATCGACATGAATTCAGAACAGGCCAAGGCCGCCGCTGACATGATGGCCACCCTGTGGGAGGGTGAGTTCCCCGCCACGTGCGCCGTACTCGGCGCGGTGAAAAACGACAACCGCAATTACAAGCCCGACGCGAAGTCCCGCACCGCGTGGGAGCTCGCGACGCATCTGGCCACCGCCGACATCTGGTTCATGGACAGCATCCTCAACGGGAAGTTCGAGTGGAATCAGGATGCCGTGGCCACACTCGAATCGAGCTTCAAGAGCGTTGACGACCTCGTCGCGTTCTACAAGAAGACGTTTCCCGAAAAGCTGCAGGCGCTGCGCGCCCTGCCGGGCGATAAGCTCACATCGAACCTGAACATGTTCGGCAACTTCAACTGGCCGGCGGTGCAGTACATCGGCTTCGCCAACAATCACAGCATCCATCACCGCGGTCAGCTCGCGGCCTACCTGCGTGCGATGGGCTCGAGGGTGCCGAATATCTACGGCCCGAGCGCCGACGACAAGGAAGGCTAAGCGATTGACGATTGACGAGGGGGAGATTGACGAATTGCGCCTGACGTTCACTTCAATCCGTCAATCGTCCTTCGTCCATCGTCAATTTCATGTTCTCTGATCTTCGCGCCTTCCTCGATCAGCTTCGCCGTGATAACGATCTCGTCACGGTCGAAGCGCAGGTCGACTCCCACCTCGAAGCGGCGGAGATTCACCGCCGCGTGATTGCCGCGGGCGGTCCCGCGCTGCTGTTCACCAACGTCACAGGCTCCGACTTCAGGCTCGTCACGAATCTGTTCGGCACGGCCCGCCGCGCCGAGATGGCGTTTGGCGAACGGCCGCTGCGCTTGATTCGCCGCATCGTGCACCTGGCGGAGACGCTTCTGCCTCCCACGCCTGGAAAGTTGTGGGACGCGCGCGACATTGGTGGCGAGCTGTTGAAGGTTGGTATGCGGCGCGTGCAGAGCGGCCCTGTTCTCGATCGCGTGACGAACGACGTTCGTCTCGATCGGCTTCCCGCGCTCACGTGCTGGCCGGAAGACGGTGGTCCATTCGTCACGCTGCCGCTCGTCTACACCACGCATCCCGATCGACCCGGACATAACCTCGGCATGTACCGCATGCAGATCTACGATGCGGGCAGCACGGGCATGCATTGGCAGATCGGTAAAGGCGGTGGCTATCACTATGCGGTCGCCGAAGGCCGTGGCCAGGCGCTTCCAGCAACGGTGTTCCTCGGCGGACCGCCGGCGTTGATCCTGTCTGCGATCGCGCCATTGCCTGAGAACGTGCCCGAGCTGATGCTGGCATCGCTCATTGCGGGCCGTCGTCTGTCGCAAGTCCACGGCAGCGGGCCGCATCCGCTGCTTGCCGATGCGGAGTTCGCGCTCCTGGGAGAGGTTCCTCCACACGTGCGGCGTCCTGAAGGGCCGTTCGGCGATCACTACGGCTACTACTCGCTGCAACACGACTATCCCGTGTTCCAGGTTCAGCGGCTCGCGCATCGCCACGATGCGATCTTTCCGGCGACCGTCGTCGGTAAGCCGCGCCAGGAAGATTTCTTCATCGGCGATCTGCTGCAGGAGTTGCTGTCACCGCTGTTCCCGCTCGTGATGCCGGCGGTGGAGAAGCTCTGGTCGTACGGTGAGACCGGCTATCACTCGCTCGCTGCTGCGGTTGTCAAGCAGCGCTACACGCGCGAGGCGATGGCCAGCGCGTTCCGGATCCTTGGCGAAGGGCAGTTGTCGCTCACCAAGTTCTTGCTCGTGACCGATCGCTACGTGGATGTGAAGAACTTCCGCGCGACGTTCGAGCACATCCTCGCGCGCACGCACGTCGAGACCGATCTCTACGTGTTCTCGAACCTGTCGATGGATACGCTCGACTACACCGGGCCGACTGTCAACGAAGGATCGAAAGGCGTCTGGCTCGGGCTTGGTGATCCCGTGCGCGAGTTGCCGCGTCAGTTCAGTGGCACCGCGCCGGCCGGTATCACGGACGTGCGCGTCTACTGCGGCGGCTGTCTGGTGGTGAGTGTGCCGCCGTACTCAGCTGAGCCCGATGCCCCGGCGCGCATTGCGGCGGCCGGTGCGTTCTCCGGATGGCCGCTGGTCATCCTCTCGGACGATGCGGCGCGTGCGACGCGAAGCGACATGAACTTCCTGTGGACGACGTTCACGCGTTTCGAGCCGGCGGCGGACATTCACGCTGCTGATCGCCGGATCGTTCGCAATCACATTGCCTACACCGGTCCGGTCGTCATCGATGCGCGCATGAAGCCGTGGTATCCCAAGGAACTCTCGTGCCGCGACGACATCGCCGCGCTGGTCACGAAGCGGTGGAATCAGTATTTTCCTGTAGGCAACATCGCGATGGGCGACTCCGAGCGAGCCCACCTGGACTGAGATCTCCTGCCACACCCGATACGCTCTTGACCTCTGGAATAGAGAGCGTAAACTCCCGCCAGTCGCGCGTTCATACACGGGGCCACGCATTCATTCGTTTGGGACGGTTGCTCGAGGGCCTGACACCGCGGGAACTGGAGGGATGCGATGAAGCGAGTCGTCAACGCGATATTGGTGTCCGTCGTGCTCCTGGCCTTGCCAGGGACGGCCATCGCGCAGGAAGGTCAGATCGCCGGTAATGTCCGGGATACATCTGGCGCGGTCATTCCCGGCGTGCTCGTCGAAGCGACGAGCCCCGCGTTGATCGAGAAAGTCAGGGCGGCCACTACTGACGACAACGGCCAGTATCGCATCACCAACTTGCCCGTTGGCACCTACTCCGTGACGTTCACGCTGGCGGGCTTCACTCGTCAGCAGCGTGACAATGTCATTTTGACGACCGGGTTTACGGCGTCCATCAACGCAACGATGAGCGTCGGTCAACTGGCTGAGACCATTTCGGTGACAGCGGAGTCGCCCGTCGTTGACATCCAGAACTCGCGTCAGGTGGCGGCGTTCGCGGGCGAACAAATCCGTGAACTGCCGACGACGCGGAACATCCGCAGCATGCTGACGCTCACGCCTGGCCTGACCGCCACCGGCCTGGGTGCCGATTGCGTGGGCGGCGTCGGCGTGTGGTGCAACAACAACATTTACAACCTGAGTGCGCATACGGCGACCAACGACACCGAAGGCGGCCTTCAAGGGCGCGTCATGGTGGACGGGACGATCATCAACACCGGTGGCGGCGCCGGCATCATGGGGATGACTGGTGGCTATGTCGCTGACGTCGCGAACGCCCAGGAAGTCAACGTGCAGATTTCCGGGGCACTCGGCGAATCGGAAACCGGCGGCGCGACGATCAACATCATTCCGCGCACCGGGGGCAATAGTTTCAGTGGCAACTACTTCGGGACCTACACGCAGGGGGACTACAGCACGAATGGCGACCTGCGCGGTGGTGGGTTGTTCAGCGGTTCGTGGTTCTCGCAGAACAACAGCGATCATCCCGAAATCAGCAACGGTTATCCGCTCATCCGCGACTACGACACGTCGGTCGCGTTCGGCGGACCGATCAAGCGCGACCGCCTGTGGTTCTTCTCGGCGGCGCGCGCCTGGCAGAAGGACGCGTGGAGCCGGCAGCAAGACCGCATCTGGGACAACGCGAATGCCGGCATCTGGGGCCAGAACTACCAGCCGGATCGATCGACGGGGCCGCTGACTCTGATCAACTGGACGCGCAACGCCAACACGCGTCTCACGGCTCAGGCGACGCAGAAGAACAAGATCAACTTCTTCTGGGATGAGGGATACACCTGCCAGGATCCGTGCGACGGCTCCGTGGCGCCGTGGACGGCGCGAGACGGCTGGTGGTCGGGTCAAGTGCATCCGGCCCGGCTGGTCCAGGTGGGGTGGACGAATCCGCTGACCAACGTCATCCTGCTCGAGGCAGGGATGACGGCGAACCGGCAGCTCTACGACTTCTCGCAGCATCGCTACTACACGCCCAATCCGGACATTCCGCGCGTTGTCGAATTCGGGACAACCGTTGGTGCGACTCCCGACTTTCCCATCCTCAATGGCACGAACTTCACGATCAACGGTGTGCCATCGGGACCATGGTCCGACGGTATCGGCGCCGCGGCGGAGCAACGACAGCTCAACGACTGGCGGCCGCGGGCCTCGTTCTCATACGTAACCGGAGGGCACGCCGCCAAGTTCGGGTACGACGGTGGCTACTTCGCGCAGACCCGGTCGAACAGAACCAACAGCGTACGCCTGGAGTATCGCTACGACACCCCGGCGGTAGACTGCTTCAACGCCGCGAATCCTGCGACGTCCACGTGCGGCAACACAAGCCTCTATTACGCGAGCGATCCGTTCAACCAGGCGCGCCGGCCGGTACCCACGCGAGTCAAAATCAATACGGGCCCTTCCACCATCGATAACCGGGTGGCCTACAGCGGTTTCTACGCGCAGGATCAGTGGACACTGAAGCGCCTCACGATGAGCGGCGGCGTCCGTTACGACCACGCCACCAGCGAATACCCGGAAACGTGCATTGGCAGCGACGGCAACAGACTCGAGGCCGGCGGCAACGAACCCTATGTTCCCTTGCAGGTTGGCGGGTCGTTCGCCGGGCAGCGCAGTTGGTGCACCACTGCCTCAGAGGGCGTGTCGTACCACAACGTCTCGCCGCGGTGGGCCGTGACGTGGGACCTGTTCGGCACCGGCAAGACGTCGATCAAGTGGAACATGGGCAAGTTTCTGTCGGGTGCGGGGATCGCCGGCATCTATGCCGACGCCAACCCCGCCCAGCGAACGGTTAACACGTACACCCGTACCTGGACCGATGTGAACGGCAACCGCAGGGTGGACTGCGACCTCCTGAACTTCAATGAGCAGAACATCCCAGGCGGGGACATCTGCGGCGGGCCAACCTCGGTCACGAACCAAGACAGCACGCGGTATGGACGTGACCCGGCGAGCCTCGACAGCGCTGGGACGCCAATCGGGCTGGCCACGACACAATGCGGGCGACGAGAGGCAGGCATACCGGCTGACGTGCAGGCCTACTGCGACGTCTACGGTGACAGCCTGCTCGACGGGTGGAACAAGCGTCGCTCTGAGTGGCAGTTCGGTCTCGGTATCCAGCATGAGGTCTTGCCGCGCGTGTCTGCCGAGTTCACCTACAACCGCAGGACCTACGCGAACCTGACAACGTCGGATCAACTCGGGATCGGCTGCGATCGTTTCAACGGCCGACAGGACCTGCAGACGTGCCAGGACGGCTACCTGCATTTCACCAACCCGGACTACGGTTTCTTCTCTGCCGTCGCCCCAAGCAATCCCGGCCTGCCTGGTGGTGGCGGGTACGTCATTCGTGGGCTCGCCAACCCGAATACGACGTTACCGGTCGGGCGGCCGACTGCGGTGACGATCATGGACGTACTCGCGTACACGTCGAACTTCTTTGACACGAACTTCGTGTGGCGCGGCACCGACAAGTGGGGCCTGCGTGGCCTGCGCGCCAACGGCGGCACCACGACGGGTCGTGCCGTGCGTGACACCTGTGCCTCCCCGACGTATGTGGCCGCTGGGGTCACGATCGACGGCCCGAACGTCCAACAGCACGATGGCACGACGCCCGCCTGCAACCCGTATACGCGATGGGAAACGAGCGTCAGGGGCAGCGCCACCTATACGGTTCTGCCTGGACGTCCTTGGGGCGACGTTCTCGTGAGCACGGTGTTCCAGCGGCGAAACGGCCCCGAGCGGGCCGCGAACCACGCCTTCACCAAGGACCAGGTGAACTGGGAAGCGAGCAGCGCCGCTCGTGCGACGCAGCCATGCCCGGCCGGCGCGACGGCCGGCCAGGTCGGGTGCTTCACGGCGCAGGGCACCACCATTACGGCGACGAGCTACACGGTCAACATGCTCAATCCGGGAGAGCTGTACGGCCCCGGATACACCATCTTCGATCTGAAGCTCGGGAAGAACATCCGGTTCGCCAGCAAGCGCCTCAACGTCGGTGTCGATATCTACAACCTGTTCAACAAGGAGCAGGTGTTGACGTACCAGGACAACTTCGACACGGTTGACAACCCGGCGACGCCGGTCGTCGAGCAATGGGGACAAGCAACCTCGCTGCTGAGCCCGCGCTTCGTGCGGCTGTCGATACAATTCGACTTTTGATTTGACATTTGTTGATTGTAGATTCCTTGATGATTGGTGATTGTCGATTGGTGATTGAACGCTCGACGTCAATCACCACGTAAATCACCAATCCGGAATCAACAATCAGCAACGAATCACAAATCCAAAGGGTCACCAATCAACAATGAGCCGTCTGGCAGCCGTGTGCCTCGCCGTCGCTGCGCTGGTTCAGAGTGGCGCAATGTCCGCGACACCTCCAAGCCAACCCTCACCGAACGCGCCCGTGCGGCTTCCGATGTTCCGCGATGTCGCTCGTACGGTCGGTCTCGACTTCGTGCACATCAACGGCGCAAGCGAACAACGGTTCCTGCCAGAGATCCTTGGATCAGGCGGCCTGTTCCTGGACGTTGACAATGACGGCTGGCTCGACGTGTTCCTGGTAGACGGTGGTTCAATCGCCGATGCCACGGTCGCCGGCCGGGCGCGCCATCGCTTGTACCGGAATCGCGGCAATGGAACCTTCGAGGACGTAACGGCCGCGTCGGGCATCCGGCACCGCGAGTACGGAATGGGCGCGTGCGCGGGCGACTATGACAATGACGGTCTGATTGACCTGTACGTCACCAACGTCGGTTCGAATCAGCTGTATCGGAACGCCGGTCACGGCCGGTTTACCGAAGTGCCGAATGCCGGCGGCGCCGATCCCAATCTGTGGAGCACCAGTTGCGCCTTTCTGGACATCGATCGCGACGGCGACCTCGATCTCTTCGTCACCAACTACGTTGATGCCCTCGTGAACAAGAATCCATTCTGCGGCATCGCCGGACCGCCACCGGTGAGGGACTACTGTCACCCGCTGATGTATCCGCCTTCACACAGCGTCCTGTATCGAAATACCGGCCCCTCGACGCCGCTCGGGGCAGGCAAGAAATCGTTCGAGGACATCAGCACGTCCAGTGGCGTCGCGGCGCTCCGTGGCAATGGCCTCGGAGTCGCGGTTGCGGACGTCGACGACGACGGCTGGCCGGACGTCTTCGTCGCCAACGACGCGATGCCGAACTTCCTCTTTCACAACAATGCTGACGGGACGTTCACCGATATCGCTGGCGTCTCTGGCGTTGCAGTGACCTCCGACGGAAAAGCCAAAGCCGGCATGGGGACCGCATTCGCCGACTTCGGCGGCAACGGACGTCTCGGTCTGATTGTGACCAATCACGAAGCCGAGATGCACAGTGTCTTCCTCAACGTGGATGGCGCCATATTCTCGGACGTCACGATGCGCAGCGGCGTCGGGCCAACCACTCGTCCGTATGTCGGTTTTGGCGTCGCGTTCTTCGATTGCGACAACGACACCGATCTCGACATCGCGATCGCCAACGGCCACGTCATGGCGAATGTCTCGTCCCTTCGTGGTGGCGGCAAATTCGCTCAGCGCAATCTGCTGCTTCGTAACAGCGACGGGCGATTCGAGAATGTGACGAACCAGGCCGGCCCTGGATTCTCGATCGAGCTGGTCAGCCGGGCCCTGGCCGCCGGCGATATCGATAACGACGGTGATCTGGATCTCCTGGTCACAAACAACGGCGCTGGCGTGAACCTCCTGCTGAACGAGGGCCTGGCCGAGGCGGCCGGTCGCGCCAACGCGATGCTGATCCGTGTGATCGGGACAAAAAGCAATCGCAGTGGTATTGGTACGAGGCTCACGCTGACAACTGGCGGCCGCCGACAATTGCGGGAGGTGCAGTCAGGGTCGAGCTATCTGACCCAGAACGACTTGCGTGCACACTTCGGACTTGGCGCCGCGAATCGATCCGAGCGCCTGGAGATACGCTGGCCGAGCGGTGCGACGGAAGTGGTTCAGGATCTTCCCGCCAATCATGTCATCACGGTACGCGAAGGCGAGGGTGTCATCGGTCGCGTGCCGTTGGCTCGCTGACGCAAGGTGCGGCACGCGCGAAATGCGAAATTCAAAATTCAAAATGCAAAACGCAGAATGCAGCGCGCAACATGGCCCGGGCGTCGCACGGGGGCGCTTGTGGTTTTGCATTTTGCATTTTGCATTTTGCATTGTTCTCCTTCCCACACCAGCCGCGGCGCAGCGGGATCCGTTCTTTTCGGCGGTGGTTACGTTCTACCGATCGTTGGCAGGTCTTTATGGCGACGAAGGACCGCAGCTCACCACTCAGTTGACGGCAATGTCGACGGCTCTCGATCGCTGGGACGGCGAGATCCGTGATGCTGAGCGCGAATTGCGATCGCGGCTGAAGTCAACAGACGACGCCCAGACGAAACTGCAGATTCATACGCTGCTGGCGTCGCGCTTCCTGGAGCGCGGACGCCTGAACGAGTCCGTTCGCGAGTTCGATGAAGACATCGAAATCGATCCCACGCGTGCAGCGTTTCACCGTCTGAAAGGCCTCGTCCTGCAGGCGATGTCCCGGCCTGCTGAAGCCGCTGAGGCGTTCCGCACCGCCTGGCTGCTCGACCCGGCCGATCCCCTCAATGCGTATCGATTGATCGTCCAGAGGTCGGCCGAGGTCACACCAGGGGAAATCGAACGGGCGCTTGGCACAATGGCGGACCTCGAACGCGGGCTGATTCGGCGCGAGCGCCCGGGTGCATCCGCGCCGTTTCCGAACCTCGGCGGCATCATCGACGATGCGGCCGGCGGGATGGCTTTCGTGCCTGCCGCGTACGCGAGCGGGTTCTCGTTCATCTTGCGAGGCGAGATCGACCGGGGAGTAGCCGAGTTACGCGCCGCGACAGCCAATGATCCGCTGGTCACCGATCCCGCCTTGAGGTTGGAACCGATGGCCCGCGGAATCGCCGCGCTGCGCGCGGCCGCCTCTGCCAAGGCTTCGGCGCCCGGGGGCATGGTCGCGTCGGCCATCGAACATCTGGAGACAGCGGTTGCCGGCGCTCGAGAGTCATCGGAGGCGCACAGAGTCCTCGCGACCGCGTATTCGATCGCTGGAGACATCGCAAGGAGCGTCCAGCACTTGCGCGACGCCGTGCGCCTGAATCCGCGCGACGAGCGCTCACGTCTCGCACTCGCGCAAACCCTTGCCGCCGTCGGTCGCTCCGCGGAAGCTGAGGACGGATTACGGACGGCGGTCGCTGAACTGCCAAACGCGAGCGCGCTGCGATGGCGGTTATCGACACGATCGCAGGCGGGACAGAATGATGACGATCTTGCGCTCATCGACATGGCGGATCGGCTCGTGCTGCTTGTCGGCAAGGGCGAACTCTATCGCGCCCTCGCAGGACTGGCGCAGCTGCATCAGGACGACGCAAAGGCGATCGGTCTCTTGGAGCGCGCCGTGCGCATGACCCCGAACAACGCGGCGGCGCACAAAGCAATGGGCCGCACCTACGTCGAGAACGGCCGCGAGACCGACGGATATGCCGAGTTCGTTATCGCGCTGCTCCTGGATCCCAACGACGTCGAAGCCCTCACCGCTCTCGGGACGTGGCATCTGGCGGCGGACCAGCCCGGACGCGCCGTGGAGGCGCTCGAACGTGCGGTCGGTATCGATCCGACCAACCGACTTGCCGTCCATGCCCTTGCTGGTGCCTTGATTCGGGTTGGCAGGGTTGGCGAGGGGAAGCAGCGTCTGCAGGAGTCGGAGCGGCTGCAGGCACAGGCGATCGAAGATGACCGTCGTGTGAAGACCGCTGCGGTGCTCAGACTGAACGCCGAGATGCGCATGGCGGAACGTGATCATGCCGGTGCGATCGATCTCTGGCGGCAGGCGATCTCGCTGCAGCGGGGAAACGCGGCTATTCATCTCCGACTCGCGGAGACACTCGCCGCGGCGAATCGCCCCGACGACGCAGTGGCGGAGTATCTCACGGCGATTTCGCTCGAGGCAGGAGCCGACGCTCATCGCCGGCTCGCGGAGCTGTACGATGCGCTCGGGCGCACCGCCGAAGGCAGCCGTGAGCGCGCGACCTATGTGGAGCGACGGTTGGAGGAACTGCGTCGACGCGCCGAAGAAGGCACGTATGGCTTCTAGCCGGCTTTAGCCGGACCCCGGGAAAGGATTCGCATGTCTACCGTCAACGGCGCCCACATGATCATCTACAGTGCGAACGCCGATGCGGATCGCGCCTTCATTCGTGACGTGCTGGGTTTCCCGAACGTTGATGTGGGGCATGGCTGGCTGATCTTCGCGTTGCCAGCGTCGGAAATTGCCGTCCATCCGGCAGACACGAACGGCAGCCACGAGATCTACCTGATGGTGGAAGATGTGAAGGTGTTTATCGCAGAGATGACCCGCCGCGGCGTCGTGTGCACGGCGCCCCAGGATCAGGGCTGGGGTGTCTTGACGCAGTTGTCATTGCCTGGCGGCGGCCAGCTCGGGGTCTACGAACCTCGTCACCCGCGTCCGACATGGCAATAACACGAGTCTGTGTCTTCGCCGGCTCGAGCGACGGAGCCCGGCCCGAGTATCGTGTCGCAGCCGGGAACCTCGGAACGCTCATGGCCGCTCGCGGAATCGATCTCGTGTATGGCGGCGCACGCGTTGGCCTGATGGGCGCAGTCGCGGATGCCGTGCTCGCCGGCGGTGGACGCGTCACCGGCGTGATCCCGAAGGCGCTGGTCGAAAAGGAGGTCGCACACACGGGTCTTACCGATCTGCGTATCGTCATGTCGATGCATCAGCGCAAGGCGTTGATGGTCGATCTGTCAGACGCGTTCATCGCGCTGCCTGGCGGATGGGGCACGCTCGACGAGATGTTTGAGATCCTCACGTGGGCGCAACTCGGGCTGCACCGCAAGCCGTGCGGTTTGCTCAACGTGCAGAAATATTTCGATCGACTCCTGGCGTTCCTCGATCACACCGTCGAACAAGGATTCGTTCGGCGCGAATACGGTTCGCTGCTTTCGACGTCGGACGATCCTGCCGCGCTCCTCGACGCGTTACACACCCAGACACCGCCGACCATCGAGAAGTGGATCGACACGGCCTCGACATAGATGTCACGATACGAGAAATGATCCAGTTGTCGGCGGACTCGTGGCCGGGGGCACGGCCGCAGGCGTTCGCATCGGCGAATCGCACGTTCGTTTTCAAGACGCAGCCGCCGCGCCTCGCGAACTGGTCGGGAAAAGCGCAGGGCACCGTCGTCACGATGAGTACTGGCGGGAGTGAAACCGTGATCTGGAGCCGCGAGCTGGTCAACATTCCGGTCCAGGCGTTCGTCACGGACGATGGGACGCATGTCGTGACGTGCGACACGTGGGCGAAGCTTGGCTATGAGCACGCGCTGGTGATTTACGGTGAGCAGGGCATCGTCATCGCCGACTACAATCTCGAGATGCTGCTTTCTGCGGACGACATTGCCACGTCGGTGAGCCGTACCGCCACGACGAGGCGATGGCTGCAAGGCGCGACGATCGCGTTTGACGACAGCGCCGAACACATCGTGATCACACTTCACTGGGGCAAAGTTCTCCGCGTCGCACTTTCGACGGGGAAGGTCGAGCCGTCATGATCATCGGGCGTGGTTCTCTCGCGATTGGCCTTTTAGCGATCTTGTGGTGCTCTGCCACACCCGCTGGTCAGGGGAGCGCCACCGGCATCGATCGTGCTCGACTGCTCGACGGCGCGATCGACGTGCACGTGCACAGCTATCCTGACGATCGGCCGCGATCGATCGATGCGATCGAAGTCGCCAAACTGGCGCAGGCGCGCAAGCTGCGTGCGATCGTTCTCAAGAACCATTACGACTCCACCGCAGGCCTGGCGTTTCTGGTTCGCAAGGTTGTGCCCGATATCGAAGTGTTTGGCGGAGTCGCACTGAACCTGCCCGTCGGCGGAATCAATCCCGCTGCAGTCGACCACATGGCCACCGTATCTGGTGGCTGGGGCCGCATCGTCTGGATGCCGACCTTCGATGCGGAGAACCAGGTGCGGACGTCGAAGGAGAACCGCCCGTTCGTACCCGTCACGCAGAATGGCGAGTTGCTGCCTGCCGTTCGCGAGGTGATTGCGGTGATTGCGAAACGCGATCTCGTCCTGGCGACCGGCCATTCCGCGCCGCACGAGGCGCTGCTCATCCTGCGCGAGGCGAAGCAACGGGGCGTGCAGCGCATGATCGTGACGCATGCGATGAACACGCCGGTCTCGATGTCAGTGGCCGAGATGCAGGAGGCGGCCCGGCTGGGGGCTTACATCGAGTTCGTCGGGGGTTCGCTGACTGCGGCCGATGCCGAGACGCGAATGAACCGCTACGCGGAGGCGATTCGGCAGATTGGACCCGAGTTCTGCATTCTTTCCTCGGATCTCGGTCAGCAGGGGAATGCGCTGCCGCCCGACGGTTTAGGCGATTTTCTCGTCTCCCTGCGGCGCCGTGGCTTCACCTCCCAGGAGGTTGACCGGATGGCCAAGCAGAACCCCGCCCGGCTTCTCGGTTTGCCGTAGGCTAGGCCGATCTCCTAAGCTTTTTAGGGCTACCCGTGTCTCAGCCATGACCCGATCAGAAATTCAAGACTTGATCGTGCGCTTCCAGGACGCCTGGGACCGCCGCGATGTGGACGCGCTCGCCAACTTCCACTCCGAGGACTGTGTCGTCGAGAGCCCCTTCGCCGGCGGACAGGCGCGTGGACGCGAGGCGATCGCACGAGCGTACGAAGCGTTCTTTCACGCATTTCCCGATGCGACCCTGAAGAACGAAGAGCCGCTCATCGATGGCCATCGCGTGGTGCTCATTACGCGTATGTCTGGAACCGATAGAGGCGGCTTCCTCGGAATGCATCCGACGGGTCGCGCCGTCGACTTCCCGATGGTGTTGATCTATCAACTCGACAACGGCTTGATCGTGCGCGAGCGGCGCATTTACGACTTCACCGGGCTGGCGGTGCAGGTTGGCGCCATCAAAGCGAAACCGGCGGTATAAGCGCCCATGAGCGAAGCTCGCCTCCACGTCAGCGATTCACAAGGCCGCCGGGTGGTCGTTCTCGATCGCCCGCAGTTCCTTATCGGACGGAGGACGGCGGCCGACCTGCAGATCGTCAGTACCGACGTCTCGCGCGAGCACGCCGAGATCGTGCAGGACGAAGGCCGTTACCTGTTGCGCGATCGCGGATCGCGTTATGGCACGTTCGTCAACGGCGAGCAGGTGACCGAGCGTCTACTCGAGCATGGCGATCGCATCAGGCTCGGTCGCACCGACGCAATCGAACTCGTGTTTGCCACCGACGGTGCCAAGACCACGGGATTCCTCGACGCGTCGTCCGATGTCACCAACCTGCGTCAGATGGCGGCGATTCTCAACGGTCTGCGCGCACTCGGATCGGGGCGCGTGCTGGACGAAGTGTTGACGTTGGTGATGGATTCGGCGCTCGAAGTCACGAAGGCCGAGCGCGGGTTCATGATGCTCGCCAACATCGAAGGGGATCTCGAGTTCAAGATCGCGCGCGGCCGTGGCAAGACCACGCTCTCGGGCACGTCATTCACCACGAGCGAGAAGATCCCGCGCGAGGTATTCCGCACGGGACAAAGCCGCACCGTCGCCGATCTCATGGAAGGCGATCTCGCCGGCCAGCACGATCGCACGATCGCGGTCGGCATCCGGCATGTGCTCTGCGTGCCATTGCGGGTCGCGGCGATGTCGGCGGCAGCGGCCGGCGATCTCAAGACGATCGGTGTCTTATACCTCGACGGCCGCGAGAAGAGCACGATGATGTCCGATGCGACGCGGGCCTCGCTCGAAGCATTCGCCACGCAGGCTGCGCTGGCGATTGACTCGGCGCGTCTCTACGCCGAATCGGCGGAGAAGGCCAAGCTCGATCGCGACCTGCGCATAGCCGCGGACATTCAGCGCGCGCTGCTGCCCGAGCCGGCGTTTGATGCGGGTATGGCCGATCTCGCTGCCGCCTCGATCCCCTGCCGCACGGTCGGGGGAGATTTCTTCGACTACATCGACGTCGGCGATCGAGGCTTCGGCTTTGCGCTCGGAGACGTGGCGGGCAAAGGTCCTCCGGCCGCGCTCCTTGCTGCGGCCGTCCAGAGCAACTTCGCGGCGCACGCGCCGGTGAGTGCCACGCCGGCCGATGCCATGGAGCGGATCAACAAGGCGCTCCTGCGCCGCGCGATCGAAGCCCGCTTCGCGACGATGTTCTACGGAGCGATTACGGCGGATGGCAAATTGAGCTATTCCAACGCCGGGCAGGAGCCGCCGCTAGTCGTCCGCGCGAATAGCACGGCGTGGCTCGAAGAGGGCGGTCCGGTGCTGGGGCTCTTGAGCATCGCCACCTACAACTTCGACACCGTACCGCTTGCGCCCGGAGATCTGGTCGTCGTCTGCAGCGACGGCGTGACCGAGGCGCGCAACATTGCCGGCGACGAGTTCGGACGCGACCGGCTGCTCGAGGCGCTGGACGGACGACACGGCTCGAAACCGGAGGCGGCGCTCGAGCATGTACTTGGATTGGTGAAGACGTTTTCGCAGGGCGCGGCACAGGCCGACGACATCACGCTGCTCATCCTGCGCTACAAGGGACCGAAAGCCTAGGAGCGGAGGACGAATGCAGATTGACCAGCGAACAAGCGGTGACGTCGCGATCGTGGTGATCAGCGGCGATATCACCTTGAGCAAGGGTGGCGACGTGCTGCTGAAAGACAAGGTGCAAAGCCTGCTGCAGCAAGGTCACCGCAAGATCCTGCTCGACATGGGCGGCGTCGCCTATGTGGACAGCGCCGGGCTTGGTCAACTCGTACAGGTCTACGCCACGACGAGCCATCTCGGCGGGTCGCTGAAGCTGCTGAATCTCACCAAGCGCCTCAAGGACTTGCTGGTACTCACGAAGCTCTTGACGGTCTTCGAAGCGCACGACAACGAGGCAGAAGCCGTGAAGAGTTTTAAGTAGCGCGTTAATTCAAGGCGTTGGGAACGGCGAGGGTGAACGGCGCGATGACCGCGTCGAAGCGCTCGCCACCCGTCGTCACCATCTGGTAGCTGCCCTGCATCGATCCGACCGCGGCCTTGAGCGGGCAGTAGCTCGTGTACTCGAACGACCCACCCGGTGGCAGGACTGGCTGTTCACCGACCACGCCCTGCCCCTTGACCCGCTCGACCTCGCCGTCCGCGCTCGTGATGATCCATTCCCGTGAGATGAGCTGCGTCACCTCGCCGCCGACGTTGGAGATGCGGACGTGATACTGGAACAGGTACGATCCATCACGCGGGGAGCTGCGGTCGGGGATGAACTCACTGCGCACCTGGATACGAATGCCTCGCGTCGTGGTATCGCTCATCCGGATGCCGCGAGTCGTGGTATCGGTCATAAATAGAGGTATCAGGAATCAGGACTCAGGAATCAGGACTGATTCCTCTGAATTATGCCATGGTCACTCACATGAGCTCTGGCGGTCGCGGAACCGGCGAGCGCCTCCGCCGTAGTACAGTTCCAGTTTCGATGGACGCTCCGAAGAAGAAGAGCGTGCCGCTTTCCGCCGCCTGGCGCGAGGCGCGCTCGCTGGTCTGGGCCCATCGCCGGCGGCTGACGCTCGGGCTGGGGCTGATGCTGGTCAGCCGGCTGGCGGGGCTGGTGCTCCCGGCCTCCTCCAAATACCTCATTGACGACGTCGTGAACGGCGGACGATCGGAGCTGCTGATGCCGATCGCGCTGGCTGCGGGAGCGGCGACGCTCGTGCAGGCGGTGACCTCGTTTGCGCTCGGCCAGATCCTCGGTGTCGCCGCGCAGCGCGCGATTACCGACATGCGCAAGCGGGTGCAGGCCCGCATCATGCACCTGCCGGTCCGTTACTTTGATTCGACGCAGACCGGCGTGCTGATCTCGCGCATCATGAACGACGCCGAAGGCATCCGGAACCTGGTCGGCACCGGTCTCGTGCAACTCGTCGGCGGTCTGGTGACGGCCGTCATGGGCATCGGGATCCTGTTCTGGCTGAACTGGCACCTGACGGTCATCACCATCCTCGTGCTGCTCGCATTCGGCGGCGGCATGGCCTACGCGTTCCGCACGCTACGTCCGCTGTTCCGCGAGCGCGGCAAGATCAACGCGGAAGTCACCGGCCGCCTCACCGAATCGCTCGGCGGCATCCGCGTGGTCAAGTCCTACACGGCGGAAAAGCGCGAAGAGATCGTTTTTACCAAGGGCGCGCACAAGCTGTTCCGCAACATCGCGAAGTCGATGACCGGCGTGTCGGCGACGACCGCGGGCAGTACCGTCATCGTCGGCATCATCGGCGTGCTGATGATCTGGCTCGGCGGTCGGGCGATTCTCGCCGGAGAGATGACCCTCGGCGATCTCATCATGTACATCTTCTTCATTGGTCTGGTCGCCGCGCCGCTGGTGTCGATTGCCTCGATCGGGACGCAGATCACTGAAGCCTTTGCCGGTCTCGATCGGATCCGCGAAATTCTCGACATGCGGACCGAGCTGGACGAGGATGCGGACCGCGCACCCGTGCAGCAGCTCACCGGTGATGTGGCCTTCGATGACGTCTGGTTCGAATACAACGAAGGACAACCCGTGCTGCGCGGCGTGTCGTTTCAGGCTGCGGCGGGGACGACGACCGCACTCGTCGGATCGAGCGGCTCGGGCAAGAGCACGCTGATCAGCCTCGTCATGGCGTTCAATCGTCCGACCAAGGGCCGAGTGCTCGTGGACGGCATGGACC
>JBKPRH010000483.1:0-13378 GCA_046765795.1 Acidobacteriota bacterium | reverse complement strand
GCTCGCGCCTATCCTCGACACGATCGCATGGCTGCACGATGCGGGTGTGTGGGTCGAGATCGTGACGTTGCTCGTGCCTGGATTCAATGACAGCGAGGAGGAGCTGCGAGGTCTGACCGCGTTTCTCGCTGACGTCTCGCTCGACATTCCCTGGCACGTGACGGCGTTCCATCAGGACTACAAGATGACCGACGCGTCGAATACGACGGCCGCGATGCTGCTCCGCGCCGCGTGTATCGGTCACGATGCGGGTCTCCGTTACGTCTATGCCGGCAACCTCCCTGGGCGCGTCGGCGACCACGAACACACCAACTGCCACACATGCGGTACGCGGTTGATCTCCCGCTATGGCTACCTGATTCAGGAGTACGCCGTGACGGCCGACGGCGCCTGCCCGACCTGCCACACGTCGATTCCCGGCCGCTGGAGCGCCGCGTTCGAAGGTCAGCGAACTGCACATCCTTTCCTGCCCCACGACCGCACGAGGCTCTCCATCATCTAGGAGGGCTGAGCAATAATGATCGAAGTGCTCAAGGACAGTCTCGACCGCCCCCTCCGCAACCTGCGCCTCTCGGTGACCGATCGCTGCAACCTGCGCTGCAGTTATTGCATGCCCGAGCCGGACTACGTGTGGCTGCCCCGGGAAGACATCCTGCACTTCGAAGAGATCGAGACGCTGGTGGACGTCTTCACCAGCCTGGGAGTGGACAAGGTGCGACTCACCGGCGGTGAGCCACTACTCCGTCGCAACCTGCCCGACCTGATTCATCGTCTTGCGGCTCGCACGGCGATTCACGATCTCGCCATGACCACCAATGGCGTGCTGCTGGCAGCCAATGCGAAAGCCGTTCGCGACGCGGGACTCCATCGTCTGACCGTCAGTCTCGACACGCTCAAGCCACAGCGCTTCCGCGATCTCACGCGCTACGACGAACTCGATCGCGTCCTCGAGGGCATTGATGCGGCAGCGCCGCTCTTCCCAGGCTTCAAAATCGACACCGTCGTCATTCGCGGGGTCAACGACGATGAGTTGATCGATCTGCTAGAGTTCGGGCGACGCTACAGCGCCGAAGTTCGCTTCATCGAATACATGGACGTGGGCGGGGCCACACACTGGGCGATGTCGCGTGTGCTGCCGCGGCGGGAGATGCTGACACGGCTGGAGGAACACTACGGACCGATCGCGCCGGTGGTCGAACAGTCCTCTGCGCCGGCCGATCGCTATCGCCTGTCCGACGGCACGACGTTCGGCATCATCTCGTCAACCACAGAACCGTTCTGTGATTCCTGCGATCGCAGCCGTCTCACGGCAGACGGCCTCTGGTATCTGTGTCTCTATGCGTCGCATGGCACTGACGTGCGACGCCCGCTCCGCTCAGGAGCATCGGCCGACCAGCTCGCACAATTGATTCGCGCGACGTGGGAAATCCGCAGCGATCGTGGCGCTGAAGAACGGCTCGCATCACGCGATCGGCTGCCGCTGATCCCGGTCGATCGCCTCAAACGCGATCCGCATCTAGAGATGCACACCCGCGGGGGTTAGCTGTAATTCAAAATGCAAGATGCAAGCAAAAGATCTTCGAGCTCATTTGCATTTTGACTTTTGCATTTTGCATTGCGCCGATCAGGAGCAGTGCTCGTCGAACGCGGCGGTGAGCATCGCCGCGATTGCGTAGGCGTCACGCATTTCGATCTGACGCCGCTCCAGCATGTAAACGAGCTTGCCGTCGCGCAGGATTCCCACCGATGGCGACGAGGGCGGATACGGCGAAAACGCCTCACGCGCCCGCGCGGTCGCCTCGAGGTCGGCACCGGCGAACACCGTGCCGACGAAATCGGGCCGTTTGTCGTGCTGCAAGGCCATCGCAATGCCCGGCCGCGCCTTCCCCGCCGCGCATCCGCACACGGAATTGACCACGATCATCACGGTCCCCTGCTCTCGCAGGGCGGCATCCACATCATCGGAGGTGCGCAGTTCGCGCGCACCGACATTCGTCAACTCGGCCCGCATCGGGGCAATGAACGGTTCGGGATAGGGCATGTGAGAATTGTATTACGACGATTGATTCTTCACGGCATCGAGGCTGACGACTGGCGCATCGCCAATCACCGTGGCCGTGTGGCGCACACCGCGAGGTACGGCGATCCAGTCGCCGGGACCGAGCACCACGCGCGCGCCCGAGACGACCAATTCGAATTGACCTGCGAGAACGGCGTCGATTTTGTCTACGCCGTGGGTGTGTTCGGAGAAGTGCGTGCCCGGCGAGTACACGTATCGGCTGACGGAGTAGCCCTGTGCCTCGAGCTTGCGGCGTAAGGCTCGTTCAGAGAGCTCGCCGTCGCTGGCAGGATCCCAGTGATGAACTAGGTCCCCCAAATCTCTTGCAACCTCGCATCGCGTCCGCAGCTCCATCGATAGAAGCGATACTGCGCGGGATGCTTGATGTAGTAGTCCTGATGTGACTCGTCAGCGGGAAAGAAGATGCGCGCGTTGGAAATCGGCACGACGATCGGATCGGTGAAGCGCGCCGCGACGCGTTTCTTCGACGCCTCTGCGACTGCGCGCTGCAACTCGGAGTGCACGAAGATCTCAGGACGATATTGCTGCCCGACATCGCAGAACTGCCGGTGCGAGACGAACGGATCGACGTGATGCCAGAAGTAATCCAGTACCTGCTCGTAGGACACGACCGTTGGGTCGAACGCGACCTCGATCGCTTCGGCGTGGCCGGTCGATCCGCGGGCGACCTGCTCGTAGCTCGGATTTGATACGCGCCCACCCGTATAACCGGACGTCGTGAACTTCACACCCGCCAACTTGTCGAAGTCGGACTCCGCGCTCCAGAAACAGCCCATCGCGAACGTGGCTTTCTCCCATCCGGGCTGCATGGTCGGCAGCTGCGCTGCTTCGGCGGTCGGGCCGATGCCGATGAAGCCGCCGCGCAGCCAGACGTAGATCACGGCCAGACCGATCGACAGCATCAGAATCGAGCGTTGTGTAGTCACAGCTTGGCCTCGAAGGTAAGCGCGACGCCGTTGATGCAGTATCGCAGCCCAGTCGGCTGCGGTCCATCCTCAAACACGTGACCCAGATGTCCCCCACACTCCGCGCAGTGCACGGCGGTCCGTACCATCAGCCAGCTTCGGTCGATGCTCGTGCCTACCGCGTGCTCGAGAGGTTGCCAGAAACTGGGCCAGCCGGTTCCGCTCTCAAATTTTGTATTGGACGCGAACAGCTCGTGCGCGCACCCCGCGCACTTAAAGATGCCGTCGCGGTGCTCCTGATTCAAGGGACTTGTGAAGGGCCGCTCGGTGGCCTGCCGGCGCAGCACTCGGAATTGCGCGGCGGACAATGTCCGGCGCCATTCTTCCTCGCTGTGCATGATAGGAAATGTTCCGCTGATCGCCGCCGACGGTTGGGTGAGCCACCCGATGACGGGGACTAACCCTGCGGCGCTGGCCAGGACGACGAGGAATTGCCGCCTGTTACCCACGCCTTATCGTAACGCCGGACCGTTGATGCGCAACCACTGCCGCGACTCCCGGTAATTAGGGCATGCCGCGGCGACCAGCTTCCAATAGGCTGGCGAATGATCGAGGCGTTTCAGGTGCATCAACTCGTGAATCAGCACGTAATCGCGCACCGCCGGCGGCATCAGGACGAGTCGCCAATTGAGCGAAATGTTGCCGTCACGGCCACACGATCCCCAGCGCGTGCGCTGATTGCGGATGCTGACCCCCGTCACGGTCAGCCCGTGCTCAGCGGCAATCTCCATCAACCGCAGTGGCAACTCCGTCCGCGCTCGCTTACGCAGCGCCGCTCGCTCGTCGGGCCCGAAGGCCGAGGGCGTCAGTCGCGCGCGCTGTCGCGCCACCCAATCGGTGTGACGCTGCACGAAGGCATCGGCCTCGCGCTTTGATCCACCGCGCGGAATGGTGACCCGCACGCGGCCGTCGTGCTCAACGCGGAGCAAATACCTCCGCGCGCGGCGATGACGGACAAAGTAGATGGCGCTGTTCCCTGCTGGTGCAATGGAACTAGTGCTGGTCGGTACGATCGCGCTGACGGTCGTCGGTGCAAGCGGACTGTCGTCTGTCGGTGCAAAGGTACTAGCGCGTGTCGGTGCGAGGGGACTATCGCTGGTCGGTGCGATCGGACTGACGTTCGTCGGTGCAAGGGGCCTTACGCGTGTTGGTGCAAGCGTTCTGACGCGTGTCGGTGCGATGACGCTATCGCTGGTCGGTGCGGCGCACGAATCGTCAACAAACGGCAAGCCGAGCTGCACAAGAGACAGGATAACCGATCGCCGATCATTCTATTGTGCGCGCAACGCTGTCAGCGGGCTCACCGCGCTCGCGCGACGTGCTGGCAGCCAGACCGCGATCAGCGAGACCACCGTCAGCACCAGCGGCATCACGATGAACACCGCCGGATCGCGTGCCTGTACCTGGTAAAGCACGCTCGTCAACCAACGGGTCAAGCCCCACGCTGCAGCCAGACCGACGACGACGCCGACGATCGCCAGGCGCATGCCCTGCACGACCACCATGCGCCGCACTTGTTCGGCTTCAGCTCCGAGCGCGATGCGAATGCCGATCTCCTGCGTACGCTGTGCCACCGAGTACGCCATCAAGCCGTAGATGCCAATCGCCGCCAACAGCAACGCCGACGCACCAAACACGCTCATGAGCAGCACATTGAACCGCTGCTGCGAGATCGAGCGCGCGACGATCTCCTCCATCGAGCGGATGTTCGACACCGGCAAGCCGGTCACCTGCCGGAGCTGTTCCTGAACGGCCGCACTCACCGAGTACGGTTCGCCCTGCGTGCGCACGACCCACGCGACCGGCGTAATCCGCAGGTTCAATGCGTTGAGCGCATCTGGCACCTGCGCGTTGGGCACGTACATGTGCGGGCCGGGTTCATTGTTCAGGCCGCCGTCGCGAACGTCCCTGGCTACCCCGACAATCTGGCGCTCGCGCTCCTGATTCAGTTCCTTCATCACGCCGGCACCGATCATCAAGCGCTCACCAATGGGATCTTTGTCCTTGAAGTACTGCTTCGCGAACGCCTCGTTGATGATCACGGCACCGGGCGCGAGCGCATCGTCGCGCTCGTTGAACGCGCGGCCTCGCGTGATCGCGATCTTGAACACATCGAAATAGCCAGGTGAGACGGTGAGCCACGAACCCCCGCCGTGGAACGGCCCTTTCTCGAGCGGACGACCGATGATCCGAAACGGCAACCCGTAGCCACCTTCGAGCGGCACACAACAGGTCGCCGCCGCTGCCTGTACGCCTGGCAGCCCCCTGAGACGCTCGAGTCCCGTGCGCAGCAGCTGCTCCATGCTGGCCGTTTGCGCGTACTTCTCGCCGGTCAGCGCCATTCGCATGGTCAGCACGTGTGTGGCGTCATAACCCGGTTGGACGTTACGGAGATTCACCAGCGTACGAATCAGCAGCGCCGATCCGACGAGCAGCAGAAGCGCCAGCGCCACTTCGACGACGACCAAGATGGAGCGGGCCTTGTTGTGGCGAAGCGTTGCGCCCGAACGGCCGGTGCTGTCTTTCAACGCCGTCGTGAGATCGGTCCGCGAGCTCTGGAGCGCGGGAAACATGCCGAACAGGATTCCTGTGCCCACACTGATCGCAATGGTGAACGCGAGCACACGCCAGTCGAGCCCGACAAGCACGCCGTCCGTACCGATGCGCGGCAGACCAGCGGTATTGATCGACAGAAGCGCACGAATGCCGAGCACGCCCAGACCGAGGCCAATCGCTCCGCCCATCAGTGACAGCAGCACGCTCTCGGTCAGCAATTGCCGGACGATGCGGCCGCGACCGGCGCCGATCGCGGCGCGCAGTGCCACCTCACGTTTGCGGGCGGTGGCGCGAACGAGCAGCAGGTTGGCGACGTTGGCGCACGCGATCAGCAACACGAAGGCGACGGCCGCGCTCAGGATCAGCAGCGTGGGCCGAGCCTGCCGCACAAACACCTGCTGCATTCGCTGCACCGTGAAGCTTCCACCATCGCCGAGGGCGCCAGGAAATTTCGCGACGTAATCCTTCGCCGACAGCTTGAACTTCTCCTGCGCCTGTTCGAGCGAGACGCCGGGTTTCAACCGTCCGGCCGACTGGAAGAAATGCCCCTGGTCGACGGTATTGGGATCGAGCTGAAACGGGACCCACAGTTCCGGCGGCTCACCGAGCTCGGCCAAATCGAACTGCGGTCCGATGATGCCGATCACGTCGTGCGGGTCGCCGCTGATTTGAATGGTCTTCCCAATGACATTGGGGTCGCCGCCAAAACGGCGCTGCCACAATCCGTAACTGAGAACCGCGACACGTGGTCCGCCCGGCCGATCCTCGTCGGGCGAGAACGTCCGACCGCGCAGCACAGGAGCCCCAAAGAGCTTGAAGTAGCTCGCACTCACCTGTCCCGCCTGCAGCTGCTCGGGGGACGCGCCTCCCGTGTAGTTCACCGTGAAGGTGCGAAAGGCCGTCGCATCCTGAGTGACGCTCGTCTGCTGAGCGAAATGCGCAAACTTCGCTGGTGAAGCGCCCGGGTTTCCGAAGCCGCCCTGACGAGCGACGCTCATGAAGAACACGACATCGTCCGGGTTCGGATACGGAAGCGGCTTGAGCAGAACAGCGCTGACGACCGAGAAGATCGCCGTGTTCGCACCGATGCCGAGGGCGAGTGCCGCAACGGCCGCGGCCGTGAACACCCGGTTCTGACGAAACATCCGGAACGCGTGCTTCAGGTCCTGCAGGAACAGCTCCACGTCATCCTCCGGTCAACGGACATACCGACATACCACGGCCCGCCGACTTAGACACCGGATGCGACAAATTGGTTGGGATATCGGCTACGGCGCCGGGTTCTATTCCGCCTTCAGCGCAAGGACCGGGTCGACGCGACTCGCGCGGATCGCAGGCACACACGACGCGACCAGCACGGTGAGCGCAAGCACTCCACACGCAGCCACCATCGTCAGGGGATCCCGCGGTGCGACGCCAAAGAGAAATGCTCGCAGCGACCAGCCCGCGAACAACGATATCGGCACACCGATCACCGCAGACGCGGCCGCCAATCCCAGCGCGTCCCTGAAGAACATACCGACGACTGACGACCGCTGCGCGCCGAGTGCCAGCCGCACACCAATCTCACGCGTGCGGCGGGCGACTTTGTACGCCAGGGTGCCGTGCAGTCCGATCGCCGCAAGCAACAAGGCAAAGCCGCCGAACGCTGTGGACAACGTGAAGAGCAGGCGCTCGCGAGCCGTGGTGCCCTGCACCTGGTCCGCAAGTGTGGTGCTTCGCCGCACCATCAGATAGGGATTGATCGCATGCAGCACGCTCGCCGCTTGACGTGACACGGTCGCTTCCGCTCCTGGCGACACGTGAAGATCGATGGAGGTGATGCGATAGACCGCCTGCTGCAGCGGCATCCAGATCATCGGCCCGGTCGCCGTCTCTCGCAGGCTGTTGTAGCGGGCATCCTCGAGCACGCCAACGATCGTGATCGGCCGATCCTCATCGCCAGGAAAATCAGGCGTGAGGTGCGCGCCGACCGGATCGCGATCGCCAAATCGTTGCCGCGCCAGTGCCTGGTTGACGACCGCGACGCGCGGTGCCTCGAAGCTGTCGGTATCGGCGAACGTCCGCCCGGTGATGACGTGCATACCCACAGTGTCGAAGTATCGCGGCGAGACAAAGTTCAGACGCGCTTCGCGCCGATCCAATGGTTGGCGCGGATCGATCAGCGTCGTCCAGAGATCGTTCGCACTGAAGAGGCCGTACCACGAGAGGCTTGCCGATTGCACGTCGGGCAGGGCGTTTAGCCGCTCCTCGACGAGACGATACACGGCGGCCCGTCGCGACTTTGTCTCGGGACTCTCGGCGGCGCTGAAGCTCTGGCTCCCGCCTGGCGTTTCGTCGGCCACTTCGAGCAGCACAACGTGACCGGCATCGAAGCCGAGCCGAATACTGGATAAGCGAGCGGAGGTCTGCAACAGCAAACCCGCACCCGTGACCAACAGCAGCGACAACGCGAACTGGGCGACGATGAGTGTCCGCATGAGCCGCTGACTTCCGGCTGACTCGCGCGACCTGTTACCCAGCGCGAGACTCGCAGACGATCGCGGCGCGCTCAATCGCATTGCAGGGATCACGCCGACCACCAGCGCCGTCATCATCGTGGCGCCGCACGCAATCAGCAACACCCGCACGTCAACGGATACGTCAAGACTCGTCGCACGAGGGCCGAAGACAATCGATGCGAGTCGCGGGATGAGGAACACCGCCAGCAGCACTCCCGACGTTCCGCCGGCGATCGCGATCACGGCGCCTTCGGTCACGAGCTGACGCATCAGCCGCAAACGGCTCGCGCCAAGAGCGAGCCGCGTCGCCAGCTCGGGCCGTCGCGCCGCACCGCGCGCCAGTTGCAGGTTCGCCACGTTGATCGCAGCGATCAGCAGCACCAGTGCCACTGCGCCGAGCATCATCGTCAGCGCATCACCGAACTGCCGGCGAAGGCCGCCGAGTCCCGCGGCCCCGGGCCGCACTCGCATACTCAGCTCGGACGGATTCGGCGGTTGTCTCATCGTCGCCGGCAGCGGCGGCTCGAGCGCCTGGATCTCGCGATACAACGTCGTGAGCTCTGCTTCCGCGTGCTCTCGCGTGACGCCCGACTTCAGTCGTCCCATCACCCCGGAGTAAAACCCGAGCGTCTGACTCTCGAGCACGCGACGCTCGCTCACATTGCGCAACGGCAACCAGAGCTCTGGAATCGAACCGGCCTGATGACCGGTGAACGACGCCGGCGCGACCCCGACGATCGCGCAGTCTCGTTCACGAAGATGTACGACGGTGCCAAGCGCCCGCGAGTTACGTGCGAACCGCCGCGTCCAGAGCGTGTCACTGATCACTGCGGCGCATGGAGCGTCAACAGCCGAGAGGCGGTCGTCGGACGGCGTCAATAGACGTCCAGCCGCTGGCGCGATGCCAAGGACGTCGAAGTAGCTGCCTGACACGAGGCTGGCGTTGACGTACGACGGTGGCTCACCCGGGAACTCGACCTTGAGAAACGGCTGCTCGGCCACGGCGAACATCGCACTCAGACTTCGCTGCCGCTCACGCATTGCCTCGAATTCGGGATTAAAGAAAATGTATCGCTGCTGATTGCGTTGCGGTTCGAGGACGACGAGATCCCCAACGTCGCGGCCAGCAATCGGCCGGAGCATCGCGCCGTTCATCACACTGAAGACTGTTGTTGTACCTGCGATGCCGAGCGTGAGTGACAGCACGGCGACGGCGGCGAAGCATCGATGCGAGGCCAACGCCCGTATCGCGTATCGCGCATCCTGCGTGAGTGTTTCGACGAACGGAATTCCTCGTCGATCGCGATACGCTTCCTTCATCTGTTCAACGCCGCCGAAATCACGGCGCGCCGCTCGGCGAGCCTGTTCTGGTGCGAGTCCTCGCCGCTCGTAGTCAACGGCCAGCAGCTCCAGATGCGCACGGACTTCTTCGTTGAGCCGATCGTCCGCGCGACGACGCGCGAATGCGGCGGCGATGCGGTGCAGGATGGTGCGCATCACGATCTCTCTTCGAGCAGCCGCGACATCATCGCCACGGTTCGCGACCACAGGTCGGCTTCAATCGACAGCTGCTTCTTCCCTGCTCGCGTGATCGAATAGAACCGCGCGCGGCGATTGTTCTCGCTCATGCCCCAGTCGCTCTTGATCCATCCCTTCTGCTCCAGCCTGAGCAGCGCCGGATAGATCGTTCCTTGATTGAGCGCGAGCGACCCTTCGGCGATTTGCTCGATGCGGCGAGCGATGCCGTAGCCGTGTAGCGGGCCCATGCCGTCGAGGGTCTTGAGGACCATCAGGTCCAGCGCACCGTAAGGAACCTCGTCCATCGCTTTTACCCACTACCAACCACGAACCACCAACTGCGAACCACCAACCACGAACCACGAACCACGAACCACGAACCAGCTATGTGGCCTATCAACAGGAGCAAAGGCCACGCCATGTTGATAATCAACAGGAACACTTATCGTTTGGCTCGTTGGAATCGTTCGGCTCGTTCGGGGTGTTCTCGATCGTTCGCTTATGGGACGGCCGCCGTTCGCTCGCGCACACCTTGGACGATTCGAACGAGCGGAACGACTGGAACCTTCCGAACGCTCCGAACGATTCGAACGATTCGAACGAGCCGAACGAGCCGAAGATCTACTGAAAATTGGAAACGAGGTAGGCGTCGGTCTGCGCGACACCGCGGGCGACGATCAGGCTGTCACCGTCCACACTGCGCTTGCCACGGACGATTCCGAGGTCACTGAGGTTGGTGACCTTGAGTGGCGGACCACCCGAGATCCGCTGCAGCCAGACATTCGCGCGCTCGACCGTGGAATACAGGATGCCGTCTCCGCTGGCCGTCCATTCGACGACCCCATTCGCCGTCGCCGGAGCAATAGCGCCCAGGACGCGTGGCGGTCCGCTTCCATCGAGCGGCATGGTCACGAGCGCGAGTTGCCCGGCATTCGACGCGACGTTGATTCCCGCGAGGAATCGCCCATCCGGCGAGACCGCCGGCCGATCGATGCCCGCCGCGATCAGCGTGGGCTGACCCCCATTGATCGGGACTCGCCAGGTTGCTTGTTCGTTATCGCCAAGCGAGGCGCACACGACATTCTGTCCGTCAGGGGTGACCGAGAGCCATGACGGGCGCGGCAGATGCGCCAGCAGCTTCGGTTCCGTCCCGTCGACGTTCATCCGCCAGACTCCCGTCTGCCCGTCGCGATTCGAGACAAACACGATCGTCTTGTCGTCGGGTGACACCGCCGGCCACATGTTGGTGCCTTCGCGTGTCAGCGTCTCGCGACTCCCGCCTGTGCGATCGACGATGGCCAGTTGAGAGTTGCCACGCTCACCCGTGCTCATGACGAAGCGCCCGTCTTTGAGAGGCGCGATGCCGAGCAGTCCGTCGTAGCGTTCTGACGCGATGCGCTGCGGGGCCTGACCGTTGAGCGGCAGTCGCCACAGCGAATAGACCGCGTCCAGCCCGACCGACACGAACGCGCTGCCATCACCGCGAACGGAGATATTCCTGTATTCGAGGAGGTCCGGTGTGACGCGGCGCGGCTCACCACGCGGATACGGCTGCAGCCAGACCTTGCGAGGCACTTCCTTCAGCTCGTCCACCTGATCGGCGACAAACAGAATCCCTGATCCATCAGGTAGCCAGGCTGTAAATGTTGCGTCCTTGAACCGCTGCGGAAACGGATCGATCTTTCCTGACGCAACATCAATAGTGACAAGTCCCGCATCGCCAGTCCTGGTGTCGTGAATGGACGCGGCAATACGTTCGCCATCAGGCGACCACGACGGCGCGGCAAAGAATGCCGGCACAAAGAACTGCTGACCACGTGCAGTTGCCAGCACGCGAGGACGTCCACTCTCGACGTTCGCAACAAGGAGTGATGACGACCCGCGCTCCGGAAAACTGGCGCGATAAAACGCGAACTGCCGTCCATCCGGCGAGAACGTGATGGTGCTGTCAATGCCGTCCACGAGCGCCCGCGGTGTACCGCCCAGCACACTCACGACGTAGAGACGTCCAGCTGGTTCCTGCGCGCTCTTGGTCGCATAGAACACGCGCGATGCGTCTGACGAAAACGCAATTCCCCAGTAACCGACCGGTTCCGGTGGAACGAGCTCGATGCTGCGATCCTCGCCGATCTGACGCACGCGAAGGCCCTGCATGCCGCCGATCGATTCCACCCACGCGAGGTATCGACCGTCGCGCGAGGTCGCGGCGTCGATCGCCGTGCCGCTGAGCGTGAGACGTTGAATGCCAACGTTGGTCGGTGTGCGTCCGAGGAACCCGCCTTCCGTCATCCACCAGATCGCGACGACCAGGGCGATGATCCCCGCGGCGCCTGCCAACAAGCGTTTCCACGGGACCCGCTCGTTGGCCTCTCGATGCGTGGCCGCCTCGAGCCGGCGGAGGAGGCTGCGCAAGTCGCGCGAGAGCTCCTGCATCGACTGATAACGATCGTCGGGGTTCTTCGCCAGACATCGCCGAATCACCGGCTGAAGTTGCACGTGCGGCAGCGGTTCAGTAATCGGCCCGGGCTCGTCGCTCAGAATGCGCTTCAGCGTCTCGAACGACGTCTTTCCCTGAAACGCGCGTCGCCCGGTGATGGTCTCGTAGAGCACGCATCCGAACGAGAAGATGTCGGTGCGCGGGTCGAGCGGCTTGCCGTGCACCTGCTCCGGCGACATGTAACCGACCGTACCGATCACACCAGCCGAAGGCACGACGTCGGAGTCCGCCCCCGGTGGCGCGAGATCGGCGCGCAGTTTCGCGACGCCGAAGTCCAGCACCTTCGCGTAGCCGCCGTCGGCGATCATCAGGTTCTCGGGTTTCAGATCGCGGTGGATGACGCCGGCAGCATGCGCCGCCCCAAGAGCATCGACGACCTGCACGAGGTATTCGAGTGCACGCTTCGCATCGAGGCGCCTCGACTCAATCGCCTTCCGCAGCGTCTCGCCCGCCACGAGCTCCATCGCGATGTAGAGCACGGGCGGTCCCTGCGCGACACCGTTGCGCTTTGGGGCGCTTTCACCGATGTCGTAGATCGAAATGAGATGCGGGTGGTTCAGCGCCGATGCCGCTCTCGCCTCCTGGACGAAACGCTCGAGCCGGTTCGCATCCCAGGTCACATCTTGTCGAAGGATCTTGAGGGCGAGATCGCGACCGAGGACCGCATCGCGAGCAACATAGACCTCGCCCATGCCTCCTCTGGCGATCAGGCGCTGAATATCGAAGCGGCGGATCGTCGTGTTTGAGAAGTCGGACTCGGCCAGCATCGCCATCAAGGAATGGGTGCATTTTAGCCCGTGCCGGGGCCGGACAAGCTCGTCCCACGAGCGAACAATCATCGATGGGATGCCGTCGCTTGAATCGTGGCGAAACGTGAGTCAGGACGTAGAATCCCGAACGTCTCGCCCGTGGCATGGGATTTGACGATGCCCATGCGAATCATGAACGTGGAAATGTGGCCGATGACTTCGACTGATGCAGCAGTCTCGCGACGAGTGCTGATTGCCGACGATCAACCCGACGTGGTCGCTGCCCTTCGCTTGCTGCTGCGCGGTGCTGGCCTCGACACTGATGCCGCCTGCTCGGTTCAGGAAGTTCGCGATCGCCTGAGCGCGAACAATTACGACCTGCTTCTCATGGATCTCAATTACGCCCGCGATACGACATCGGGCCGTGAGGGTCTCGACTTACTGAGCGAGGTCCACGAACGGGATCGTCTGCTGCCAATCATCGTCATGACCGGTTGGGGCAGCATCGAGAC
>JBKPRH010000482.1:0-3180 GCA_046765795.1 Acidobacteriota bacterium | reverse complement strand
GCGCTTCAGAAGGCTGGAGATAGTTCTTCGCCACTCGTGATGACCGCTGGCGAAATGCATACACGCGCTGCCAGATTTCGGCCGCGAGATCGTCGAGTGTGAACGTGCGTTGATAGTGTTCGTTCACACGCTGCAGAGCGGCCGTATCCTGCGCGTCATAGGCGAGCACGTAATCCTGCGCGAGCTGTTCGTATCCCTCGCGCGACAGCGGCGAGGCCGACATCGGCGCTGGCTGCTGCATCGCTCGCTTCATCGCGGCCCAGTTGTCGTAGCCGTGTTCGCGTGCCAGCGCGTGCTGCACGTCGCGAAGAACGGGAAGAGCGGGGGCTTGTGGATACGCGCGCGTGAGTCGTGCCCGCGCGGTGGGATCGTTGGCGCGAAGCGCCTTCAGCCAGCGCTTCGCTTCCTTGCGGAGATTCTCCATGGAAACCTTCTTTCCGTTATGCCCGGAGTCCGCTTAGCAGGGCCGGAAGAAGGTTCGTACGCGTGTGCGAACCAGGTGGGTGGGAGACGAGCTCCCTTGCCGCGGACAGGAGGCGCCCCAGCGCGCGCTGGGGTCAGTCTCGTCTCAGTCCGCGGCGATGTCAATCGAACTCGTCTGTCTACTGCATCCCCGTCGCATTCGAAGTGCGCGGCACGTTGATGAGCGATGCGCCGGGTACTTTGCTGAGCGCGTCGGTATCTGACAGCGCCATCGCCAGCACACGTCTCGCGATGAACGCGTGCTCACGGGCGAGGTTCTCGGCACGCGTACCCTGACGCGTCGCGATCGCTTCGATCAAACTGCGGTGATGCTCCTTGGCGACGGCGAGCGCTGCGTCGGAGTAGGCGAGCCCTGACGTCGGAAAGACCATCGCGCTCGGCGACGCAAATGGCAATGACACTGCCTGCTGGAACGCGCGCGTGATCATCACACTCTTTGCCAAATCGACGATCGTGGCGTGGAACGCCTCGTTCAAATCCATATAGTGCGCGAACGAGTCGAGTGTCAGGCGCTCGAGGCGATCCATCTGATCGCCGAGCCGGCGCAGCGACTGCAGTTCCAAGTCGTCAACGAGCCGTTCCGACGCGAGCCGCGCCGCGGTGCCTTCGATCACGCCGCGGATCTCAATGGCATCGAGCGCCTCTGCTGGCGTGTAGCCGCGGACCGTGAATCCGCCCGACGCATTGATATCGAGAAGGCCGATGTGCGCGAGTCGCTCGAGTGCCAATCGGATCGGCGTTCGCGAGACGCCGAGCCGTGCGACGAGCGGCAGTTCTGACATGCGTTCGCCCGGCGCGAACTCGCCACGCAGCAGCGATTCGCGCAGTCGAAACAACGCGCGCGCGGTCTGCGACGCGACATCAGACGAGGAACCGAGAATCCGGAGCTCAGACTTGTCCGACATTTTGAAGTCCCCCGCACGCCAGTTGGAATCCGACCTCGAATCCCTTAGAAAGTGGCTCATCGTTCGAACCAGTTTTTTGGATCCGTTCCCGCGATCGCCCGATCCTGCATGCAACCTGGTCGGAGAGGCCGCTATTCCTATCACAAAGTGTGTCGGATTCCTTGACTTTTCCGTTTGGGGGCGCCTATTCTGACCCACCCTTGTATGCAACAACCGGCGTAATCCGGGTCGTGGAGTCCGTAGCGCGGTACGCGGGACCCGCGCCCAAATCTTGTCGATTTCTTGAAGGGAAGACGCTCAGTATGCGAACTGCGTTGAAGTGCCTGACGCTTGTCTGTGTTCTTCTGCTGCCAGCCACGGCGCTGGCTCAGGCCTCGCTGACCGGAACAGTACGTGATGGATCCGGCGGCGTACTCCCCGGCGTGACCGTGGAGGCCTCGAGTCCTGTGCTCATTGAGAAAACGCGCTCGGCCGTCACCGACGGTACGGGTCAGTGGCGCATCGTCGATCTGCGCCCCGGGACCTATTCCCTGTCGTTCACGTTGACGGGGTTCAACACGGTGAAGCGCGACAACATCGAGCTGACCGGTTCGCAGACGTTGACCATTCCTGTCGAACTACGCGTCGGCGGTATCGAAGAGACGATCACGGTCACCGGTGAGTCGCCGATCGTCGACGTCTCGAATGCACGCCGCGAGGTGGTGCTCAGCAGCGAGACGATCCAAAGAATTCCTGCGACGCGTGCCGCCGGTGCGCTGCTCAACACCGCGCCGGGCGTGATCGTTGGCGATACGGGCCTCGCCATCTCGCCGACGATGACATCGTTCAACGCGCGCTCCAGCACGATCAACGCCGGCTCGGTGGCCGGTGAGGGTCGCTACGCGATCAATGGCTTCCCACTCACCGCGGCGCGCAGTGGCGGCTTCTCGTCGTACGTCTACGACACCGTGAACACGGATGAAATTGCCATCACCGTTGGCGGCGGACTTGGTGAGAGCGACATCGGCGGTCCGGTGATGAACATCATTCCGAGATCGGGCGCCAACGTGTTTTCGGGCAGCGCGTTCTTGAGCAACGCCGGCGACTGGTCGAGCGGCAACAATCTCACCCCTGAGATCCAGGCGCTGAATCCGGCGCTGCGGCAGAATCCCGGCGTCATCAAGGCCTACGACTGGAACGCCTCGTTCGGCGGTCCGATCATGAAGGATCGTCTGTGGTTCTTCGGCAGCTATCGCGACCTGAGCTCGCAGGTGGCGATGGAAGGGATTCAGACCAACGCGAACGCCGGCAACGCGGCTCGTTGGGACTGGGCTCCCGGCGGCATCAACGCGCGGCTGGTCCAGGATCGCACGATGGCGATCGGACGCTTGACCGGTCAGTTCGGCAAGAGCCGCATCCGCTTCAACTCCGAATATCAGGCGCGCTGCGAGGGCACGCCACTCAACGTGGGTACCGACGGCTGCCACAAGCGTGGCGAGGACTGGGTCGGTCTTGGCAACAACCAGGCGCCAACGCAGATGTCGCCGGAAGCCACGCAGACTGCAGGACGCGGCTACTTCGATGTGCCCTTCTATGTGAACCAGGGCACGTGGACGATGCCGTACAGCGACAAGATCCTCATCGAAGCGGGCTACAACGCGTTCCGCTATCAGCCGATCTTCGGTCACCCGGCACCCGATGCCGACACGAGCCTGACTCCGGTAACGGAACAGTCGAACGCGATCAACCCGGCGACCGGTATTCAATACGCGCCGGTGGCGAACTATCGCTACCGCGGTGTTGAGACCTGGGG
>JBKPRH010000481.1:0-6429 GCA_046765795.1 Acidobacteriota bacterium | reverse complement strand
GATTGATGGTCTGGAAGAACAGCTCGTCTCCCGCGATCTCCATCAGCATGAAGGCGTATTCGCGATCATCTCCGAACGCGGTCAAATCGGATTTCTGAAGATCCCCTTTTCGCAGTTTTGCCGACGAGCCGATGATGAAGTACGCGATGCCCTTCTGAGGCTTGATGCGTTCGTAAAAATGCTCGTGGCCCGAGAGCACGACGTTGACGCCGTGCTTGAGGAACACCGGCTCCAAGAGCCCGCGCTGCTGCTCGGCCGATCCGTGAGTTTCACCGGATGAATACAGTGGGTGGTGAAAGAACATGATCTTCCATCCCGAGCCGCTCGCGGTCAGCTCCTTGTTGAGCCAGTCGAGCTGTGCCTTGTCGACGTAGTTACTGTCCAGCGCGAAGAACCGGACGTTATTCTGCGGCTTGAAACTATAGAAGCGCTCTCCGTTCATGTTGAACGGCTTGTAGTTTCGCTGCACGGCGGCGTCGTCATGGTTGCCGAGCGCGGCGTAGAACTTTACGCCGGCATCCAATAATGGTTTATACGGTCCCGCAAACTTCTTATCGAAGTCGCTCGGCTTCTCGCCGCCGTAGATGTTGTCGCCCATCATGACGACGAAGTCGAAGGGATAGCGTGTGCGCCACGACGCCAGCTCGTTGGCGATTGCGCGCTGGTTCTGATCGCCGGTACCGGTGTCACCGATCACCGCGAATTTGACTGAGCCCGGCTTGTTCGGGAGGCGGAGCTCCTGTGCTGCAACTGGCAGCATCAACGTCGAAACCAAAATCGCAATGTAAACCAGTCGATGCATGGCGACCTCTGATTACCTGATGATGTTCAAGGCGTAATCGACGATGACGTCGGCATCTTCATCGAGCAGGATGAGATGCTTCTCGATGATTCGGAATTGCAGCGGCTCCGGCAGCGTCGGCAGATTCACCAGCAGACTGGCCGGCACCGTCGGAACCGGGGCGCCTTCGGGATACTTCGCGTTCACCTTGAAGGTGATGTTTGTCGGCGCATCGTCCTTGATGATGGCTTTCGCGTCGCGACCGTCGTCTCCCTTCAATTCCGGAGACAACATGCGGCGAAACTGCGCGGTGATTTCCGGGGTGAAGATCTCGCCGTGTGCCGCATTCGCACGTGCCGCGCGAATGCGCACCGACATCGCGTCCTGCGCAGCCTTGATCTTGGCCGGGTCCTTGGTCTCCTTCAGCGGCGGCGCATCCTTTATCGCTTCCTTGCGCAGCTTCATGTACGCATTGATACGCGATGTGAAGTCGGCGAGGACCGCTGCATCAGGATTCACGCCCGTCGCCTTGGCCTGATCGGCGATCGGTGTCCGCGCCACCGGCTTTTCCCCCTGGCTGGGTGGCGTCGTCGGTTGCGGTGTCACCGCCGGCTGCCTCGTCTCACTCGATGCTGCGCGTGGCGCCGCCTCGTCGGACTTGTGATCGGCGCGTTCGGGCGTGGTGGCTCGATTGCACGAGACTGTAAGTACGGCGACGATAAGGATGCGGATGAGCTTCATGAACTCTCCCATTGGCGACTGAGCACCAGCTCAGAAGGGTTCATGTTTCATGCCGCGTGCAGCCCGGCCGTCGCTCCATAACTCTCACCTCAGCAATCCCCGCCGCCTGGCATGCCGGCGGATTTGGTGGCGGCTAGCGGGTTCACGCTCGCAGCGTTCGATCGAACCAGCCGGTCGCGGCCTGAACGGCCGTGTTCACCTGCGCGGGCTGATCGTAGAAATCGATCTGATTGCCTGTAGCCCACACGAGCTCCTTCGGGCCCGAGAGCTGTTCGTGGATCTGACGCACGTGTTCGGGAAAGACGCAGCCGTCCGCGTGCACGAACATCGTTGGCGTCGAGAGGTGCCGGGCGGCGGACAACCCGTCGAATGTCAGCCAGTACGTCCACGTCATTTCGGCCATCTCGTTCTTCCAGGCCGCGATGGCGCCGCGATCGGAGCGCCCGTAGTAGTCGAGCGGGAAGAACATGCCGGCGCGATCGTCGCCGTCCTTGTAGGCAGGGACCATGGTCACGTCGCCGGTACGAGCGTAGCGATCGAGCGCCGTGCGCGCGCGATCGAGTCGCAATGCCACGCCCGGTCCATTTCCATAGAACGCAGCGACCGAATCCGGATCGTGGTACCAACCGGCGACGCTGACGAAGGACCGTATCGGGACGCCCTCGGCCAGCGCGCGCAGCGCGTACTGCGCACTGGCACAGATGGCCAGGCACCCGATGCGTTCAGGATCGACGAAGGCAAGCGTCTGGAGAAGCGCCACCGCCGCTCTGATGTCGCCGATCTTTCGTGAGGGGATCTCGGCCTGCCGCGGGTCGCCGCGGCTCTCACCGAAACCGGAAAAGTCGAAGACGAAAGCGGTGTAGCCGGACTCGGCGAGCCGGCGTGCATAGGTGGTGGCCATCTGTTCTTTGACGGTCAGCCACGATCCCATGCTGATGATGGCAGGCTGCCGCTCCTGCAGCGACTCGGTGTTGCGAAAGACCCGGCCGATGAGGGGAGTACCCTGACTGTGAAACACGATTGGGAGTTCGAATAGCATCGAAACAAGCTTCCATCTTCAAGTGCACTTGAAGTCAAGTGGATTTGGTGAGCTCCAGCCCCAACTGATCTCGCAACGCCGGGATCAGTGCGTCCGCGTTGTCGTACGTGCCGTGCAATTCGATGTCGTACCTCTCACTCGCCGGGAGATCCCCGTCCAAAATAACTGGTGTCTCGAGGAATGCTTCGAGCACCAGGGCGAACTGAGGCAGCGTGACGCCTTGCATCGAGAGCGGTCCGATAGCCTGGATACGTCCGTCTGGTGGCGAGTCGGCTGCGGTGTTGAATTCAACAAAGCTCGAAAAGACGCCTGCCGTCGGATAATCCACGACGAGGCGCCGCCCAGGACGTGAGCCGTCGAGCGCTTTCAAAAAGTGAATCTTGCCGGTGTGTCGAGCGCGCGGGCCATCGTTAGGCACAAGTCCAGCGAGCATCTTCACGATCTCGGGCGGTGGTGTGGTGGCACTAACGTGCATGACCAACGCCTCGCGGACCGGTGTCAGCGCGATATGACTTTCTCTCAGAATGTCCCAGGCGAGTCCTTCCTCGAGACGCAGCAGGCCAAGCAACAAGTGTTCGGGTCCGATGGGGTCGTGCAGCAGTCGGTCGGCTTCTTCGAGCGCGTACTCCAGCACGTGCTTGGCGTTCCTGCTAAAAGGAATCTCGACCGATTGAGGGAGCGCCGACGCTCGAGCGACACGTGCGTAGATTTGCCGCCGAAGTTCATCGACTGTGACATTCGCCGTCCCGAGCATGTGCGCGATCAACGGGTCGCGCTCCTTGAGCAGGCCCAGCAGCAGATGTTCAGTCTCGATTGTGGTCCCGCCGATCGCGCTGAGCTCGTAGCGCGCGAAGAACAATGCGCGGCGGGCAGGCTCCGTGTAGCGTTCAAACATTCGCGCCCCTGTTTCATGGTATGACTGAAGTGCGGTGCCTGCCTGCGCCTTTAGGATTTGTACGTATGATTCGGATTCTCACGACCGGAATCCTCGCCGCCTGTCTCGCGGTTGGTCTCGGTGCCGCGGCGCAGCAACAGCCGACCTTCCGGGGTACTGCCGATAACGTCCGCGTTTTCACCACCGTCATGGATCGCGACGGGCGGCTCGTCACGTCTCTCGAGCAGAAAGACTTCGAGATTCGCGACGAAGGCAAGCCTCAGCCGATCACGCTCTTCGACAATTCGCCGCAGCCCATTCGCCTCATCGTATTGCTCGACGTCTCCGGCAGCATGGAGGGCAATCTGCAGCTGCTCCGCGAAAGTACCGGTGAGCTGTTCAAGCGACTGCGAATGGACGATGCCATTCGGCTGGGAACGTTTGGACACGAGGTGACGATCAGCCCGACCTTCACACGCGATCCAGCGGAGCTGCGCGCGTCGCTGCCCCGCGAGATTGCGCCCGACGCGCCGACGCCGTTGTGGCGCGCGGTCGATGAAGGCCTGACCATCTTCAAGACCCGCGAAGACGACGATAGCCGGCCGGTGATCCTGGTGCTGAGCGACGGGAAGGACAGCGGTCCGATTGGGTTCAGGCCGAAGTTCGTGAGCCAGGTCGAAGTGATCGATCGCGCACGCGAACTCGGCGTGATGGTGTACGGCATCGGTATGCGGAGTCGCGGACGTCAGAACATGCCTGGCCTCGGGCCTGGCGGTTTGCAGGCCGCGTTGATGGCCGATTGGCCCGACCCCGGTCTCGCGAAGACCGCGGAAGAAACCGGGGGCGGCTATATCGAGCTTCGCGCAGGGCAGGATCTGGGAGCGGCTTTTGCGCAAGTCGCCGACGAGTTGCACAGTCAGTACCTGCTCGGTTTCGCGCCGCCGAAACGCGATGGCAAGGTCCACGACATCGAAGTGCGCACCTCGGTGAAAGGTATGAAGCCGCGCGCGCGAAAGAGCTACGTCGCGCCAAAATAAGTCCGGCGTTCACCGCTATGCCGATTCGCCCGACGCCGCTCATCTCAGTCTCGCCACAGGCAGAACGTGGGCGGCTCGAGCCGACCGAGCCCCGCATCGTCATCACCATGGTGCACGGGACCTTCGCGAGCAAGGCACCGTGGATACAACGCCATTCGCCCTTCAGCCAACTCCTTCTCGCGAGGCTTTCGCCCGCGGTCGTCGATCCGTTTGTCTGGTCCGGTGGCAACAGCGTCCGCGCGCGAGCCGAGGCGGTGGACAATCTCCGCGATCACATCGGCAAGGTTCGTGAGAAATATCCGCACTCGCAACACGCGTTGATCGCGCATAGCCATGGCGGCAATGTCGTCCTGTCCGCACTTGCCGATTTCCACCTTGCCAAGAACACGCTAGGTGTCGCCACGCTCGGCACGCCGTTCCTGCACGCCTCACTCCGCGAACGGGAACCACTCTTCGGTCCGATGGACGGGTTCGTCGCGGCGCTGTTCGCGGGTGTCGCTGTATTCGCAGTCGGTGCGGCACTCGGTCACGGGCGCGGGTGGTGGATGCCCGGTCTGCTGGCAGTCGTCGGTGTCACGCTCGTGCTGCTGGCCGCGTCGTGGGTCGCATCGCTGATGCGGAAGCATGCGGAACGTATTCGCGATGTCATGCCGACGACGAGACTCGAGCCGGCGCAACTCGCGATCGTTCGGACGTCCGCCGATGAAGCGGCAGCCGCGTTGTCGGGCGCGCGTGTCGCCGGCGGCTTTGCTTCCATCTTTTGGAGCGTGGCGACTCATCGTCTCGTCGGGCGGCTCCAGGACCTGCTGCAGAAGATGGATTACTTCAGCATGCGCGAGTTCGAGAATGCCGTGCGGAAGGGCGACGGGTCGCCGCCGCCTCAAAAGACCGACGGTGAGATCGCCGCGGCGTCGGCTCGAAACAGTGCGCTGTCGCTGTTGCCAACGTTGGCGCTGATGATGCTCGACGATACGAACATCGTGACACGGTCGCTCGGGGCCGTGCTCGCGGTCGCGTATGGGTTGCCCGCGATCGTCGCGCTGCTCATCAGCATCGCATCGATCCCGTTCGGCATCGTGTTCGCACTCGGCTTGCTGCCGTGCGGATGGACGTTACCGTTCGCGGGACCGTATCTTGATCTCACCGCCGAGCCCGCACCTCCGGGGACGTGGTCAGTCACGCAACTCCACGGCGACCCGGGAGGAGAGCTCTCGCACGGACGCTCGCATGACGATCCCGAGGCCATCGGCTTCGTCTGTCGCTGGCTGAACGAACGGCTCGAGGCCGCCGAGAAGTCGGCGGCAGCCCAGGCGGCCGCTGCAGACACGGGCACGACCGCCTCGGTGTGAGTCTCAGTTCGGTTGATACAACTGAATCAGATTGCCGCATGTGTCGGCGAACACGGAGATCGTGACGGGTCCCGCGCTCGTCGGCTCGCGCGTGAACGCGACGCCGTGCGCAGTCAGCCGCGCGAACTCCGCCTGGATGTCGCCAACCTCGAACGCGGCGACTGGAATTCCCTGCGCGAACATCGCTTCCTGAAACGCTTTGCCGGCTGGATTGGCGTTCGGCTCCAGCGCGAGCTCGAGATCGTCGCGCCCTTCCGCGGTCACCGTGATCCACCGATACTCGCCGACAGGGATGTCGTGCTTCGTCTTGAAGCCAAGTATCTCTGTGTAGAAGCGCAGGGCCTTGTTCTGATCGTCAACCATGAGGCTCGTCATCTTGATTCGCATAAGTGTAGGGCGGGTCCTTTGGGACCCGCCGTTCCAGTGTGCCGAATTCGGCCCGCCCTATGCTTCTCGAAAATTGCGAGTCGGCGTAGTGTCCGGCTTTAGCCGGACTACGGCAGGGAGCGCTGCCATCAGGCTCAAGCACCCTGGCGTGAGATGGCTGACTCGCCCCGGCACTGATACGAGTGTCCTGACGCGTCGCCGGTATGCAGACGGCGTCTCAC
>JBKPRH010000480.1:0-10553 GCA_046765795.1 Acidobacteriota bacterium | reverse complement strand
AGCAGGAGCTTGTGCCTCACGGTCCCCCTTCACGGAACATAGTTCGACTCGCAAATCGGGCTGCTCCGTTGTCGCAGCCCGGAAGGCCATCGTCGAAGGCTTGTTCGAATCCGACATCCCCAATTGATACGAACCACGAGTCTAGATGGTGCCCGCGCGCTCACGGGCATGGCGGTTGATGAAGTCTACGATCTCTTGCATTGGAGTGCCCGGCTGAAAGATGCCGCGCACGCCCACCGCGTTGAGCCTTGGCACATCGGCGTCCGGAATTATGCCGCCGACGACGACGAGCACGTCGGTCAGCCCCTTTTCACGCAACAGCTCCATCACCCGAGGGCAGATGTGCATGTGCGCGCCGGAAAGGATGGACAAACCAATCACATCGGCGTCTTCCTGCAGAGCGGCGCCGACTATCTGCTCAGGCGTCTGGCGAAGGCCCGTATAGATTACCTCCATGCCGGCGTCCCGCAGCGCGCGGGCGATGACCTTCGCGCCGCGGTCGTGGCCGTCGAGGCCCGGCTTGGCGATGACAACTCGAATTTTTTGGCGCATTCAGCCTGATTCCCGATTCCTGAGGCCTAGATGATCGGCGTCTCGACGTATTCCCCCCAGACCTCGCGCAAGCTGTCACACATCTCTCCGATGGTCGCATAGGCGCGGGCGGCATCGAGCAGAAGCGGCATCGTATTCGCGCCGTTACGGGCTCCAGCCTGGAGTGCCGACAGCGTCCTGCGGACCTCGGAGGCATCGCGCCGTGCGCGCAACTGCGCGAGTCGAGCCAGCTGACGCTCGCCCGCCGTCTCGTCGATGTACAGCGTGCCGACGCCTTCCGCTCCTGACTCGACGAAGTCGTTGACGCCGACGATGAT
Organism: Acidobacteriota bacterium; assembly: GCA_046765795.1. Lineage (GTDB taxonomy): Bacteria > Acidobacteriota > Vicinamibacteria > Vicinamibacterales > UBA2999 > Gp6-AA40. The sequence continues at coordinate 9,684 of JBKPRH010000480.1, read as the reverse complement.
CTGTTCTTTCGTTTCGATCGCCTGTTGGGCACGGTACGCACTCTCGGCAATCTCACGCTGCGGGTAGCCGCGCTCAATGGCCGCCACCATCCCGCCCATCGCATCGATCGCGGCGAAGTAGGCCAGCGCCTCTTTTTCGAGTTGCGCGGTCAGCGATTCGAGGAAATACGAACCGCCTAACGGATCGGTCAAATCGGTCACGCCGGTCTCGTGCGCGATGATCTGCTGCGTTCGCAAGGCCAGCGTCGCCGCTTCTTCGGTCGGCAGCGCCAGCGCTTCGTCGAGCGCGTTGGTGTGAAGCGATTGCGTACCGCCGAGCACCGCCGCCATGGCCTGAAGCGCCGTTCTCACCACGTTGTTATAGGGCTGCTGCGCCGTGAGCGACACGCCGGCTGTCTGCGCGTGGAAGCGCAGCTGCCACGACCGTGGGGACTTCGCCTTGAAGCGGTCACGCATCACGCGCGCCCAGATACGGCGTGCCGCGCGAAACTTGGCGATCTCCTCGAAGAAGTCACTGTGCGAGTTGAAGAAGAAGGAGATGCGCGGCGCGAACGCGTCCACGTCGAGACCGGCGTTGATGCCGTACTGCACGTATTCGATGCCGTCGCGAAGCGTGAACGCCAGCTCCTGCGCAGCCGTCGCCCCCGCCTCGCGGATGTGATAGCCACTGACGGAGATGGTATTCCACCGCGGAACGTGCTCGGCGCAGAACGCAAACACGTCGGTGACCAGGCGCATCGAAGGTACAGGCGGGTAGATGAACTCCTTTTGCGCGATGAACTCTTTCAGGATGTCGTTCTGAATCGTGCCCGACAGCGTCTTCCAATCTGTCCCTCGCTGCTCAGCGAGAGCCAGATACATTGCGAAGATCATCGACGCCGGGCCGTTAATCGTCATCGACGTCGTGATCGCGCCCAGGTCGATGCCGGCGAAGAGCACCTCCATGTCGGCGAGCGAGGTCACGTTGACGCCGCACTTCCCCACTTCACCGAGCGCGAGCTCGTGATCGGGATCGCGGCCCATCAGGGTCGGCAGATCGAACGCGACGCTCAGCCCGGTGCCGCCGGCGTCGAGCAGGCGACGATAACGCTCGTTGGTCTCTTCCGGCGTTCCGAATCCGGCGAACTGCCGCATCGTCCAGAGCTTGCCGCGGTAGCCGGTGGGATGAATGCCGCGCGTGTACGGGAACTGACCGGGGTCAGCCACGTCGCGCGTGTAGTCGATCGACGCGACGCTCTCGGGTGTGTAGAGCCGCTCGACAGGCCGCTTGGCATGCGTCTCGACGGGAGTCGCCATCGAATGAATTATATCGGGCCACGCGACATCACTCGCCTAAAGCCCAGAGCCAGGAGCCGAAAGCCGAATTAAGATGCAAACATGTCCGAGCACGGCAGCATCTTCGGGGCGATGCTCAAGGAGTTCGATAGCGCCGCCCGCATCCTTAAACTCGATCCCGGCATCTGGCGCATCCTGACTCACCCCAAGCGACAGATCATCGTGTCGTGTCCGGTGCAGATGGACAACGGCGAGATCGAGGTATTCACCGGGTATCGCGTCCAATACAACATCACGCTCGGTCCAGCGAAGGGCGGCATTCGCTATCACCCTGATGTGTCGCTCGACGAGGTGACCGCACTCGCCGCGTGGATGACGTGGAAGTGTGCGGTGGCCCACATCCCCTTCGGCGGTGGCAAGGGCGGCATCGTCTGCGATCCGACCAGGATGTCGCGGCGCGAGCTCGAAGCGCTCACTCGCCGCTACGTCGCCGAGATCATTGATGCCATCGGGCCGGAGAAAGACGTGCCCGCGCCTGACGTGAATACGAACGATCAGATCATGGCGTGGGTGATGGACACCTACAGCATGCACGTCGGACACACCGAGACAGCGGTCGTCACCGGCAAGCCGATCGAGATGGGCGGCTCACTAGGTCGTCGCGAGGCAACAGGACGCGGCGTGATGATTGTGACGCGCGAAGCCGCCAAGCATCTCGGCCTCGACATCAAGGGCGCAACGGTTGCCGTACAGGGTTTTGGCAACGTCGGATCTGTCTCCGCCGAGTTGCTTGCCGCCATCGGCGCAAAGATCGTCGCGGTGACCGATTGGAAAGGTGGCGTCTACAATCCCAAAGGGATCGACATTCCGAAGCTGATCGCGCATACGCAGCAGCACAAGACTGTCGCCGGATTTTCAGGCGCAGAACGCCTCGAGCCTGACGATCTGTGGGGGCTTGCCGTTGATGTGCTGATTCCGGCCGCGCTCGAGAACCAGATCACTGTTGAGAACGCGCCGCACATCAAGGCAAAGATACTCACCGAGGGCGCGAACGGGCCGACGACGCCCGACGCGCACAAGCTCCTGCACGAGCGTGGTGTGTTCGTGATTCCCGACATCCTCGCCAATTCTGGAGGCGTCACCACCTCGTATTTCGAGTGGGTGCAGGATCGCTACGGTTATTTCTGGGAACTGGACGAGGTCAACACGCGGCTCGAGAAAAAGATGGTCGAGGCGTTCGACGACGTGCTCCAGACCTCGCTCAAGTACAAGGTCGATCTGCGAACCGCCGCGTACATCGTCGCAATCTCTCGTGTGGGCAACGTCACCAAGCTGCGCGGCATGTACGCCTGAATTCAACTCCCAACCACCAACTCCCAACGACCAACCACTCCCAACCTCCCAACCCCAAATTGGAAATTGTTGGGCGTTGGGAATTGGAATTTGAGAGTGGTTGGGCATTGGAAGTTGGGCGTTGGGAATTGTTTTAGTCGAGGAGTCCGTTCAGAAGGACGATGTCGGTTCCGATTTCGGCGACAGCTGCGTATATCGATTGACTGTCCGCGGACCACGACACACTGCGCGCAATCACCACGATTCGCTCGCCGAAGTCGGTCACCGGTTTCATTGACCCGCCGTCGGTTGGTAGTACCCACAGATTGGCGGTGCCGCCGTCGTGCAGCGAGGTGGCGATGTTGCGTCCGTCCGGGGACATGACGAACGTCGCGATCCGGCCTGGGATCCGTTGGCCGGGCACACGCGCGAGTCTCTCACCTGCGGTGGCGGGAGGGGTGCACCGGACGATCTCGAGGACACCTTGACCGAACCACCCTCGTATTGGCGCCGTGGCGGACTGCGCAAGGAACATTGTCGTGCCATCGCGCGAGATCGCGGGAATGGAGAGCTCACCGCCCACTTGCACGGACTCGATCGTGCCGTCATCGATCGAAATTCGATCGATACCGCGAGGCTCCTCGAGACGCCAGTAGTACAGCCAACGGCCGTCGGCGGACCAATTCGGCGCCCATCCAGTGACCATCCGGCGGAGACCACTGCCATCAGGACGGATTCCCCAGGTCGCCGCTCGGCTGTCATCCGATCGGACGAACGCAATCCAATCGCCACGTGGTGACCAGACGGGAACACCGATCGCGACTCCGGGGTCCGTCTCGAATGTGATTGGACGCATGCCGGTGCCGTCCGTTGCTGCAATCCACAGGTTCGAGTGACCACCAGTATCCGACACGAACACGATCGCGCGTTCGTCCGGACTCACCGATGGTACCTGGACCTGGCCCGTCTGGCGTGTGATTCGAACCCCGTTCCGGGTGTTCTCGCCAGGCGTTCCAGTCACCGGGAACTTCCAGATATCGGATCGGCTGAGTGTCTGGCTGGAAACGAGGCTCCCCGATTTGTGAACGTCCGGCTCGACGTAGGAATGGTCCCCGAAGGTCAACTGGCGTTCGCCGGTGCCATTGACGCGTACGAGTCGAAGGTGAAACGCCGGTGGATACAGCATCGTGCTACCACGCGAGGCGCTGCACACGAAGCCCGAACCGTCGGGCAGCCAGGCGAATCCCTGCATCCGGTTCCCACTGGTCGCCTCGTGTCGTGCACCCGTCGCCAGGTTCACGACGTCGATGTGTCCATCGAAGCCACGATGTCCGAGGCGTTGAACGGCGATCAATCGATCGTCCGGCGCCCAGCGAAGAAACGAATACGTGCCGGACGGGAGCACCGTGACTCGGGTTCTCTGCGAACCATCTCGCGCAGCAAGGACAAGACCCAGCTGATCCCCTTCCGCATACAGAAACGCAATGCGGCGGCCATCGTGGCTGATGTCTCCGGCTCCGGTCGCCGCACTGATCCTGCGCGGCCATCCGCCTAGTGCACCAATTTCCCAGATCACGCCATCATCGGATTCAACTGGCGGCGGGGTGTAGTAGATGAGCGTGGTCGAGTCCGGCGCCCAGCGTGGATGCGTATGATCCACGTTGTCGCGCGTCAGTTGCAGCACGCCGCCGCCACCGAGCATGCGGATGAAGATCTGACGGATACCGTCGACCATCGCCACAAAGGCCACCATCTTGCCGTCGGGCGAGACGGCGGGCGTTTCTTTCAGTCCTTCGACGTCCGTGAGCCGCTGAAACTCGACTTCGCGCTCACGTATCCGTACGCTCGGCGTGTTCGGCTCGGATTCCCTGCGGCGCACCTCTTCGAGATCGAGCCGTGCATCGCCGATGTCACGCAGGCGCTTCCGCGGATCCTTCTCGAGACACCGGCGCAGCAGCCGAATCACGACCGCCGGCGTGGCTGCCGGCAGCGCAGACCAATCCGGCTGTCGTTCGAGGATCGAGACGATCGTGTCGGGCAACGTTTCGCCGGGGAATGCCGTGCCTCCCGTCAGCATCTCGTAGAGAACGCAGCCGAACGCCCAGATATCCGATCGTTTGTCGACGTTCCTGCCACGCGCCTGCTCGGGACTCATGTAGGCGGCGGTTCCCAGAATCACGCCAGTGGACGTGGCGCCGATCGTCAGCGTTGGAGAGAGCGAGAGATTGACGGGCGATGACCCGGACACATCGGGATCCATCGCCTTGGCCAGCCCGAAGTCGAGTACCTTTACCCGGCCTTCGTCCGTGATCTTGATGTTGGCGGGTTTCAGATCGCGATGCACGATGCCGCGCTCGTGAGCCGCGTCGAGCGCTTCGACGATCTGCGCGGCGAAGCCTAGGGCTTCTGGGAGAGGAATAGCCGCACGCGCGGGCGCGCCTGAATCACTACTCGGCGCGACGGCGGTGGCAATCCTCTCGTGCAGCGTCATGCCGTCAACCAGTTCCATCACGAGTGAGTGGACACCGTCGTGCTGCTCGAGGCCATAGATCGTGGCGATGTTGGGATGGTTCAGAGATGCGAGCGCGCGCGCCTCGCGTTCGAAACGCGCGAGCCGCTGCTCGTCGGCTTGAAACGGTGCAGGCAGGACCTTCAACGCGACGTCGCGACCGAGCTTCGAATCGTGCGCTCGGTAGACCTCGCCCATCCCACCGATACCCAGCACGCTGGTAATCCGATACGGGCCGAGCCTCGTGCCAGCCGTCAGCGCCACGTCCGAACCGTTACGCGCGCTACGTGGCGACCGCGGGCGCTGGAATGACGTTCGGATTCAGGCGGAAGAAGTTGTCCGGGTCGTACGCCGCCTTGATGCGCTGCAACCGCACCATGTTGCCGCCGTAGCCTTGTGCCGCGAGTGCGCTCGCTGTTTCGTCGGCCTGTCCCGTGAAGCTCGTATACGTGACACCGTTCGAGAACGGCGAGATCTGCTTGAAGCTGTCGCGCACCCAGGCCACGTTGGCGGCGTTGTCCGACGGATTCTCCCAGTTGCCGTCGACCGATGACATCCACAACGCGGACCGCTCCGCGTAGGCCGTCTCGGTTGGTCCGACACGGTTGATCGCCCCGCCCATCTGGAAGGTCGCCACGAGTGTCAGTGGTGACGGCCGCTGATTGACCCGGCTCGCGATGACCGCGATGGCCTCGTCCGACAGCGTTGGGAGGTGCTGCGCCTTCCAGTAGCTCTGGAGCTTCCCCATCGGGAAAAAGCCGTCGAACGCGGTCTGCACGACCGTGAATGGCATCGGTTGTGAGATATCGGCCAGGGGCGTGCCCAGTTCGCGAAGCGGCTGCATCACCCGCATCCCTTCGTTGGCATCTCCGACGAATACGCCGCCGATGACCAAGCACGCCTGATTGTGGATCGGCGGAGGGAGATGTGGAACGGCGGGGAACGTAATCGCCACGGCGATCGACGTGACCTCGTCCGGAGTGCTCTGGCAGTAGTCACGCCAACGTGGAAGCACGTGTGCCGCATCCGACGCGGGGTAGAAGACACCAGCAAACGCGACGATCGGTCCAAGTGGATGCGCTCGGAACTCAAACGACGTCACTACCCCGAAGTTGCCGCCGCCACCACGCAGCGCCCAGAAGAGATCCGGCTCCGAGGTCGGCGACGCCGTACGCACGCTCCCGTCGGCGCACACGACACGCGCCGAGAGCAGGCTGTCGATCGTCAGCCCATACTTACGCCGAACCCAGCCCTCTCCGCCGCCTAGCGTTAAACCCGCGACGCCGGTTTCGGACACTACGCCTCCGGGCACGACGAGACCATACGGCTGCGTCTCTCGGTCGACGTCAGCCCACAATGCGCCGCCCTGCACTCGTGCGATACGCGTGTCGGGATCGACGTCCACACCACGCATGCGAGTCAGATCGATGACGAGTCCACCGTCGCAGCTCGAATGACCGGCAACCGAGTGACCGCCGCCACGCACCGCAACCAGTAGCCCGTGCTGCCGGGCGAACCTCACGGCAGTGACGACGTCCGCAGTGCCCGCGCACCGGGCGATCAGTGCAGGCCGCCGCTGATGCATCGCGTTGAAAATGGGTTTGTCTGAATAGCCAGGTTGACCCGGCGAGAAGAGGCCGTCGCGAAGCGAGGTACGAAGCGCATCGATCTCCGCATCGCCGACATCGACGTGTCCACCAACGAGTGTTGTGATTGCAGTTGACACGGTTCCGATCCTTCCAGCACGAAGGTTGTGCCCGCGGATTATAGGTCTCGGCCGGCCAAGAAATATTAGCGACTGATGAATCTCGTCTACGGGTCCCGGCTCCACTCCTTGACATACTAGGAGAGCAGGGCGTAGGCTCCTAGCCGTCCTAGGAGAGCGGATGAACAAGACGACCGAACTGCTGCAGGGCACGCTGGACCTGCTGATCCTCAAAGCCATCTCGCTCGGACCGCTGCATGGCTACGGTGTCCTGCTCCGCCTGCAGCAGCTGTCACGTGACACACTGCAGATTCCTCAGGGATCGCTCTATCCCGCGCTGTATCGCCTCGAGCACCAGGGCCTGGTGACCTTCGAATGGGGCGAATCGGAGAACAAGCGGCAGGCCAAGTTCTATTCGCTGACCGCGGCCGGACGCAAGCGCCTGCGTGAAGAGACCGACTACTGGGAGCGGTTGTCCGGAGCCATCGGACTCGTGCTGAAGACTGCGCCCGGCGATCTGTGAGGGCACCATGTTGACATCACTGGCCGCCGTCCGCTCGTTCTTGCGCGCGTGGCTTGCGCGCTCGCGCATGGAGCGCGAGATGGATCGCGAGATGCGCTTCCATCTCGAGGCGCGAGCCGCGGATCTCGAGTCGCAGGGAATGTCGCGCGCCGATGCCGAACGCCGTGCGCGGCAGGAATTCGGCGACCTCATTCGCTGGAAGGAAGCCGGCCGCGAGGCGCGCGGGCTCAGGCTCGTTGACGACCTCGCCGGCGATCTGCGGTTCACGGTCCGCACGCTGCAGCGCACGCCCGGGTTCACACTCGCCGCCGTCTTGTCGCTTGCCCTCGGTATCGGCTCGAGCACGGCGATCTTCGGCTTGTTCGATGTGCTCCTGCTCAGGGAGCTGCCAGTGCGCAATCCGCAGCAACTCGTCCACGTGACGACGTCGGGTGAACGCGGCGACGCGCATTCTGGTTCGTCAAACTATCCGTGGTTCCAGGAAGTCTCGTCGCGCAGCGATCTCTTCGCGGAGACGATGCTGGTCAGGCACGACGTCTACAAGGTGGGCATTCGCGGACGCGTCGAGCCGCTCACCGGACAACGGGTGACGGTCAACTACCACACGATGCTAGGCGTGCAACCGGTGCTGGGCAGGACATTCGGTCCGGACGATCGTCCGGAAGCTGGCGCGCCGCCGGTCGCGGTGATCAGTCATGCGCTGTGGCAACGGCGGTTCTCCGGATCAGCGGATGTTCTCGGCGCGACCATCACTGTTGATCAGCAGCCGTACACGATTATCGGTGTCACGCCACCAACGTTCCGCGGCATCCTCGTCGGCTGGACGACTGACGTCACGATGCCACTAGACACGTCGGAGTTTCGGAATCCGAACCTCTGGTCAACCACACCGGTGATTGCACGTCTGCAGCCGAATGTCTCGATCGACGAAGCCCGACAGCACGTCGATCCGATGCTCATTCGCTTCGTCGCGGCTGGCAAGACGACGGAACGATTTCGAGCGCGATATCTCCAGCACGCGTCTGTCACGTCGGCAGCAACCGGCATCACCGATCTGCGGCAACAGTTCGGCTCACCACTGCGACTGCTGATGATCGCCGTCGGTTTGCTTTTGCTGATTGCCTGTGTGAACCTGGCCGGCCTGCTCGTCGCCCGTAACGCCACGCGACAACACGAGCTCGGGATGCGTCTGGCCTTAGGTGCCGGCCGCTGGCGCATCGTCCGCCAGCTGCTCACGGAGAGCGCCGCGCTTTCGGTGCTGGGCACAACGCTCGGTCTGGTGCTGGCTATCAAGGGCGGCAACGCGCTCGTCGCCACACTGCCACAGCACTTTGGGCCGGTGTCGCTGACGCTCGCTCCAGACGTTCGTGTATTGGGATTCGCCGCCACCGCCGTCCTCGCCACGACGATACTGTTCGGACTGATGCCGGCGTGGCAGGCGTCACAGGTGGCAGTGATGCCGGCACTTCACCGTTCGAGTCACCGTACGAGCACCCGTCTCCCATTCGGACGCGTCCTCATCGTCGCGCAGTTTGCGCTCTCGCTCGTGCTGGTGGCCGGTGCGGTCCTTTGTGTCCGTACGATCGTCAACCTCGCTCAAGTGAACACGGGCTTCGAACGTGACCGGCTTCTGGTCGTGCGCATGGATCCGCAAGGCACCGGCTATGAACGGGAACGACTTCGCGCGTTGCAGCGAGAGATGCTCGAGCACCTACGCGCGATACCAGGTGTCGAGCAGGTCACGCTCGCCACTGGTTCGCCGTTCAACGGGAACGTGGATGGGCGGCGTCTGACGGTGCCCGGCGTCGAACCGCGCGAACCCGACGACACCATCATTCAGGTAAACCTGGTCGGGCCCGACTACTTCAGCACGCTGCAGGTGCCGATCATCAGCGGACGGGCGATCGATAGCCACGACCGTGACAATACCAGCCGGGTCGCTGTCGTCAGCGAAGCGTTCGCACGCCGCTACTTCGGTGACGCGGCGTCCGCCGTCGGCCGCACAATAGTCATCAATCGCGGACCGCAGCCGATTCCGCACGAGATCGTCGGAGTGGCGCAAGACATCCGATATCAGGATCTGCGCCGGCCCTCTGATCGGCTTGCCTATCTTCCGTGGTTCCAGGCGAACGACGTCAGGCTCGCCTCCTTCGAATTCATCCTGCGCACTAATGGCTACCCGGCCCACTGGATCGAGATGACCCGTCAGACGATGCAGCGTTTGCGACCTGATGTGCCTATTCTCGCGATTGATACGATGACAGGTGTCATCAATGAGCGGCTACTCAGCGAACGACTCGTGGCGAGCCTCGGCACGTTCTTCGCGATCGTCGCGCTCAC
>JBKPRH010000479.1:0-23432 GCA_046765795.1 Acidobacteriota bacterium | reverse complement strand
CGGCGCGGGCTTCATGGTGGTGCCGTTCGTGATGTCAGCACCACCAATGCTGTCGGCCGCAGGTCATGAACACATGCACCACATGGCGGCTGCGACGAACAGTGCGGCGACCGGCGGAATCGCCGTCGCCATCCACACGATGTCGTATCTCGTCGTGATGACGCTGGCGGCGTGGATTGTCTACCGAAAGCTGGGCCTCAGCCTGCTGCGAAAGGCCTGGCTGAACATGGATTGGGTGTGGGCCGGCGCACTGGTGCTCACCGGCCTCGTGGTGTTGTTGAAGTAGGGGCGAGAACCCCCTGCCCCGAGAACTGCTCGCGCGCGACAAGGAGGGGTTATGCGCGAATCACGCGTTCGTTTCATCCGGCAACTCGGCGTGACGACTCCGAACGTTGACGACGATCTGTATTCGGGGTTGATGCTGCAACCCAGAATCATCGGCATCGTCGTCGCGATCGGAATCGCCGTGCAGCGCCCGTTGCTGTTTCTGGCTCTCTCATTGGTGCTGTTGTGGAGCGCGTTCGTTCCGGGCCGCAATCCCTTCGACGCCGCTTACAACTCCCTCGTCGCACGGCCGCGCGGCCTCGCGCCGTTGGACATCGCGCCGGCGCCTCGACGCTTTGCGATGGGCATGGCGGGGACAGTTGCGCTGACGATTGGAATCTCTCTCGCTGTCGGCGCCTCAATCACAGCCTGGGTGTTAGAAGGGCTGTTCGCTGTTGCGGTGATACAGGTGGTCTTCGGTGACATCTGCGGCGCGGCGAACCTTTACCAACTGCTCCACCGACGTCTGATCTCGAAACCAGTGTAGTGAGGACAGGTGAATGTCGCGAACACACGAGACGCGGAGCTTTCAACACAGAGATCACAGAGACCACAGAGACATACTCTCCTATTAACTCGAATCCTCTGTGTCGTCTGTGTTGATAGGCTCTGTGGTCTCCGTCAGCTAGACCCCCGCGAACCAATGGAACCCGAAGTCCGAGTTGATTCCACCGGTGCCCCGGCCAATGCCGGCCATCGAGTCAACGACTCGAATCGATTTTACGAACTTGAGTTGCTTGTATCCGCACTGCCGCTCGACGCGGAGACGGAGCGGCGCGCCGTTGCCTCGGGGAAGGTCGCGACCGTTCAGACCATAGGCGAGGATGGTCTGGGCGTGCGCGACCTCGAACAAATCGTATCCCTCGTACCACCCGTCGAAGGTGTCGATGACGACATAGCGCGCGGCGGGCGTGACGCCACCTACCTCGTCCAGGACGCGCTGGAGCGGGACGCCCGTCCACTCGCCAATCGCCGACCATCCCTGCTCGCAGACATGCGCAGTGATTTGCGTCCGTGCAGGCAGACTTCTGATCTCTGCGAGCGACAGGTCTCGCGGACGCGCCACGAGTCCGTTGATCGGTAATCGCCAGTTCGTGAACCCCTCGGATGCGTGGCGTTGATACTCCGCGTTTCGCGGATTGGTCTGGTTCCAGGTCGGAAACGGATCGGCGACATCACTTCGGCTGTACTCGCGCGCCAACTGCTGGCCAGAGAGCAGCAGGCGATTCGTGCTCATCGTCAACACGTCAGCGGCGCCGATCAGTCCACCGCGCACGCGCGGCGGAACGAACGTCTCGCGCGTACATCCCGTCAACAACAGCCCCCCGAGCGTCGGGAGGCTGGCCAGCACCGTACGGCGTGAGATGCGATTGCTCATCGTCTATTCGCTTCCAGGCGGGTCTGAAGAACCGCCTCTACTGGGCGCGATCATTGAACGGACCTTGACGAAGAATCCCGCGGCCGCGATCTCGAACACGTGGATGACGACGAACAGGACCAGGGCGACGGTGCCGATGGTATGAAGCGTCCGCGCCGACTGACGGCCGCCGAAGAGATCGAGCAGAATCGGCATCGCCGCAGTAAAGCCAGGTGATTGCGCAATGCCGGTGAGAATCATCAGCGGCACATACACGAAGATCAGAATCAGATACGACGTCTTCTGGAGCGTGCCGTAGCTCGTGCTGGCTGCGGCGCCATCGTGCGCGTGCCTGCGCGATCGCCATCGCACACTATCGCGCAGCTCCGCCCGCACATTCGCAACCGTCCACTCATCACGCCCCGGCACCATCCGGTTGCGAAAATGCTTCGAGTACAGATTCCATCCGACGTAGACGAGGCCGTTGATGAGAAACACCCAGGCCGTGGTGAAGTGATAGTTGCGTCCCCACCGACGGTCGCCGATCGCGCCGGCCTCCTCCCACGAGAGGCCCCAGTCCGCGAGCCTGAACGCGGCCGGATACCCGCGATATCCGGTGTGGCCCCAGTAGAGCTCAGGGAAATCGAGAAAGATGTGGACGCCGCTCCAGAGCAGATACACGCACGAGATGAGGTTGATCCAATGGCAGATGCGGACGTTGTACGAGTGAACGGGGCTCGACACGTCCGCGGCAGGTCCTCGCGATTCGGAGATTGACGGACTGTCAACGCCCATCGCGGGGCATTCTACGGCCAGTCGCTGCCAACCTCGGGCTTTTCGACAAACTCGACCCTGACTGCATCCCAGCGGAACGTGGTGCCGTGCACAACTTTCATCCTGTAAGGGTTTGTCGGTGCCGTCTCATCAAGAATGCGGCCCGCAAGACACTGCGTTTTCGGTTTTGGCAGGAATAGTGCTCCGACATGACGCCGGTTGACGTTGAAGTTCAGTCAGGAGGAGTGGTCATGCGACATGTCATCTCGACGATAGCGGCCGTCGCACTCGCCAGCGCGGTCGGTGTGTTCGCGCAGGAGCAGCAGGCGCCGGCTCAAGGTCCAGCATCGTCAAACGAGCAGGCGCAGAAATCGACCGTGACCGGTTGTGTCGTACAGGCGAAGACAACCGCCGGGGACACGGTATTCGTCCTGAGCAAAGCCGAGGGTGGTTCCGCACCTATGTACGTGCTTGGCGGAGCAACACCAGCAGAGTGGTCAGGACATGTGAACAAGAAGGTCGAAGTGATCGGCCCGGTGCAGGAACCACCACCACCGAGCGCGGACAAGGAAGGCGCACCCGATCCAAAGGTCGTGCGTCCGCCGCTGATCACCGTCGAATCCGTGAAAGTCGTCGCCGAGAACTGCTCGTAGTTACGCGCTCCGCCCTCATCGCCGTGAGACCCGTGCGGTCTCACGCGATCGGCGGAGCCGCGCCCGCATCGACCGGGTCACTTCGGTATACAGCGGATTGCCTGGACCTGCGTCGAGAGACATCAGCGTCGTCAATTGCGCGGCGTACGCGCCTTCTTCGTCGCTGCCATTCCGCACATGCCATTCCTCGTGGACCAGCACGCTCGCAATCTTCCTGAGCGCATCGAGTTCACCGCACCGGTACAACGCTCGCCGCGCTCGAACGAAGGCGCGACTCGTCGTGATGAGATAGATGCGCGAGTCGCCGATCGGCACATACGCGTCGGCGTTCACTGACACGTACTGTGGACGATGCGCGACGAACTCGATCGGCGGAAACGAATCGACGCGTCGATGCAACAAGGTCAACGCGCACACGAGGACCGTCTCGGCAGTCCACATGGCCAGCCTCCTCGCGAAGGCTGGCTCTTCCCTGCTGGCTGAAGTCCAGCCCTCAGCTCACTCCTAAGGGTTGTGATCAGGGATGCGATGCGTTGCCGCGCGTGCGCATCCCGCCGTTCAGACGAACAAGACCTGCTCTCGTTTCGCTTTGCGAACGAGAGCCGCGCTCATCCCGTCTTAGATGTCGAGCGTATCGAGCCGTGCCGCGCGGCTCAAGTACGCACTTTCATGCGATGTAGGAACCTAAAGGTTACTGTCACCTGGCAGTTTGACCGCGGGCGTTGCCTCGTCGCATAGTGAAAAAAGACAGCGTGGAGTACCCCATGTTGAAAGTGGCAGTGGATAGTTACGACGAAGCGAAGGATTGTCCGTTCCGCAACGTGCTCGATCAACTCGGTGACAAGTGGAGCTTTCTGATCCTCGCGGTGCTCGAGGACAATCCCAAGCGGTTCAATGAAATCAAGCGTCAGGTTGGCGGCATCTCCCATCGTGTGCTGACACGAAAGCTGCGCGATCTCGAGCGCGATGGCTATCTGTTGCGTACCGTCCATCCCGTGCGGCCGCCACACGTGGAGTATCAGCTCACGCGTCTCGGACGCTCGCTGCTCAAGCCAATCAACCAGTTTCTGAACTGGACGGTCAAAGCGTTCCCGGATATTCAGCGTGCGCGTGAAGTGTTCGACAAGACGGCCACGAGGTCGCCGCAACGATGACAAACGCAACCACTCACCAACACATCACCACGTCAGCCGGCCGTGTCCGCTGGGGTCGAATCGTGATCGGTGCCTTTCTTCTCGAGACGGTGTTGATCGTCGCGGCGGTGCCGCTGCTCGGTTTCGTCGCGAACCCGCTCGCTCCTGGCGCTCAGAACGCGTCGGGCGATTACACGATCTTTTTCGTGAGTGTTGCCGCGGCCTGCTTCGTCGTCGGCACCCTGCTTGGCTGGTGGGTGGCCCGACCGCTGACGTCGCAGTTCGCGCTGCACGGCGCGCTCACGGGCATCGTCGCGACAGTGATCTATCTGGCGATCTGCTCGATTCCTCCGACCACGATCCCCTCGGTGGTCGCCGCGTACGGTCCGTTCTGGTTCTTTCTGGCCAACGGGCTGCGTATCGCCGGATCGACGCTCGGCGCTGTGTCTCACGGCCGCCGAGGATGAGCATCGCATTGACTCGCGGACCAAGGACCACGGACCAGGCACGGACCAAGAACCAAGCACCAAGGACCAGGGACCATTACCAATCGATGTAATTACACCGCTGCCCGGATTCCGATACCCTTGGGAAAAATGACAACCAGGCGCCTGTTGTTGGTCCTGCTCATCGTGTCGCTTCCGTCGACTCATTTGGCTGCGCAATGGATTCGCCATTCCGCGGCCGGCGTGCCTCGAAAGGCAGACGGCAGCGTCGACACGGCCGCCGCAACACCGCGGACGCCTGACGGCAAGCCTGATTTCTCCGGCATCTGGACGAGCGATGAAGTCGATCCACGCCGGCCGAACGTCGCGCCGAATCCTCATGATGCGACGACTTCGCGACGCATGATCAACCTTGGCGTCGAGATCCCGGGAGGACTTCCCTATCAGCCGTGGCTCGCCAAGCAGGTGAAAGAACGATGGGCGGTGAACGCCAAGGACGACCCGCACGTGAAGTGCCTGCCCGACAACTTCATTCGCGCCTACGGGATGCCGCACCTCTTGAAGTTCGTCCAGACGCCGGGCCTCCTGCTCGTGCTCAACGAATGGAATGCCGGATACCGTCAGGTCTTCACCGACGGCCGGCCGTTGCCGACCGATCCAACGCCGTCGTGGATGGGATACTCGTCCGCGAAGTGGTCGGGCGATACGCTGATCGTGGACTCGATGGGCCTGCGCGACGACAGCTGGATCGATTGGCAAGGGAGCGTGGTGACCGAGGGCGCCAAGATCCGCGAAGAGATCCGTCGTCCGGACTTCGGCCACATGGAGATCCAATTGACGATCGACGATCCGAAGGCCTATACGAAGCCGTTCACCGTCACGATCAAGGAACGCCTGATCGTGGAGGCCGAGTTGATTGACGAGATCTGTCTTGAAAACGAGCGCTCGCTCCAGCACATGAAGTGAGGCGCTACGCGCCGAACCACGGACTACAGAGCCCCCCAAATGGGTGAGGGGCATTGCTTCCTCGACCACTACAATCGATGGCGATGAGAACCCTGGTGTTCGCTCTGCTCGCATCAACCACACTGGTCGCACATCATTCGTTCGCGATGTACGACCGTTCGATCACCTACGTCTTCACCGGTGTCGTCGAACGCATCATCCCCGACGGCGCCCACATGCAGATCGTCTTCGTGCCGCTGAACGAAGAGCGCAAAGCGCTCGTGCGCGACGCCGAGGGCAAGACCGCGACGTGGCTGGTCGAAATGGGCGGCTCCGCGCAAGGCGCGCGTGAAGGCATCACGTCCGACAGTTTTCCGCGCGGCACGGTGTTCAGCGTCGGCCTCGCACCGCTGCGAAGCGGCCAGCGCGGCGGGGCGCGCATAGAAGGACTATTCAAGTGCCCTGCCGGAAAAGCACCTGCCGCTGGCAAGCATTGCGACTCGGTTGAGGGCGCAACGCCGCACGGCGAGGGTCCGCTCGCCAAGGCAACGGCTGTCTGGAAGCCCTGACTGGTTCGTGGTTGGTGGTTCGTGGTTGGTGGTTCGTGGTTCGTGGTTGGTGGTTCGTGGCTGGTGGAAGGAATCGATGAGCGAAGCGTTCTCGAGTAAGCACCGCATCGCGGTGGTGAGCCTTCTCGTCGGCATGTGCGCCGTGGCGTGGTCGTTCACGAACGCCTCAGGCCAGGCGAGACAGACGACGCAGAAGAGCGTGGGGCGAGGCTGGCCAACACCGGTGCCTCTCGGCAAGTTTCATGGCTATCCGCTCGACGAATTCGTCGGCGCGGTGACGCCGTGGTACTACCAGACCAGCGCCACCGCCACCGGAGGAAAGCCGCCCGCCGGGGTGCAGCCGCTGCCGCACGACATCTTCACGTCGAAGGACTTCTACGTTGATCGCGCGCTGTGGATGGACAAGCGCTACTACCGCTGCAACAGCCCGATCGCGCTCGATTCGATTTGGGGCGACTACTCGAGCGGACCCGGCGCGCTCGACAACGGCAATCCGGCAACCGCGGCATGGGGTCACTGCGAACGCGACTACCCTCGCGAGAACATCGTCAGTCCATATCCATTCAAGACGGCGCAGGAACACTACGAGGCGCTACTCGCGGAGACCAAGGCGCATGGTGGTCCCACCGCGCATACGAAGGACACGCTGCCCGACTGGAACGGTCGCTACACGAGAAACCTGAACCTGGTGTTCGGACGAGGCCGGCGAGGCGGCGGACCCGGTCAGCCGCTGCCGCAGGAATACACCGAGCCGCCGCAATGGATCGTCGGCTGGGCGAATCAGATGCCGACGATTCTTTCGCTGCTCACGCCGGAGTACCAGCAGCGATACGTGCAGCAGATGTATCACAAGGCCAACAGCAACGCGGCGCAGTTCTCGTTGATGTACTGCCGTCCCGAAGGACTGTTGCGTTGGTGGTCAGGCCCAGGCGGTCCGAGTCAGCTCGATGTGATGGTGGTCCCGGGTCGCGTCCAGTTCCTCGGTGGCACCGACAACGCGCTTCGTCACGTGCAGGTCGGTCGTGAGTTCAGTCTCAAGGGCACCGTGCCCAATCTCGGCGCCGATGTCCGTAGTTGGCTTGGCGAGACCGTCGGCTTCTGGGACGGCGATGTGCTGATCACGTGGACCTCGAACGTCCAGGGCTGGTTCACGCACAGCAGCTTTGAATACAGCAGCAAGATGCAGTTGATCGAGATCTGGTCGCCGCGCAAGTTCGCCGATGGCAAGTTCGCCGGTCTCGAGCACGAGACCGTCTTCTACGATCCAGAAGCGCTCGTTCAGCCGGTGCGTGACATTCGCTTCTTCTCGCGACGTGGCGACCTTACGAACGCTCCGGCGTTCCACCTCGAACACTGCAACCAGACGATCTTCCCTGGCAAGGATGGACGCGGCACGCAGGTCCCGCCGGGGACGACGATCGACTACACCGTGCGCGATCTGTTCGACCGTCCATGGGCGCGCATCTGGGAGGAGTACTTCGAGAAGGGCATGCAGCGGCCGGCAGCGAACGACACGCTGGGCGGATTCAAATAAGCGCTCGCACGTCTCGCGACCGAACCAATAACCGGTCGCCGGCGTCTTGCCTCTGAACACCGCAACCGATGTTCGAGGTGCAAAGATGTCGCGACGATACCGCCTGGCATTCAGTGTCTGTTTCCTCCTCGCCGTACCGGCCGCACTAGACGCCCAGCGACCAGCCAATCTCATCCGCCAGGAATTCGATCAGGCCGCGCGTGAAGTCCCGACGTTGGCGCGCGTGCTGTCGATCACGCCAGGAATGACCGTCGCGGACGTTGGTGCGGGCGGCGGCGCCATGGCGGTGACGATGGCCAAGTGGCTGGGAGCTGACGGACGCCTCTACGCCACAGACGTCGCGGCCGCGCAGCTGGCCGAGATACGCGGCGCTGTGATGAAAGAAGCGCTCACCAACGTGATCGTCGTAGAAGGTGCCGCGCGCGCGACGAACCTGCCTGACGGATGTTGCGACGCAATCTTCCTGCGCGACGTCTATCACCACCTGACGAGTCCGCTCGAGTTCGGTGCAAGCCTGCTGTCGTCGCTGAAGCCGGGCGGCCGGCTGGCTGTCATGGATTTCGAAGCGGAGCCGGGGTCGCCTCTTCCCAATGGCGTCCCCGAGAATCGCGGCGGTCACGGCATTCCTCCGACGGTGATTGTGAGCGAGCTCACGCAATCAGGCTTTCGACACGTCAGAACGATCGAGCGCTGGCCCGGTGATGGCGACCACCTGTTCCTGGTGCTGTTCGAGAAGCCGCGATAACTGGTTGGTGGTTGGTCAGGCCGCGAGCCGGTGAAGGAAGGTCGCGGCCTGATCACGCAGCGAGCTCAGGATCGATTTCGCCTCGGCCCAGCGATCGCGCTCCGCACGGACGAAACGACTGTACGGCGCCATCGCCTCGTCGAGACGCGCCTGTCCGCGCTCACGCGCACGATCGAACTCAGCACGCAGCGCCGCTGAGAGCCGGGCGCGCAACTGCGACACTTTCTCCTGCATCTCGCGCTTCGCCTTGCGGCGGCGAGCCGGAATCACCAGAAAGCCCATCATGGCGACGACGCTCGCCAGCACGATGCCGGTGACGTCTGCCGCCGCGCTCGTTGCGGCCAGTGTCACGAGGGTCCCCAACCCGACCGCGGCGCCGCCAGCGGCGGCCGCCGTCGTGACCGCCTCGCGCGCGTCCTCTGCAATCGCGGCAGCCTCGCGATCCTTGTCGTAGGTGTCCACGACTCGCTGCGCCTCGCGTCCGACTGAATCGATCAGCCCGGTGCGATCCGCGTGGAACGTGCCGACCGCCGGCGTGCCCAATATCCGGCTGCGATGATTCGTGGAGCGCGCACCAAGAACGCTCATCACCGCCTGCCATTGCCTGAAATCCTGATCGATCAGCCAGTCGATCAGCTCCGACACGCGTCGCTCGATCTGGCGCGGTGCATCGGCGACCACGCGTTCCTCGAATTCCTTCTGCACGCGGGCGCGGTTGAACAGATCCATCACACGGCCAAGCCGCAGCGTGTCCTCGAAGAACTCATGTCCCCGCTGCTCCATGTCGAGCAGCACCTTTTCGACGGCCGTCATCCGCAACTCGAACCCGCGCGCCAGATCGTCCCGATGCACGGCCAACTGCCGATCGATGTCCTCGAGAACCGACGTGTCCTCGTTCAGCAGCGTCAGTCGCTCCTCGGCCATCGTCGCGTACCGTGATGCGAGCGCGTGGCCCACACCAAGCGGATTTCCGAGCTTCAACTGGAAGCGTCCGCGTTGGTCGAGTGTGGTCGTGATGTACCGCTCCAATGCGTCGAACCCGCTCGTCGTCCATAAGGCGGGCTCGCCGCGCTTCGCGCGCAGCGCTATGCGCGCGCTGACCGGGAAGATTTCCGGAGTGAGACCGAACATGCGCTGTGCGGCGGATCGCACGAACGTCAGGACCTCGTCGAGCTCGTCAGGCGTACCAAAAATGTCCACCTTGTTGACGACGAT
Source organism: Acidobacteriota bacterium (assembly GCA_046765795.1). Lineage (GTDB taxonomy): Bacteria > Acidobacteriota > Vicinamibacteria > Vicinamibacterales > UBA2999 > Gp6-AA40. The sequence continues at coordinate 13,737 of JBKPRH010000479.1, read as the reverse complement.
GACGATCTTCTTGCCCCAGGCGCGAATGGACTCGAAGAACGCGCGCTCGGTTTCCGTGAACGGCCGGTCGGCCGAGGTGACGAACAACACCAGATCCGCTCTCGGCACGAAGTCCGTCGTCAGCCGCTCATGTTCTCGGATGATCGCGTTCGTCCCCGGCGTATCGACGATACTCACGTCGCGAAGCAGCTCGACAGGGGCCGTGGTGACCGAGATGCCGTCAGTGGTGGTGTCCTCGGTCACTGCAGGTCCGTACTTGAGCAGGTGAATCCGCGCAGTCGTCGGGGTCACGCCTTCGCGAAGAACGGACTGACCGGCCAACGCATTGATGAATGCGCTCTTGCCAGCGTTGAACTCACCGACAACCACGAGGAGAAACAGCTCGTCGAGCTGCCGTATGGATGAGGCGAGCGACGACTGATCCTGCTCGGTGGCCCCGAATCGGTTGATCGCCACTTGCACCTCAGCCAACAGGTGCCGCACGCGAGTGAGATCGCGCTCGAGGTCGGGTGGGAGAACCCGCTGCACGGCCGCACGCTACGCAAGAAGCACGCCGCGGCGGCCGGCGGAGCCCGTGGGTCGATCAGAGCGCGGGGCGATTCTTGCGAAACGAGTTCTTGATCGCGATCTTACCGTCTCGGAAGGTGAAGAGATCGCAGCCGTTCACCTCCACGCGCTTGCCCTCTGTGTTTGTGCCGGTGAAGGTCCATTCCGACACGCCACGATTCCCAACGATGAAATGCCTCGGGTTCGCCCAGCGCGCGTCGCGGAACGTTTCGAACACCGCCGCGTACGCGGCACGAACCGCCGGCGCTCCCTCGCTTCGCTGTCCCTGGACCTCATTACCGGCCGATGCTTCGAACACACAGTCGTCGGTCATCATGGACATCAGCGCGTCGAGATCGTGCCGGTTCCAGGCATCGGCGAAGCGATCAAGCAACACGAGTAGATCGGTATCCGTCGCGCTCATCACTAACCACCCACCACCAACCACCAACCACCACCCAGTAGCCACCGACCACCAACCAGCGCGGCTATGATCGCGTCATGCACCGCGGACACACTTGGCTCGCTGCGCTCGTCGCGACGCTGCTCACGACGCTGACCGTCGTGCAGGCGCAGCCACGAGGGCCCGCTCGCGAGATCATTCCCCTGACTGGCGACCTGTATCGGGCCCGCAACGGCAATTGGTACACGATCTTCCTCGTCACGCGCGACGGCATCATCCTCGGCGATCCGATCAATCCAGCGTTCGCGACCTGGCTGAAGGACGAGCTCGGCAAACGTTTCAAGGTCCCCGTGCGCTACGTCGTCTACAGCCATAGCCACTTCGATCACGCCTCGGGTGGCGCCGTCTTCGCTGATACCGCAACCTTCGTCGGCCACGAGAACATGCTGCGGAACATGGACGGCCGATATCCCCACATGCCGGGCGACATGATCGATCGCAATCACAACGGCGCGATCGATCCTGACGAGATCGACATCCCGACCAAAGCGGCGCCAGGCATCTGCGGCATGGGTCCTGGTTTCTTTGCGACGATCGATCGCAACAAGGACGGTCTCGTGCCGCCGGCGGAACTGCAGGTCGACATCCGCCGCCCCGACATCGTCTATTCGGAGCGCATGCAGATCGCACTCGGTGGCCGCAGCGTGGATCTGATCTATCCCGGACGCAATCATTCCGACGATGCGACGGTGATGCTGTTTCGGAATGAGCGGGTGCTGTTCGCGACAGAGTTCCTCGCCGACGCGCTCGTCACCACGAACCCGCGGTCGCTGCCGAGTACCTGCAGCGCGTTCGATCGACATCCGTTGTCCGAATGGATCCAGTCCTATCGGACCGTAGAAGCCCTCGACTTCGATCGCGTCGCTCCAGGTCACGGCGACGTCTTCGACAAGGCGGTCGTTACCGAGACGCGCGAGTATTTCGAATATCTGGTCGCGGAGGTATCGGCCGGGATCCGATCGGGTCGTCCACTCTCTGAGCTACTCGAGACGATCACGCTCGACCGCTACAAAGGCTGGGCGAACTACGAGCGACTGCGCCGCATGAACGTCGAGGCGGCGTATTTGAATCTGACCCGAAACTGAAGACAGAGTTCATCTCGGGTTCACGGCGATTTCACGCCGTCCGGCGTCCAACAAGGGGATGCGTCTCACGCACGACTCGGGCCGGCATCCCGCCCCGGTCCTCTCGCAATATCGGCTCGAGAGTTTCTTCGTCCTCGCCTGTTCGGCTGGCGCCATGGCGATGGTCTTTGGGTTGGATCGCTGGACCAGCTTGCCTGGCGTCCAGCACCTCTATTACTTCCCGATCGTCTTCTCAGCGATCACGCTCGGACTGCCGGGCGGGATCGTCGCCGCGGCAGTAGCGATCCTTCTCTACCACCTCGCGAACCCGCAGTTCGCGACGCTGAGCTACGAAGAATCCGACCTCTTGCAGATGGCGGTCTTTCTCGCCGTCGGCCTCGTCGCCGCGCGTCTGGCCGAAGACACACGACGATTGCGAGAGCTGGCATTGACCGATGACCTCACCGGCCTTCACAACCTTCGTTCGTTCGAGCTCGAGCTCAACACGATCGTACGAGAGGCGCTGGTGAGACGACGGCCGCTGGCGTTGATGGTGCTGGACGTTGATCGACTGAAAGGCTTGAACGATGAACACGGTCATCTGGCGGGCGCCGAGGCCGTGCGCACGGTCGGCCGGCTCATCGCCGAGTGCATGCCGTCGACCGCGGTGGGGTGCCGTTATGGTGGCGATGAATTCGTCATCGCATTGCCGGACTGCCCGGCTTCGGCCGCGTCGGACGCCGCCAACACCTTGCGCGGCGCCGTACATGCCGCTGCTCCCGTGCTCGCGGGTCACAAGTTTCCCAAGGGGACACTCTCGGTCAGCGTCGGGCTCGTCACTCGTGAGTTCACCGAACGTGTCATCGAGATGTCGCGCGAGAGTACCGACGAACTCGGTGAGGCACTGTTCCGCGCCGCCGATGAAGCGCTCTATACGGCGAAGCGCGCGGGCCGAAACCAGGTGCACGCCAATGGCAGCGCCCCCGGCCCGGCTCGCGCCTCGTCTCAGTTCAACGCCTCATGAACCCGTTACCTCCGCATGCTCGGTTGCCTCGCGCGCTCAGAAGTCCACTTGCGCGCTGAACTTCACGAAGCGCGCCTGCAAGACGCTCTGCGGCCGCAACCACGTCGTGGTCGTCGGCGAGAACGTCTGGTTGTAGGTCAGCACCGCGTTCGAGTTCACCAGGTTGTAGACGTCGAAGCCAACCGTCGTCCGCGAGCGGCCGAACCGGAGGATCTTCGCGAACCGCATGTCGATCTGGTTGACGCGCTCGCCATAGAGCGTGCCGGGCTCGATCAGGTTCACGGTGATCGTCTGGCTTCCTAGACCGGCGAACGGACGATTCAGTCCGACGGTCGCCGAATTGGGCGCCGTCCAATTCGCAGCCAACTGACCGCCGGGATCGCTGCGCAGCGTGCCGGAGACCTGCACGTCCACTTTCGGAATCGTGTAGGAGCCGAGTGCGGTCGCACGAGTGACCCATCCGGTCGAGGTATCGCACCATGGGTTGGTTGGCGACTGCGCCAGGGGCACCGTCCATTCCGGAACGGCGTTCCTCACTTCGCAGTAGTCGTTGGTGTTCGTTCCGGAGTTGAACCCACCCTGCATCACCAGGCCATTGCGCATGCGCGCCGTGACGTTCAGGTTGATAGAGTTGGCCACTTGAGTCCAACCGGCAATATTCGACGACAGCGTCTGGAAGTTGTCGTTCAACCGTAACGACGCTTCCGGTGTCACGTTGTAGAGGCCGTCGAGCACACCACCACCTCCTCCCGGCAACCGGGAGTCAGTGGGAATCGTGACACCGAACAGTGTATGGTCCGCCGCCGATCGCGCGCGGTTGTCGGTGACGAGCGAGTTGACGAGCCAGCGGCGCTGATAGCCCACTTCGACAGCGACGCGCGGCAGCACTTCATGCTGCACGGACACGCCATACTGCCAGTCGCCTGAACGCACGCCCCATCCCGACAACAGCCCGGGGTCGAGTGTCGAGTCGAAGACCTGCGTGCCGAAGTTGGCGCTCGCGTTTGGTCCGCAGTTATCACCGCCCGCCGCACTGAGATCCTGAGCCGCTGGATTCTGCAGGTTACAGTCGGCGATATAGTTGCGATTGGTATCGGTCCACGTTCTCGTCGTTGTCGTCGAGAGTCGCCCGGTTGGATTGAGCGCGATGAACAACCCGCCGTTCTGCGCTGCCTCCAGATACCGCCCGAAGTTGAACTTCAAGGAGGTCTTGCCGGTGCCGAACAAGTCGTACGCGAGACCACCACGCGGCCACAGGTCGTTATAACCGTCAACGCCCGTCGTGCGCGGATACGTCACCGCCGTCGGGAAGAATCGCACCGGTCCGACCGTCTGTTCGGGGAAGTAGCTCCACGCGTGGTCGTAACGCAACGCTCCCTGCACGGTCATGCGTCCGAGCGTCCACTGCTCCTGTGCGTAGAACGCATCGAAGCGGACCGACTGGAGGATCAGGAACCGATTGATGTTCAGCGTGATCTGATCGGGAATCGCGTTGTTGGTGCGGTAGTTGATGTACTGATCGTTCCCGAAATTCTTCCGCTGATCGATGAGCAGTCCGCCCTGATAGCCGAACTTGATGTTGTGGCTGCCGGTGACAAGCGACGCAGCGGCATTCCACGAGTTGTTCCAATTGATGTTGGAGAACCAGTTCACCGACCGGTAGTTCAGTCCGGGGATGTTGCCGTTGTCGGCGCAGCCCGTGGCGCACTGCTCGGTGATGCGAATCAGATGCTCGGTCTCGAGGCCCGGGATCTGTCCGCCACCGTAGCGACTGAAATACATGCCGAAGCCGCCTTCGAGCAACAGCCGATTGTTCACCGGCGAGGTCCACTTCGCCTGCGCGACACGATTGCCGTAGTCGCGGTACGCGGCGGTCTCGGGTGCCGAGGTCGCCGATGCTGACGGCGTCGGTGCGGCGGTCGATCCGGCGAAGATCTCACCATCGCCTGATTTGCGACACGCGCTGCCCGAGTATCCCGGCGCGGCGCCGCCCTCACACGGGCGCTGCATATCCCAGAAGATCGTGAATTTGTTGCGCGGGGTTGCCTGCGTCGTCAGCCTGAGCGCGGTGATGCGATACGACGCCGCGACCACCGCCGGCCGGCTCGTGTCAGCGACGTACGTCCACTTCGTGGGATCGCCGGCATTGCTGTTCGCGAACATGCCCGGCACCGTGCGCTCGCTGCCTTCCTCGCGCAGGTTGGCGTAGAACCATACGCGGTCCCTGGCGATAGGACCGCCGATACCAAGGTTGAAGTCCCACACCTTTCTGTATTCACCGGGCGTGGTCAGACCACGATCGCGCAGCTCCTGCGTGTAGTTGCTGCCAATCATGCCGCTCGTGGAGCCCGCACCAAAGAACGTGCCGCGCACGGCGTTGCCCCCTTCTTTCGGCAACACATTCAGTGACGGGCCGCCGCCTTCGCTTTCTCCCAGGCCGCCCGAGGTGATCATCGCAATCTCGCGCGCGTTGGCGACGTCGGCGATATACGACGACACGCCCGCGCCGTTGAATGCGGATCCCACGCTGATGCCGTCCACGTTGACGCGGCCCTCATTCGATCGACCGCCGAATCCACCGAACACGACCATGCCCGGCACCACCTGGACGTCGGTCGGCGCACCCGCCTGATTGACGCTGTTCGGAATCAGCTGAATCAGGTTGTTGTACGAGCGTGACGAGGGAATGGCGCTGATGATGTCGTTGTCGAGCACCATCTGTCGCTTGATGCTCTGCACATCGACGATCGGCGACTCGCCGGTGACGGTGATCGTCTCGGTGAGCGCACCGACCCGAAGGTCGATGTTGATCGTCGCCGTGAACGATCCTTCAAGGGCGACGCCCTCGCGTTTCACGGTTGAGAATCCCGACAGTGAATACGTGACCGTGTACGACCCCGCGCGGAGATCGACGATTCGATACTGACCGTTCCCGTCAGTCGTCGCACTCCGCACCTTTTCGATCAATGCGGGGCTTGACGCCTCGACCGTCACACCGGGCAGCACAGCGCCCGATGTATCTCGTACTGTTCCGGTGATGGACGCTTGCGCGAAGGCGCTGGGAGCAGCCGCCAAGAACCCCGCAAGGACCAGTGATACCGCCCCGGGTATGCGCATGACGCTCCTCCGTAGGATGGGTCCTCTCGAACCCCCCGCTGTCAGTGGCTTTTGAACTGCGCGATTGTTGCAGGAGACGGTCGCCGCTAACAGCAAAAAACCGTCAAGAACCGGGGCGGATTACTGGGAAACGGGCTAGAATCCCGCGCATGCGAACCTTTGTCTTGATTGCAGTGCTTCTATTGGTGGGCTCGGCCCTTCATGCCCAGGAGCCGGTGGTGGGCGTGAAGGATCCGGAGTCGTTGTTCAAGGACCCGGACGCGAAACTGAACCGGAACAAACAAGCCGCGTTGCACATCATGCGCGAGCTATTGCAGTGCGGGCAGTGGGACCGCGCCGGTGAGTGGCTGACCAAGGCCTATCACCAGCACAACCCGAACGCGGCGTCGGGTCTCGACGGTGTCGTCACCTTCTTCACCAAGGTGATGAAGGTCAAGCGCGTGGACAAGTGCGACAAGCTGACCACGGAAGTCGTCGCCGTGGTTGCAGACGATGACTACGTGACCGTGGTGATACCGCGCAAGTATCCCGATCCGCGGAAGGCCGGCACCGAGTACTACACCACATGGTTCGACATGTGGCGCTTCGTGGACGGCAAGGCCGACGAGCACTGGGATCCAGCGACGATTACTCCGCCTGCTCCGGCGAAGTAAGCACACGCTTCAGACTGCGCGTGGACGCGGGGGCTCAAGCCCCCGCTCTACGCTCTGTTCCACTACCTGACGATCTGTTCCACGAGTTGTGCGTGTGTGCAGTCGGCGTCCGTCGGCGCAGCGTCGGCAGCGGTGAACACCTGCCGCAGTTCGCACTCGCCCCCGCCCGCGACGTCCAGAAATTTCCGCGTGAGCTCGATCGCTTCCTGCTTCGACGCCGCTTCCAGGATCGCGAAGCCGGCAACCAGCTCCTTCGACTCGGTGAATGGTCCGTCCGTCACGGTCGTCTTGCCGTTGGCGCGACGAACACGCGCGCCCTTGACGCTCGGGAGGCAACCCTCGGTCGTCACCAGCCAGCCACCTTTCATGCCCTCTTCGATCAGCTCCTGCATGCGCGTCACATGCTCCAGCGTGGGCGGCTGATTGGTCTCCTCGGTCTTGTAGATTGATAAGAATCTCATCGTAGGAATCTCCTCTACCTACACGTCGAACCAGCACCGGGGGATTCGACATCAAGCAACCAGCGCACGCCGGTGACCTCGAGTACGCGACGGACGTGCGAACTCATTCGCTCGATTTGCACCACCCTGCCGGCAGCCGCCGCGGTGGTACAGATGTGAACCAGCTCGCCGACGCCGGCCGCGTCGATGCTGCCGACACCTGACAGATCGAGGAGGACTCGTCGAACACCACCGTGGAAGAGCGAATCCACCGTGGAACGCAGTACTCCATCGATCGGTGCGTGAAGCGAGCCGTCGAGTCGGAGTACGGCCGATCGCGCATCCGGCTCAGACGTGACATGGATCTCGTCCACGATTGCCCTGGCCCTGGCACATCCGGGCGGTGGCTGTCCGTGCCGGTAGTTGCGAGCGAAAAAGCCCTGAATTGAAGCCGTTGCAGGTTGAGTTTCCGATGTAATGATGAGCATGACGCCGATGTCGCCCCCTATCTCTAAGACGAACGACCGCCCCTGAATTAGACGAGACCGGACACAAAATATTGACCTTGACCGCGGCCCGCGGGACGGGCATTCTCCACCTCAACCTCGCTGTGACCTGATGACGAGGGGAGGACCGTCATGGATTCTCGTCGGACTTATTGGATGGGCGTCGCCCTCGCGGTCGTCATCGCGATCGGCGTGCCACTAACCGCCAGTGCTCAGACTCCGCCCGGAGCGGCAACTGGTGAACCCTATACACCCGCAAAGGACGCCAAAGATCTGAAGGCGGTGCTCTTCAACTGGTTCTGGCACCAGGGCATGCTCAAGGGCCACGACGAGCGCGACATGGTCGGGACGCTCGAGTACCAGGGCAAAGGCACGATTCAGGTGGACGGGCAACCGTGCACGCTCACGAAGTTCCGGGCGAGCACCAACTACCAAAGCTTCACGCAGCGCGTTCAGTACACCTGCACGGGCGCCGGTGGACAGAAAGCCTCCAACGTCGAAGTCGTCAGCGGACTCTACGCGTGGAACGAGGACGTCGTCGGCGCCGAGATCGGTGGGACCAAAGGCAAGGCGACGCCGATGCCGGCGGCGGTGCAAGACCGGCTCATTCGTATCTGGGCGAGTCCGCAGGGCGCGCCGAAGGCGGCGCTTGCAGGGACGAGCGACAAGTTCTTGCTGGGCGCCAACCCGGGCACGCTGTTCGCCGACGGTGTCGATAAGGTCGGCCAGACATCGCTGTCGTGGCAGGCGGGCAAGCCGGTCCTGACGTTCCCGATTCCGGGTGTTGCAGGCGCGACCGCGACCGCCACACTCGATGCGAAATACATGACTGAAAAAGTTGTCGTCACGCAGGGACAGACGACGACCGAGTTCACCTACAGCGGCTACAAGGATTGGAACAACCCGCTGAACAAGATCGAAGTCTTCTACGCGGGCAAGCTGACGGAGAAGAAGAACGGCGCCGTCGTCCGCGATCTGACGACGGACCTGACTGAGACGGGCAACGTGTACGTCGTCGCACCCGTGCCGGCCAGCGTGAAGAAAGCGATGAACGTCACCGGTCAGATTCCCAAGGGCGTGTTCGCAAAGCCAGAGGCGCCGGTGAACAAGTCGGCGCAAACGCCGCGGCTCGCCAACGGCAAGCCGGACTTCACGGGCGTCTGGCAGTACACCGATTGGATTGGCAACTACATGACCGGCGGCGGACGACGATGTGGTCCGACGCAAGAGGCGCCGTGCAATCGCAGCATCAATCAGACCGAGGACTTCGAGCTCTACTCTCCGTCGCGATTCGGCCAGCTGAATACCCCGCTCTACAAGCCGGAGCTCTGGGACAAGATTCAAGAGCTCGACATGTGGACGAACAAGTACGACCCGGTGATGACGTGCCAGCCGCTGGGCGTTCCTCGTCAGGGTCCGCCGCGACGCATTTATCAGTCGGACAACGACATCACCTTCATTTACTTCGGTGGTGACGCGGGCGGTGGATACGGTGAGTACCGCATCATTCCAACCGATGGCCGCGCGCGCGCGAAAGACGCGGAGTTCGATATCACCTATCTGGGCAACACCGTCGGCAAGTGGGACGGTGACACGCTGGTGCTCGACTCGATCGCGTTCATCGATACGACCTGGATCGGACGCGGCGGATTCATCCACTCCGATCGCATGCACGTCGTCGAGAAGCTCCGTCGCGAAGGCGACGCGATCATGTACGACGTCACGATCGAAGACCCTGAGATGCTGCTGGACCCGTGGGTGTTTCCGACGCGCACGCTGCGGCGCAACACGAATGCGAACGCGGGCCTGATTCGCGAGCGAGGCAACTGCGAGACGAGTCAGGAGACCGACGCGGCTGCCTCACAGATTCGGCATTGATGCACTGCTGTAGTGTCCGGCTTTAGCCGGACAAGAAGATGTAGGGCCGGTCTTTCGGACCGGCCGCAGAGGAGACGTCATCATGACTAAGTGGATATTGCGATTCGGCGTGGTATGCGCGGTCCTCCTGGCGAGTGCATCGGTGTATGCGCATCATTCCCTCGCCGGCGTCTACGCACTTGGCAAGCAATCGAAGATCACCGGTTCGTTCAAGGCATTCAGACTCGTGAATCCGCACTCGTCGTTGAGACTCGACGTCAAGGGCGCGGATGGGAAGACCGTCGAGTGGGCGATCGTTGGCGGCAGCGTGCAGTCAATCGCGAGGCTCGGCCTCGGACGAACCTCAGAAGGCCCGAACGCCCTTCACCCCGGCGACGAGATCACGGTCACCATCATGCCCGCGCTGGACGGCAAGAGCCCGATTGGCTTGCTCGTCGCGATCACCTATCCCGACGGACACACGGTTCAGTTCCGCTCGCCGGACGAATAAATTGGTTCGTGGTCGGTGGTTCGTGGTTGGTGGTTGATACCACTAGCCGCAAGCCACCGACGACCACCCGCCATTCATCACTCGCCATTCCTCACTCACAGCTTCACCACGGACCACGAACTACGAACTACGAACCACGAACCACGAACCAATCGAGGCTTGTCGCTCAACCGCATTCGCCATACGTGACGGAGATTTCGATGCTGCACGCTCAAAGGTCGATGAACGTGATCCGTTCGGCCCGCGCGGTCGCGCTCGTCATCGTGCTCGCTGCGACAACAGCGTCCGCGCAGACCTTCGAGGTCGCGGTTGTCAAACCGAGCAATCCCGATCCCGCGAATCCCTTGAGCATGGTGCCAATGGTCAGGCCACAACCGGGCGGACGGGTCACCGTCACCAACTTCCCGCTGAAGATGCTCATCGCGTACGCGTATGAACTGCAGGACTTCCGGATCGACGGCGGCTCACCCACACTCATGAGCGCGAAGTTCGACGTCACCGCGAAGGCGTCAGCTGGCAACATTCTCACGCCGAAGGAAATGAGGCCGCTGCTGAAGAACCTGCTGATCGAGCGGTTCACACTGAAGGCGCACACTGAGCCGCGCGAATTGCGCGTCTACGATCTGGTGCTCGCGCGCAGCGACGGCCGGCTGGGGCCCGATATCAAGCCGTCGACGTCGGACTGCTCCAAGGCCGACGAGCTCAACGCACAGCGGGCAGATGCATTGGCCAAGGGCGATGTCTCGGCGGTCGTGGCGCAGCCGGGCAAGGTTCTGACGTGCACGCTCGCGCCGGATCTGTCTCGGGGCCCGATGAACATCTCCGTGCATGGCGACGGGCAGGAGATCGCGCAACTGATCGAACTGCTGACGCCGATGACCGGCCGCTATATTCGCGACAAGACCGGCCTGACCGGCCGCTATGATTTCGACATGAAGCTGGATCTGCAGGCGCTGCTGGCGATGGCGCAGGCAATGGGCATGAACGTGCCGGCGGGTGCGGCGGCCAACCTGCCGCAGTCAGACGGCTCCTCGCTGACGACCGCGCTCAACGAGCAACTCGGGCTCAAGCTCGAGTCAGTGCGCGCGGCGGTCGACGTGCTGATCATCGACAGCGTCGAGGCACCGACGCCGGACTAGTTGGTGGTTGGTGGTTCGTGGTTCGTGGTTCGTGGTTCGTGGTTCGTGGTTCGTGGTTCGTGGTTCGTGGTCAGTGGTCAGTGGTCAGTGGTTTCGGCGTCGATCTTCGGCAGCACCTCGTCGTACGCCTTCAAGAGCTGCGGCTCCAGCAGAACAACGTCATCCAACCAAACCGCCACTGACATCATGAATGTGTCGCCACCGGCGTACGGGCTGTTCATGTACATCGAGTTCAACATGCCCTGCGTGAGCTGCGTGTATTCCTTCTGAATCCCGTAGACGCGTGAGATGTCGTAAGCCACTTCCTGCGGAATGTCGGCCAGCGACTGCGTCGCGAGCGCGAGATCCCACGCGGTGGTTTCGAAGAGCGCGGGGCGAATGCCTTGCATCGCGACCGAGAGCGACGCGCGCTCTTTCGGCGTGGCGGTCAGGTATTGCCGCAGGTTCGTGCGCAGCGTGGCGTGATAGTCGAGCACTGCCGCGACGGTCTTCTTGTTGTCGCCAAGCTCGGTGTGGAAGCGACGCAGCGACGCCTCGGCACGCTCGCGGTGCTCACGTGACTCGCGCCACTGCTCGCCGGCAAGCCCGAGAAACACGCCGGTCCCGATCAGGAGCACCTCGAGCGCCAGCTTCAGGAATCCTTTACTGCGCGCGTGGGATTGAGGAACAGCAGGTGCTCCCGGCGGCGCCGTTTCATCATCATGCTCATCGAGATGCGGCAGGTGGACCTCTGGCACGGCGACTCCTTCAGCGCGTGATTATCAGGTTCGGACACATCAACTTCAACACCGCAACGGCTTCATCGGTCAACCACTCGATCTTCACATCACGACCTGCGCCCAGGACTTCAGTGAGGATCGCCTTTGTGATCGCGACCCATCCGCCTGGCGTCTTGTAACTGACCACGCATCTCCCCTCTCGCCGATCGCTCAGGAGATGCGTCTCGTCAGAGAAGTTCGCGTTGTGCGCAGCCACTATCTCCTTGTCCGACGATCCGATATACCGCACGGGAAGATCGGGAATCGCCGACACCTCCGAATCACCCTGCAGATCGTTGTCGGCGACGACCAATAACCGCCCTGTCTTCACGACCGCGTTCGCTTCGCCACCCGGCACGCGTGTACGCAGCGCGCGCTCGATCCGATCGAAGATCTCTTCGGCAAAGTGTTGGGGGTACTCGAACTGCCGGGTCACGTCGGGGGGGAGATGGGGCAACTTCCGCCAGCCGCTCACCCACGCGAGCCTGCCGGTGTCGGCTTCCCCGCTGACGAAGACATCTTCCAGAGTGAAATGCGTTACGGCATCAGGCTGCAGGGTTTTGAACGCCATGTGTTCCAGGAGGTCATTTGAAAACCCATACAACACGCCGTACGGAGAGTACGCGCCAGCAACCGGACGGAAGTTTGGACAATCTTCGACCAACGCGTTCGACACGCGGCCGATCCGTTCTACGTATTCCTCAAACAGCCGAACGTGTCGCTGCCCCATGGGGGTGTACACCACGTGCCCGTCACCATCTGTCGTGATGAAGAGGTGCTCGATCATGCTGTACGCACCCAACAACTCGACGCGATTCAGAAACAACTCTGGATCCGGAGAGATGCCCTGACAGATTGCGTCGGCCAGTTCGAGTCTCTTCTGACCATCTCCGGTGCGGCAGGCGTTTTCATAGGCCTCGAGCAGCGTCACGAGTTCCTGCATCAACAGGGCGAAATCAAGCGCATTGGACGTGCGCGTGATCGAGATCAGGCTCTCGTCATTCAGAGGAACACTCTTCTTCAAGGAGTAGTAGCGAATCTGTGAACGCAAGTGGCCGGCAGCCATTCGAACGCCGGCCCGGTGAATCTCGATACGGTCCTCTTCGGAGAGAGCCTCCGCGATCTTCTGCGCGACATCAAAATAGGCGCCCAAGTCATCGGTCGCAGGGCTCTGTGCCAACGGGATCAGCCATCGCGCGTCTCGCACAAGCACCGGCTGGTCGGCCGTCTTGATCGCCCAGAGGCGGTCGAGCACACCTTGCACGTGCGAGAGGCGATTACTGGCGTTGCCAGACCGCGCGTCCGTGCGCGCGTCATCCCACACACGCATGCTCAACAGCGCAAGGCACCGGATGACATACAAGTTGAACAGCGTGTGTGCGTACCGGAGCCGGCCACTGCGACCCGGCCAGCGCGTCTGCCCCCACATGTGAAAGGCGCGGATCATCATTTCCGCCGGATCGATCAGGCCGTTGTGCAGCCCCGGAAGATCACGAGGCTTGAATCCACCAGCCCAATGCGCCGCTTCCGACTGGCCTCTCAGGCGCCATTGGCTTTCGGTGACGCCAGTAAAAACGCAATCCTCAAAGTGACGGGACAGCAGTGAACCGTCTCGCAGGTATTCGATCGGCTTTCGTTGAGCGTTGAGCAGCCCTTGGA
>JBKPRH010000478.1:0-10448 GCA_046765795.1 Acidobacteriota bacterium | reverse complement strand
CTCATGCGCCGCTCGTGAGGTCGCTCGGTGCGGACCGTGTGATCGACTACACCAGAGAAGACTTTACTCGGTGCGGCGACACGTATGACGTCATCCTCGACGCCGTCGGCAACTGCTCGTTCGTTCGGTGCAAGCCTGCGCTCGCGCCCGGTGGTCGGCTGCTGCTCGTCGTCGCCAGTCTCGGCCAGTTGATCGGGGCGCAGCTCTGGTCATCGCGAGCCGGCCGCAAGGTGCTCAGTGGCGTGGGATCGGTTCGGCCCGCGGACTTGCTGTTGCTGAGGACGCTCGCCGAGTCCGGCGCATTCAAGCCCGTGATCGACCGCACCTACGAGTTCGCTCACATCGCCGATGCTCACGCCTACGTGGACACGGGGCACAAGAAGGGCAATGTCGTGATTACGATCGACTAGCGTGTGTCGCTCGAGGTAACCAGGCGGTATACTCCGCGGCACTGTGCGCACCATCCGACGTCTTTCGCTCATCAGTGTCATCGCTGTCGCGTTTGCGTCACTCGCTCACGCGCAGACGAAATCCATCCCTCGGCCCCCCGCGCAGAAGCCCGGCGCGCCTCCTGACGGTTCGGCAGCGCCAGACGGGTACTCGCCGATTCCGGAGTGGGCAGGCCAAACGCACGCACCGCGCGTTGCGGTGAGTGTGCCCTATGCCGTTGAGGCCGTCGCATCAGGAATCGCCAACGGCTACTCGATCGAGTTCATATCGGACGGTCGCATCCTGCTCGTCGAGCGGCCCGGCCGTCTGAAGATCATCGATCGCTCGGGACAGCTCTCGCCGCCGCTGGCCGGACTGCCGATGATCTACTCCGGCGGCCCACAAGGCCTGGTCGGCGCGCTCGCGGATAAGGACTTCGCGACCAATCGCACCATCTATCTCGCCTATACCGCACCCGATCCCAACGCGCCGACGCCGGCGCCGCGACTCGCCGGCGTGCTGACGATCGCGCGCGCGCATCTATCCTCTGATTCGACGAAGCTCGAGGACGTCAAAGTGCTCCTGAGCGCCGAAGGCATCGGCGGCAAGATGACGCAGGCGCGCGACGGGACGCTGCTGATCTCTTCGTCGATCCCGGCTGGTGTCGGCATCCTCTCCGCTGACTGGCCGCAGCCGCAGCAACTCGACAGCCTGATGGGCAAAGTGCTGCGGATCAACACTGATGGCTCCGTGCCGAAGGACAATCCGTTTGTTGGCCGGCCGAACGCGCGCGGCGAGATCTTCGCGCTCGGTATTCGCGACGATCAGGGACTGGCGTTTCATCCGCGAACCGGGCGCCTCTGGGCGAGTGAGCACGGCCCGCGCGGCGGCGACGAGATCAATGTGATCGACAAAGGGAAGAACTACGGGTTCCCGGTGATCGGGTACGGCCACGACTACAACGGCGCCTCGATCAACAAGGATCGAACGTCGCAGGCCGGTATGGAGCAGCCGGTCTACTTCTGGACGCCCGACATTGCGCCCGGCGGCATCAGCTTCTACAACGGCAAGCTGTTTCCCGCGTGGCAGGGGAATCTCTTCGTTGCGGCACTGGCCGGTAAACATCTCGCACGTCTGGTGCTGCAAGGCGATCGCGTGATTGGCGAAGAGCGTCTCCTCACCGAGCTCGACACGCGCATCCGCGACGTGAAGGAAGGACCGGATGGCGCACTCTATGTCCTCACCGATCGCGACGGTGGCAAGGTGATCAAACTCGTCCCGAAGGAGCCGTCTTCGAAAGGATCGCGATAGTGAAACGCTATCTACCGTGGGTCGGTTGGCTCTTTTCGCTCGGAGGCGTTTCCATCCTGCTTATGAGCGCGCGATGGAAGCTGACGTTCGATCCCTGGTACGTCAAGGAATGGGGACGCATCGGCTGGGATCCGAACATGCTGCCGCGTATCGCGAGCGTCCAGCTTGCGTGCGTGGTGCTGTATCTCATTCCGCAGACGTCGGTGCTCGGCGTCGTGCTGATGACCGGCTATCTCGGTGGCGCCATCTCGCAGTATGCGCGGATGCAGGAGCCGTATCCGATTCTCGTTCCGCTCACCACGTGTCTCTTCGCGTGGTTCGGACTCTATCTGCGCGAGCCGCGCCTCTGGACGCTGTTGCCGTTCCGGAGAAAGACCACGTCGGTCAGTTCTGCCGCAGCAACGGTGCCGGATCGATTCTGAGCACGCGACGCGCGGGGAGATAGCACGCCGCCATCGCCACCAGCGCGAGGCCGAGTGCGGCGGCGCCGAGTGTCGGGGCGTCCCACGGAGAGATGTCGATCAGCAGACCGCGAACCATGCTGCCCACCGCATAGACCCCGGGCGCTCCCAACACGAGACCAATGCACACGAGGAGTGCTCCCTCGCTGAGGAGCAACCGCATGACGCGGCCGTGCGTGGCGCCGAGCGCGAGGCGCACAGCCAACTCGCCACGCCGTCGCGTGACCGAACCAGCGACGACGGCAAACAGGCCCACCGCGACGAGCAGAAGCGCGCCAATGGCAAGCCCCGCAATCACCACCGCGCTGATGCGTTCGCGGCTCCGCTGGTCGGCGACGATCTCGTCCATCGTCAGCATCGCGGAGACTGGGATGCGTGGTTCGATTCGCCGGATGACGCCGCGTGCGTCCTGAATCAGTGCCTGTGGCTCTCCAGTCGTTCGGATGACAAAGAACCAGTAGCCGCGGCTCCCGTAGTCCTCGGCGCGGACGAAGATCTGCGGCCGGCCGTCCTTATCGAGATCATGGAGTCTCGCCTGGTCCACGACGCCGACGATGGTCACCGAATCCTTGTCGAACGTCATCGTCGTCCCGAGCGGATTGCTGTCGGGAAAGAACTGCTCGGCGAGATGCTGATCGATGAGCGCTTCACGGACGCCGGGCTGTCGTGCCTCAGAGAATTCGCGTCCAGCCCGCAATCGCATTCCCATCGTCTTGATGTATCCCGCGCGTACGTGAACCCGATCGACGAGCGGGCGATCGTGCTGCTCGTCGCCCGTGTTGCCAAGCGCTCCCGGAAACCGAACGGTGTTCATGCTCGCCCCGCCGGAGAGCGGCAGCGTTGACGAAGCGCTGACGCTGGTCACACCGGGAAGCGCTCGCAGCGCCGCGGTCGTGCGGTCGAGGAACGACATCGCCTCGGGGTTCTGGGGGAAGACGATTGTGGAGAGTCTCAACGTCAGGACGTGGTCAGAAATGAATCCTGGATCCGCAGCAACCAGCCGCTCAAAGCTGCGTACTACGAGTGCGCCCGCACTGAGCAACACCAGCGACAGCGCGATCTGTAAGGCGATCAGACTGCGGCGCATTCGACCGGCGCTCGCACTGCCGCGAACCATCGTCGCTGACACCAGAGAGCTCAGTGAGATTCGCGCCGCCCACGCCGCTGGAACGGCGGCGGCCATCAGGCCGATCAGCGTCCCGACGATGATGACGGTTGCTGCCATGCTCCCATCGAAGATGACTGCTTCGCGGCGGGGGAGATCTAGTGGTCCGACGTCGAGCAGCAACCGAGTTCCCCAGACGCCGATGAGCGCCCCCATCACGCCCCCGGTCACGCCAAGCAGCGCGCCTTCGAACAGGCCGGCGCGCAGAATGGCGGGGCCGCTCGCGCCAAGTGCTCGCGAGATCGCGAACTCCCGCTCGCGTTCGGAGGCTCTGGCGAGCAAGACCGAGGCGAAGTTCACGGCGAGCACCAGCAGCAGGAACGAGCCCGCCGCAGCAAGCGCGAGGAGCGCGGGCCGGATTTCCTCGATCAGATCCGCCTGGAGACCAACCGCATAGAACCGCATCCCGGCCGGACGATTGGCCCCAAAGCGCTCTACCCACGACTGGCCAACGCGCTCGACGGCCTGATGAATCTGCTGCGCCGAGGTGCCACGACGCGCACGAATGATCGTCAGCGCACTGAGGTTCTGCTGGGTCGCGGTGGCGATGTCCTGGGGGGACGGTGCGTAGACGTCGGGCGTTTGCGACGGCCAGCACGTGAACGCGAACTCAGGTCCCATGACACCGACGACGGTGTGCGTGTCTGGTCCGATTCTGAGTGGCTTGCCGACAATTCCTGGGTCGGCGCCAAGGCGCTTCCACATCCCATCGCTGAGCACGATGGAGGTTGGCCATCGGCCGCCCTCGTCTTCTCTGAATGCACGGCCGCGCGCAGGCTGAACACCGAGTACCTCGAAGAGGTTGCCGGTACTGATCATCATGTTGATGTGGAAGGCGTCCCTGTTGTCGGCGGCTGGAATCGCGGCGTTCCCACAGTTGAATGCCACAGCATCGTCGATGACGCCACCCGCCTTCTGCAGCTCCAAGATTTGTGGTGCCGACAGCTGTCCCGCTTTCACGTTGAGGTACGGAACGTCAGCCCAGACCTTGTAGAGATCGCCCGGATTTCGATAAGGCAGTGGCTCGAGCAGGATCTTGTCCACCGCCGTGAACACAACCGCGAACGTCCCGAGTCCGACGGTCAGTGTCGCGATGGTGGTGATCACGAACATCGGCGATCGCAGCAGGCGACGACGGGTGAGCTCGAGGTCGCGACCCCAGTTGCCGCTGCGCCGCCACGCGGCCGCCGGCCGCAGGCGTTCGCCGAGACCATTTCGCAGCGAGTCGATCAGCGCGGTGATCCAGAGACTGGCGAGACGGATTCCTCCACTCCGACTCAGTGCCGCGTGCGCACGATGCACGTAGGCGTCGACGAGGGCATCGCCCATTTCCTCGCGGAAGTCAGCGGGGTACAGATGCAGCAGCAGCCTGAACCAGCGCTCCGACCACGGCGTGTGAGTGTCGCCGTTCATGTCGTCTTCTCCAGCAGGCCGCCCAGCCTCGCCGCGCGCGTCAGCGCTTGCAACCGCCTGGCTTCAGCCTTCGCCACGCGCAGACCTTTATCGGTGATGCGGTAGTAGTTGCGGCGTTCGTCGCTGCTGTCTCTGTCTTTGACTGATAGGGAAGCGGCACCGATGAGCCCGCTCTCGGCCATGCGCGCCAGCGCGCGGTACATCGTGCCGACGTCGGGCACGGTGCTCTCACCGCGAGCTTCGATGTCCTGAATAATTCCGTAGCCGTGCCGCTCACCACTCGCGAGACTGAGAAGGATGTGAAATTCGACTGGGCGAAGCGGCAGGAGCAGGTCAATGCGATCGCGATCGGTTCCCATGCGGTGCCTCTATGCGCGGCGCATATATGCACTGCACATGCCAAGGCAGTCAAGGGCAGATTGCCGCGTGTTCAGCAGTCACGCGACGCGAGACGCGGCTGAAGCGGACACCGAGCGTCCCACGAACGGTCACTGTCCGTGGGAATAGCCGCTATTTGCGGGAGCTCTCGGCTTGCCGTCGATCGGTCAGCACCAGGAACAGACCATTGAGATCGGAGACGACGGCGACGCGGTATTGCGGCTGCGTGATGATGCCGTTGGACGCGACCGTTGACGGACCCGCGTTGCGCAGCGCAATCATCGCCTCGTCGATATTGCGCACCGTCAACTGCAGCCGCGCCGCGCCAGGATCCTGGATGCGTGCCGCGAGGCGATGACGACCGATACCGGACACTTCCAGGAACTCGAGCCGCATTCTCGTCCCCGGCAGTGTTGCCCCCGCCAAGCGCACCTTCGCAGTGCTGTTCTCGCCGATCACGTTGCCCAAGGCCGCGTTCGTGACCGTCATCTCTGTGAACGCCAGGCCGAAGGCGTCCTGATACAGGTGCAGCGTACGTTCGAGATCCTCAACGGTCACGCGCACCCAGGCGCCGATGACGTTCATGTCGGCCGCGGCGGTCGTCTGCGGCAGCGGGTCGAGTTGCAACAACTCGACGAGATGTGCACCCGGGACGGTGACTGTCATCGCTTTTGCCGAGCCGCCGTACACCGTCACGCGCCTCGCAGGCTCGTGTGATGACGACGGAAGCGCCCGTGCCGCAGCGTCGATGTCACGCACCAGCAGCACGAGTGTCGTCGTCCCTGGATCCTGCACACGCATCGGGTGTGTCTTGCGATCGATATTGCGATGTTCCACTGGTTCGACGAGGAGTGGCGTCGCCGGCGGTACCGCGCCCGGCACCGTCGCGTAGGTGAATCGCATCTGCGATCGCGGCGCCTGTCCGCCATGCAGGTCGTAATGCCAGGCCTCCTCGTCCCATGCAAACGAGTCGCCCTTCTCGGGCGGCGGCGCTTTCAGTCCGAGTGTTGCGTAGAACTTCATGACGGCGTCGACGTTCTCGACAATCGGGCTATACGAGCGAGCGCCGGTGACGAGCGGACCGTGTTCGCTCGGCGTAGGCGACTGCAGCGAGGCCGGGACGGGAACGACGAGTGCGACAGCGGCAAACAGAGAGAACAGACGCATCAGTGTGTCATCGCGTACACGAGCACGTTGACCGCTACGCGATACCCATCAATCGAGAATTTGTAGAAGTAGCCCGGGTCTTCACCTTCGCGCTCCCACGAGTCACTGACGTCGGTGTTGTGCGTCATGAAGACCATCACGCGGCCGTTGGCATCTGAGATGCCGCGCGCGTGCACCTGCGCGCTGTCGGCGCCGCGCTCCGACGTTTGCCCGCTGCCGAGCCAGATGCCCGCAGCAGGAATTTGCGGTACGCCCTCGAGATCGAACATCGTGTGATAGATCGGATGCGTGCGCGGCAGATCGACGATGGCGTATTGGTCCGCGGGAAAGACCTTGCGAATCTCCGCTTCCCAGATGTCCCAGGCGTACGAGCCCCAGAAGTCATCGACCCAGAGGAAGCCGCCCTTCAGCAGATAGGTTCGGAGGCGGGCGGCATCGTCTGCAGTGAAGAACAGTCGGCCCACCTCCTGCATGATGATCACCGGGCACTGGAACAACTCATCGCTGGTCAACTGCACGATCAGGTGACGTGGCTGACCAGGGGCATCAAAGGCCACATCAATATTGGTCAGCTCTGACACCCGGATCGACAAGTCGATATCCGCAAGCGGGTAGTCGGTGAGCCAATTGCCGCCGTCGCCGCGCGGGTGCGGGCGATAGACGGCGCGGCAGTAGTGGAACTTGCCATCGTAATCGCTTGGGCGGGCCAGGTGGGCCTGGGGACTCGTGTCGCCGAAGCGGCCGAATTGCGCCGCCGCAACGCTGGCGATGAATAATGCTACGGACACCAGGACGACAGTCCGGAGCCTCATCGGCATACTGTAGCTGAATTGACGATTGACGATGTGCGATTGACGAATTGACAATCGTCCTTCGTCAATCGTCGATTCGATGGAGCTCATCCTACGCCGCGCGCTCGAAACGGGGTCGCCCGACGATCTGGAGGCCGTCAGCGACTGGTGGTCGTCGGGTCTGTATACCCGAGATGTCGATCCCGCCGTCGCGCGAGCGCTGGTTGACCGCGGCGCGACGTTGACGGTGCACGCCGCCGCGGGGCTGGGGTTCACCGATCATCTGGCCCGCATGCTCGACGCCGATCCGTCGCTCATCGACGCGAAAGGCTGCGACGCATGCACCCCTCTGCATTTCGCTCGCGACGTCGCAACCGCGCGATTGCTGCTCGATCGCGGCGCGCGCATCGAAGCCCGCGATGAAGACCACAACTCCACACCCGTGCAATGGCTGATTCGCGACGGGCGCGACGTCGTGCGCTTTCTCCTCGACCGGGGCGCGACGCCCGACATCTTCCTGGCGTCTGCACTCGGTGATCGCGAACTCGTCGCGCGGCTCATCGACGCGAACCCGCGTTCGGTCGGGTATCGGATCGGACGGGCACCCGACTTCCCGCCGCTTGGCTACAACAGTCGCGGCGGCACGATCTATCAGTGGACGCTCGCGTTCAATTCGTACGCGCACCAGATCGCGCTCCTCAACGGACACGCCGACGTCTTCGAGCTGCTCTGGGCGAGGAGCGACGACACGACGCGTCTGCTCGTGTCGTGTGTGCTCGGCCGGCGCGCTGACGCCGAGGCCATCGTCGCTTGTCATCCAGGGATCGTCGCATCGCTGCCGCCTGAAGATCTCGAGCTGCTGCCGAAGTACTGCTGGGAGACGAACACCAACTACGACGCGGTGAAACTGATGCTCGATGTCGGCTTTCCTATCGCCCATATCGAGCGGAGTCACGGTTACACGGCTCTCCATAATGCCGCGTGGGCGGGATCAGGCGACCTCGTCGATTTGCTGATCGCGCGCGGCGCGCCTGTGGACATGGTTGACCCGACGTATGACGCCACGCCCCTTGGTTTTGCCATGCACGACTGCCTGGTCGCGAAGCGTCATCCGGAAGGCGAGTTCGGTCGCGTCGCGAAGTCGCTCATCGAAGCGGGCAGTCCGTGGGACGCGCTCGACTACCCGACCGGCGACGCGCGTCTCGACGATGTGTTCATGGAGTATCTGCCGCATCGCGTCGACGGCGCGGCGATTCTTGGCGACGAGCCGCTCGTGTTCCGGTTGCTTGGCGACAATCCGTCGGCAGACACGCTCGCGCACGCGCTCGCCGGCGCGGCGAAAGGCGGGCACAGTGCGTTATGTCGAGGGCTGATGGCCCGCGGCGCCAGCGTGAACGGTGTTGCCGGACGCGATCAATCGACGCCGCTCATGTACGCGCTCAGAGGATCGCCGGCGCCAGCGTCTGGTGAGATCGTCCGCGTGCTGATTGATTCGGGTGCCGACGTCGGCGTCAGGAATCGTTACGGCACGCTCGCCTTACATGTGGCGGTCTGGAGCGGTGCCAGTCTCGAGACGATCCGCCTGCTGTTGCGCTCGGGCGCGTCCACGCATATCGACATCAAGAACCAGTTCGGCTACACGCCGGCGTCGATTGCCGACGAGAAAGGCCGGAAGGATGTCGAGGCGCTCTTTCGCGAGTAGCGCGCGTGCGTGCCGGAGCTTCCGAATGCGCATCCGTAATTCCGCGCGAATTATGTCAGAAGCGAATTGACGAGTCTTGGATTCTGCATCTCACGTCGGGCCACAGTACAATCCCGCTTCCGCATTTCTAGTAGGGCACGTCCTCTAGACGTGCCAGAGCACGCCCCGTGGGCGTGCCGGAGCACGCCCCGTGGGCGTGCCGACCTCACGATCAAGGAGGAGTGATTGTGGTGAAGAAATTGGCGTTGGTCACACTCTGCGTCGCGGCGCTCGGGAGCAGCGCCTGGGCGCAGGACGCGAAGGCGGTGATCGCCAGCGCGAAAAAGGCGTTGGGCGATCCGACATCGGTTACCTATTCCGGATCGGCCAAGGACGTGTCGTTCCAGCAGTGCGGCGCCAACAAGGCGCAGATGAACTGTCAGGGCACGCACGATCCGATGCGGCCCATCGACAACTACGTCCGCGTCATCGATCTGAGCGCGCCCGCAACGCGTCACACGGGCGACACGAACAACATCGGGCCCGGCGGCTCGACGACGGTCACGCCCGGCAAGTTCTTTCAACAGACTCCGCCGCAAGCGGACACTCCGCAAGCATGGGGGCAAGCCGTCGATCTCTACCTCACGCCGTGGGGCTTCCTGAAAGGCGCCGAGGCCAACAACGCGACTGCCAAGAAAGACGGCAAGTTCACCGTGCTCTCGTGGAGTCCCGCGGTGAAAGCGGCGTCGGGCAAGGCCTATACGGTCAACGGCTATGTGAACGGCCAGAATCAGATCGAACGGGTCGAGACCTGGCTCGGTGAAAACATCATGGGCGACATGCACATCGTCGCCACCTACTCCGGGTGGAAGGATTTCGGCGGCGGCGCGATGGCGCCGGCGAAGATCGTCCAGACGCGCGGCGGCTGGCCATTCTTCGAAGTGAACGTCACCAGCGCGAAGCTCAATCCTCCGGACCTCGCGTCGATCGCGCCGGCACCTGCACCGCCGGCCGGACGCGGCGGGCCTGGCGCGGGCGCGCCTCCGGCAGGCGGAGGCCGCGGCGGTGCGCCGCCAGCGCTGACCGTCACGACCGAGAAGCTTGGCGACGGCGTCGTGCGCCTGACGACCGGCGCGGGGAGCTACGACTCGATTCTCGTCGAGTTCAAGGACTACGTGATGATGCTCGAGGCCGGGCAGTCTGAGGCGCGTGGGCTGGCCTACATCGCCGAGTCGAAGAAGCTGTTCCCGAACAAGCCGATTCGCTACGTCTTCAACACGCACCCGCACTCGGATCACACCGGCGGCCTGCCGCCGCTCGTCGCCGAGGGCGCGACGATCATCACGTCGAAGAACAACCAGGAGTTCTTGGAGAGGGCGCTCAACACCCCGCGCACGCTGCTCGACGACACGCTGGCAAAGAACCCGAAGAAGGCGAAGGTCGAGGGCATCGGTGAAAAGAAGGTCTACACCGATGGCACGCGAACCGTGGAGTTCTACCACGTACCCGGAGCGCCGCACTCGAACGGCCTGATGATTGCGTATCTGCCGAAGGAGAAGGTGCTGCTGCAGGGCGATTTCACCGTGACGCCGGGGCAGCCCGCCAACGATCACGTGAAGGCACTGGCACCGGTGCTCAAGAAGCTGAACCTG
>JBKPRH010000477.1:0-9053 GCA_046765795.1 Acidobacteriota bacterium | reverse complement strand
CGGTGATTGATCAGGCTTTGGGCTTTGGGCTTTGGGCTTTCGGTTTAGCCGAGAGCCTAGAGCCCAGAGCCTACAGCCCCATCATCACCGGTCGTTGCGCTCCCGCCGGAGTCGCGGCGCCGCGCCTTGCCCCGTTCCGATAATCCAGACCTGACCGCCCGTGTTCGCGGCGATGTCCATGGCAGTTCCGGGCTGGCGCTGGAAGCCGCCATTGACCCACTGAAAGATCTCGTTGTTGCGATTCACCACCCAGGCCGATCCGTTTGCACCAGCGGCGATGCGCTCACCCGTGCCTTCCATCCGCATCCATTCGGAACCGTTCAGGCGGTACACCTGATTGTCGGTGCCGATGATCCAGATATCGCTGCCGGCGGCGATATCGAGTGCCCGCCCGCTGCGGGGAATGAAACGATCGCCGTTCCACTGATAGATCTCGTTGGACGCATTGACCACCCAGGGCCTTCCCGACGGATCGACGCTGATCGCAACGCCACTTCCCTCCACGCGGTCCCAGTCATTGCCATTCCACCGATAGACGGTATTGTCAGTACCGATGATCCAGCAACGGCCGTCGCCGCCGACGCCGATGTCCAGCGCAGTGCCGGGCGTCTTGTTGAAGCGGCCGTTCGCCCAACGGTAAATCTCGTTCTTCGCGTTGACGATCCAGGGCGCACCATCCGGGCCGACGCTGATGCGCGCGCCGAATCCTTCCATCTGCATCCAGTTGCCATTGTTCCAACGGTAGATACCGCCGTCGGTCAACTGCTGCGCGAGCGCAAACGACGCCATGGCCAGCACGACCACGAGGACGGTAACCAGAGACCGTGCGCGCATGTCTTCCTCCCTCGACTAGCTCTTAACACGTTCTTGCAACGTCTCTGCCGACGCTATGGTCTCGGATGAGGTGTGTCTGGCGTTTTCGCTGGGCTGGAGCGGATAGTAAGGGGTGTATCAACGGCCGGACTCAAATAGTCGAGCGTCTCAAAGCGGCCGCCGCGCGTCCATTGCACACGCCGGATACGTGAGCCGTTCGGCCGCTGCTGTGCCACGTAGACGAGGATCTCGGAAAACTTCATCGCATCCGGATCGGCAACAAGCCGCTGGGCAATGACCACCGCGTCACGCAGATCCTGTGCTTCGATTTCAACGACCAGTGCTTCGAGATGCGATTGATGGTTGAGCGTACGCCATCGGCCATGTGGCGAGGGAAACCAGCATTGCAGCGCGTCGGCAGAAAGCAGGCGGTCCGCAGCACGATCTGCACACGAGGGAATGCCGAAGTCGGGCAGCACCCGCCCCTGATGCATGGCACACGCAAACGACAGGACTGACGCGGATGTCACGGCGCCGGCACCAATCATGATTCGTCCGCACATCCCGGGCATCGCTTCTATAATCCCTCAGCAGTCGCATGCGTTTGCACCCCGCGTGGACTCGGCGCCGTTTTCTTGGACACCTTGGAGCGGTGGGTGGCGCCTCGCTCGTCATGACCGCGATGACCTCGTGGGACTTGATGGCCGGGCAGGCGGGTGTGCGTCCGGTGCTGACCGGCCGGCCCAGCGGGGTGAAGGTGCTCATCCTGGGTGCCGGTGTGTCGGGACTCGTCACGGCATACGAGCTCAATAAACTCGGCTACGACTTCCGCGTCCTCGAAGCCCGCGACCGTGTCGGTGGCCTGGCGTGGACCGTACGGCGCGGCACTGAGCACACCGAGATCGGCGGTGAGCGTCAGGTCTGCACCTTCGACGAAGGACAACACGTCAACGTCGGCGCGTGGCGCATCCCCTACACGCACACCGGCGTGCTGAACTACTGCAAAGAGCTCGGCGTCCCGCTGCAGATCTTCCTCAACGAAGCCGATGGCTCGTACTTCTATTACGAAGGCAACGCCGCAGGCTCGTTGTCGAACACGCGCGTGCGGCTGCGCGAAGTAAAGGCCGATCTCATCGGCCACACCAACGAGCTGCTCGCCAAGGCGATCGATCAGCGTCGCCTCGATGTTCCGCTGACCGCCGAGGACCAGCAGCGATTGGTCGCGTATCTCGTCGCACAGGGATATCTCAGCTCTTCCGATCGCGCCTACAAAGCGTTCGTCCATCGCGGATCCGGAACACCGTACGAGTTGAGTGCGTTGCTGCAATCGGGCTTCGGCAATCGGCTGCGCTCGATCCCGGCGAGTGATGGCACGACTGCGGCGCCGATGTTTCATCCCGTCGGTGGCATGGACCAGCTCCCGAAAGGCTTCGAGCGCGCCATTGGCCTCACGCGCATCACCTTCAACGCCGACGTGCAGTCGGTGCATCAGAGCCCGACTGGCGTCAAGGTCGTCTACACGAACACGAAGACCGGACAGAAGACCGAGCTCGCCGCGGACTTCGTGGTCATCTGCATGCCCCTCTCAGTCCTCGCCGGTGTTGACGTGAACCTGTCATCAGACATGATGCAGGCGGTCAAGGCGACGACGTACAGCAACAGCGCCAAGATGGGACTGGCGATGAAGCGCCGGTTCTGGGAAGAGGACGAGCAGATCTTCGGCGGTCATCTCTACTCGAACCTGCCGATCGGCGAGTTCTCCTACCCATCGCACGATTACTTCTCGAAGAAGGGCGTGCTGCTCGGGCTGTACTCGAACGGACCGATCGGCGATCTGATCGATCGCCCGGTGAAGGAGCGCGTCGCGCACGTGTTGACGCACGCCAGCAAGGTGCATCCGCAGATTCGTCAGGAGTTCGAGAGCGCGTACGCCGTCTGGTGGCGAAAGGTGAAATACAACCTCGGCGGCTTCGCGCCTGGCCCGTCGCCGATGCGCCGCGCACAATTCGCGAAGATCGATAACCGGATTCTGATTGGATCCGCAGCCGCGGCGCCGGCGTCAGAGCCTGACTGGCAGGAAGGCGCCGTCGCGGCAGGATGGCAAGCGGTCAAATCGCTGCACGAGCGCGCCATGCGGGCCTAGGAATCGGGAATCAGGATTCAGGACTGGGCAAGGCTTGAGGAATCAGGGCTGAGGCCTCAGCAACTGATTGCTGATTCCTGGCCCAGCCCTGATTCCCGATTCCTGACTCCTGATTCCTAGAAATTGAACGTCACATTGAATCGCGCCAGCCGCGGCGACACGATCGCCGTCGGGCGCAGCCATGCGGCGCCATTCGTCGCGTACTCGTACGTCTGCTGATACGCGCTCGTGACGTTCGAGTTGAACAGATTGTAAAGATCCATGCCCACGTCCGCGCGCCGTCCTGCGAAGCGGAAGATCTTCGCGAAGCGCATGTCCACGAGATTGGTGCGCTCGAGGGTATAGAGCTGTCCCGGGTTCAGCAGGTTGACCGTCGTCGTTTGAGCGGCTGTCGCGTTGGCTGGCAAACGTCCGAGGGACTGCTGGATCACGGTGTTCGGCACCACATAGTTCGCCGCCAGCGAGAGTCCGTTCGAGGCACTCCCACCCGGAGCCGTCACGATCGACCGCATGCTGGCGCTGACCAGCACGTCGATCTTCGGCAGCGTATATGACGCGAGACCGCGGAAGGCGGTGAGCCAGTCCTCGGTCACGTCGCAGGAATCGACCCGCGCCGAGCCAAGAAGCTCCGGCAGCGCGCGCGTGACGTTGCATGTGTTCCGCACGCCGCGACCGGTGCTGGTACCGCCCTGCAGGTTGAGACCGAACGTCAGTCGCGCCGTGGCGGTGAAGTCCACGCCGTGCCAGTAGGCGGTGCGCGCATCGCCGTAGTCCTTCTCACTCGTCATGTAGCTCTGCGCGCCGCGAGCGCTCGCCGCCGGCGTGATCGCGACGAACTGCGCGCTCTCTCCGGCACCGGGCAGGTTGTCATGTTGCGGAATGACGATCGAGTAGACGTCGTAGTCGGCAGCCGTGGTCAGGGTGTTGTCGGTGACGAAGAAGTTCCCCCACCAGCGGCGGTTATACGCGAACTCGACCGACACGCGCGGCACGAGCTCGTGCTGCACCGACGCGCCGAGCTGCCAGTCGTTCGGCCGCACACCCCAGCCGCCGAGAATGTCTGGATTGACGGTGGTGCTGTTCGGGTTGGCATTGCCGAAGTTCAGCCCCGCGCCGCCGACCGCCGCACAGAGATCACCGCCGGCCGCCAGGTTGTCCTGCGCGGCGGGATTGAGCAGATTGCAGTCGACGACGAAGTTGCGATTGCCATCGGTCCATCCGCGCGCGCCCGCCGGACCCGAGCCGATGCGCGTGATGATGCGCGCCGCAGGATTGTTCGAGCTGTAGATGACGTCACCGGTGGCGGCTTCCAGATACTTGCCGCCGTTGAATTTGAGTGCCGTCTTGCCGTTGCCGAACAAATCGTACGAGACACCGAATCGCGGCGTGATGTCGTTGTAGCCACGGACGCTCACCGTCCGCTCGAACGAAATCGGCTGCGGGTTGAATTGCGACGTCCCGGTCGTGCCATTGCCTTCAGCCGGCGCCCAGCTCCAGGCACGGTCGTAGCGCAGGCCGCCCTGCAGCGTGAGACGGCCCATCGTCCACTGATCCTGCGCGTAGAACCCCATCGCCTCCGTGCGGTCGTGTTGGTCCCAGCGCGGCGAGAGGAAGTACGACACCGACGTGGCGCACAAGCGCGGCGTGCCAGTCGGAACCGCCGGACAGGCGTTCGGCGCTGCAGGGTTGACCGGCGCGTTGGCGTTAAAGGTGTACCGCAGCTGCGTGTGATTCGGCACGCGACCGTTATGCACCTCGATGAACGTCCCGCTGTAGCCGACTTTCATGTTGTGCGAACCGGTGACGTACGCGAGGGATGCGCGCCAGCTGGAGTTGAGCGCCTTGTTATCGTTGTAGCCGAAGTCGAGCGGATCGAACACGCCGCGATACGAGAACTGCGGCCGCCCCCACTGGCTGCTGGTCTCCGTCACCGGAATGATGTCCATCAGTCCATCCGGTGCAGCCTGACCGAACCGCGCGTAGTTATACGTGAACCGCGAGTACCCCGCTTCGATCAACGTGCGGCTGCTCAGGGGCGCCGAGTAGGTCGCCTGCGTCGTGTTGTACGGGAAGTTGTGGTAGCCGGGGAACGTCTCCGGTGACACCGTATCCGCACCGAAGGTGCGTCCCGACGCGATCCAGTCGCCGCCCGACTGACGGCAACCGTCACCGCCTTCCTTCAGCGTCGAGCCGCCACAGCGCCGCTGATAGTCATGCGAGAACGTGACGCGATTCCGCGGCGTCACCTGCGCTGTCAGACGTGCCGCGATGATCTTTCGGCCTTCTGCCACACGCGCCTCGACCGACTGGTCCTGGGAGTAGTCCCAGTGAGAGACGTCGCCGGCGAACCGGTTGCCGAAGATCCCGTCAACGACGTTGGCATTGGCCCACCCGCGAACGTTTGCAAAGAACCACAGGCGATCGCGCTTGATCGGACCACCGAGGCTGAAGCTGGTGTCCCAGTTGGTGCGAAGCGTCGGCGGCTGCGTGATGCCATAGCTGCGCAACTGGTCATCGAGATTGTTCGACGTCGCCCAGTCGCCAGAGGTGCTGTAGAAGGCGCTGCCGCGGAAATTGTTGCCACCGGACTTCGGGACGATGTTGATGCTCGGGCCGCCGGTCTCGGCCTCGCCGAGGCCGCCGGAGATCAGCACCTGCATTTCGTCCGCGTTGGCCGTATCGTAGGTGACGTCGGACACACCGCCGCCGCCGAAAGGCGCCGCCACCGTCAACCCGCTGGTCATCACACGGCCCTCGCCGCTCGGCCCGCCGTGGGCAGTGAAGAACGTCATCGACGGCGTGGTTGGTGCCGATTGGGCGTTCGCGCCAGCGACGCCGCCGCTACTCAGAGCCGGTACCGCCGCGAGCGCCGAGCCATACCCGCGCGTCGCCGGCAACGTGCTCAGCGTTTCGTTATTCAGAACGACTTCACGCCGCACCGACTGTGTATCGACGATCGGCGATTGTCCCGTCACGGTCAGCGTTTCTTCGAGCGCACCAACGCGCATGTCGGCGTTGATGGTGATGACGCCTGACCCAGAGACGACAACGTCTTCACGCTTCACTGTGCTGAAGCCGGTCAACGAGAACGACACCGAGTACGTGCCCGGTGGCAAATCGGTGATGCGGTACTGGCCGGTGCCGTCGCTGACGACAGTCCGGTTCTTCTCGATAAGGGCAGGACTGGATGCCTCGACGGTCACGCCCGGAAGGACCGCGGCGGACGCATCGCGAATGACCCCGGCGATGCTCGCCTGGGCATGCACGCTCTTCGGCAGTAGCAGGATCCCCGCAAGCGCTACTGCCACACACAGGACTCGGCGCATTACGAACCTCCTCAACGGCGCGCGCGCGCGCCGACCACTCGATCTCCGATACCCGCAATTGGTGGCCGGGAGGCTATCACACTCCCAACGAAATCAGGGGCGTTCTCCGTCTTATGCACTGGACAGGAGTGAGACGAATGACGGATCTCCGGTACGCGCTCCGCATGGTTCGCAACAGTCCCGGTTTCGCGACTGTTGTCGTCGTGACTCTCGCCATCGGCATCGGAGCCAACACGGCGATCGTCAGCCTCCTTCAGACGGTGCTCCTTCGTGAGCTCCCGGTAAAAGACGCAGAAGAACTGATGTTCGTTCGAACCGCCGGAGACCGGGGCCTCGGCGGCGCGCCGCCCTATCCCTCCTTCGAGCGCATCAGAGCCGAGGGATCCTCGTTCTCCGGAATGGCCGCGTTTGCGACCGACGAGTTGCGGGTCGAGGTGGACGGAACCGTCGAGCAGGTGTTCGGACAAGTCGCCTCCGGCAACTACTTCCAGGTACTCGGCGTCACGCCGGCGGCTGGGCGCCTGATGACGGCTGACGACGAGCGGCTGGATCCGCCCGTCGCGGTCATTGGATATGGATACTGGCAGCGCCGGTTCGGCGGCTCGCGTGACGCGATCGGCCGCACGGTGTCGTTCAGCGATCACGCGTTCACCATCGTCGGCGTGACACCGCCGCGCTTTCAGGGTCTCGAACCGGGACGTCAGGTAGACGTGACCCTGCCAATCACAACATCGCCCTTGATCCGCAACGCTCAGGTGCAGTGGTTTCAGGCGGTGGCCCGGTTGCGATCGGGTGTTGACGCTCGGCACGCTGCGGCGCAGACCGATGCGACGTTTCAGTCGCTCAGGGCCAGCCAGAGTCGCGCCGATGCACGCGCACCCCGGTTCGTTCGCATTGAGCTGACATCTGCGTCGCGGGGACTGGATCGGCTCCGAGACCGTTTCTCAGATCCACTGTCCGTCATGACGCTCGTCACAGGAATCGTCTTGCTGATCGCGTGCACGAACCTGAGCGGATTGCTGCTGGTGCGCGGGGCCATGCGACGGGGCGAGTTTGCGCTGCGGCTGGCAAGTGGGGCCAGCGCAGCTCGACTCGTGCGGCAGGTGTTGACCGAGACGATCGTGCTCGTCGCGCTTGGCGCGACCGCAGGACTGGTCGTCGCGTATCTGGCGATCGAAGGGCTGACTGGATTCTTCGCGACAGGAAGACGACCGATTCTGCTCGATGTGCAGTACGACTGGCGACTGATCCTGTACGCCCTGGGCGTCGCGCTCGTGTCCAGTGTGCTGACCGGCATCTGGCCCGCCCTCCGCGCCGTGAAGATTGAGCCGCAGACGGCGATGAGAGAGAACCAGGCACGGGTAACCGGCTGGCATCGATCGAAGGCGAGACAGGTTCTCGTTGGCGCTCAGGTCGCGTTGTCGCTCGCGCTGCTCGTCGCGGCTGCGTTGTTTGCGCGAACGATGCTGAAGCTTCACGCGGTCGATCTCGGATTCACGCCGGGCAACGTGCTGACGATGTCAGTCGATCCTGGAGCGCTTCGTGACACCTGGGATGGCGCGTTGGAGCGAGTGTGGACCGCATGGCTGGATCGGATCCGCCGTCTTCCCGGCGTTCGCACGGCCAGCCTCTCCGTGCTGACTCCGCTCTCGGGTCGCAACACTGGCGCCATGATGTCGGTGCCAGGTGAGAGCGGCCGGAATGACGTTCGTCTGAATCACGTCTCGGAGGACTATTTCCAGACGTTCGGGATTGCGCTGATGGCCGGGCGATCATTCACACGGCAGGACGAGGGCAGCGCGATCAGGGTTGTCGTACTGAACGAGACGGCAGCGCGACTTGCCTTCCCCGGCCGATCGCCACTCGGCGAGCGAGTGCAACTCGGAGGCGCCGGGCTCTACCAGATCGTCGGCGTGGTCCGTGATTCCAAACACCTCAGCGTGCGCGAGACATCGACACCGTTTGCCTTTGTTCCGCTCGGGCAACCTGTGAATCCGCTGTCGCGGCTGACGCTTTCGATCTCGACAGACACGCGCGCCCCAGTGATCGTTCGTGCAGTCACTGAGGAAATCCGTTCCGTCTATCCGAAGACGTTCGTCTCCGACATCATCGGCGTCGACGCACAGATCGACGAGACGCTCGTGACCGAACGCCTGCTTTCGATCCTCGCGACCGGATTGGCTGTTCTCGTGCTGGCGCTGGCCGCGATCGGTCTGTACGGGATCGTGAGCTACACGGCCGCGGCCCGCACGACCGAGTTCGGCGTTCGTCTGGCGTTAGGGGCGCCGCGCGCGAGCGTGGCTCGCGGCGTGATCGTCGAAGCCCTGCTGCCGGTGGCCGCCGGCATCGCGATCGGATTACCGCTGGCGATGCTGATCGCCAAGGCGGCACAGCGCCTGCTCTTCGGCGTGACGCCTTCGGACACGGCGAGCTACCTCGTAGGTGCCGGCACGCTGGCCCTCGTCACCGCGGCGGCCGCGTGGCTGCCCGCATTGCGCGCGTGCAGGCTTGATCCCGCCGAAACGCTTCGCCGTGGGTAGTGTGCAGAGTCAGACCCGGAGCGGGGGAGTGGGCCTGGCCCAGGGCCGGGGAGGGGGCTTGGCCCAGGGCTCCGTCGGAAAAATTCGCACGTATCGTGGAAATTCCTGCCAACCGTCGACGGAATCTCGAACATGACGGCCTGTACTCGCCACGTCCTGACCACAACCACTCGGCAAGATTCATGCTGCGCCACGCTCGGAGGCGCCCATGACACAGCCGCACAACCGGGT
>JBKPRH010000476.1:0-8436 GCA_046765795.1 Acidobacteriota bacterium | reverse complement strand
AAGTGCAAAGTGCAAAGTGCAAAGTGCAAAGCACCCCAGCGTTTGCACTTACTTTGCACTTTACACTTTGAAGTTTGAAGTTGGACAATTCGCGTTGTGATGCGGGGTGCCCTTGTCCGTCGCCCATCGCTTCTCGTCGCGGCCGCACTCTGGGTCGCCGTCTACGGTTGGAGTGCGCTGAGCGCATCCAGTCAGGCCGCGCCCGCTGCCGTGTCGGCCGTTGCTGCCACGGATGTGCGCGCGACGATCGACAAGTACTGCGTTACCTGTCACAACCAGCGTCTGAAGACCGGCAACCTCGCGCTCGATGCGCCGGAGTTGACCAATGTCGCCGGCCACGCCGACGTGTGGGAGAAAGTGGTCCGCAAGGTCCGGGCGGGCATGATGCCGCCGGCCGGACTGCCGCGGCCGGACGCCGCTTCGCGTAACGCGCTCGTCGGCTCGCTTGAATCGACACTCGACACCGCGGCTCGAGCCAATCCCAATCCAGGGCGTCCACTCGCGCATCGTCTGAACCGCGCTGAGTACGCGAATGCCGTTCGCGATCTGCTGGCGCTCGACGTTGACGTCACGTCGATGCTGCCGCCGGATGATTCGAGCGGCGGGTTCGACAACAACGCAGACGTGCTCGGTGTCTCGCCGGTGCTGCTTGAAAGCTACCTGACTGCGGCCGAGCGCATCAGCGCGCTCGCGCTCGGCGATCCCAAGACTCCGCCGATCGGCGAGTTGTTCCGCGTCAGACAGGACGAGTCGCAGGATCGCCATATCGAAGGTCTCCCGCTCGGGACGATCGGTGGCATTCAACTGCAGACCACGCTGCCGCTCGACGGCGAATATCAATTCCAGGTCAGGCTGTTCCGCACCAATCTCGGGACGACGCGTGGGCTCGAGTATCCGCATCAGCTCGAGATCAGTGTGGACGGTGTGCGCGTGCACCTGGCGTCGTTCGGCGGCGACAAGGAGATCGCGTCCTCAAGCGACAACCCGACGACGACCGGCGATGCGGTGGACAATCGGTTCACGGCGCGCGTGCCGCTCAAGGCCGGGCCGCGAACGATCACCATCGCGTTCCTCGAGAAGACGCACGCGCTGAACACGCGACGGCTGGAAAATTACCAGCGCAGTTCCTCGGATACGATCGATTTCTCGGGCAGTCCGCACATTGACGAAGTGATCTTGACCGGCCCGTTCAATCCGACCGGCTCCGGCGACACACCAAGTCGCCGTCGCATCTTTACCTGCCGTCCGAAGAGCGTGGCCGAAGAAGAGAGCTGCGCGCAGAAGATCCTCGCTGGTCTTGCGCGCCGCGCTTATCGTGCTGATGTGACGCGCGAAGATACGCAGGCATTGTTCGCGTTCTTCAAGCAAGGGCGCGCCGATGGCGGCAGCTTCGAGGCCGGCATCGACCTCGCGCTGCGTCGTCTCCTGACCAGTCCGAAGTTCATCTTCCGCGTCGAGCGCGAACCGGCGGATGTGCGCGCGGGCGGTGTGTATCGCCTTGGCGATCCGGCACTCGCCGCGAGGCTGTCCTTCTTCCTGTGGAGTGCGCCACCTGACGAGGAGCTGCTCGATCTTGCGGAGAAGGGGCGCCTCTCGACGCCGGCGACCTTCGAGCGGCAGGTTCGCCGGATGCTGTCCGATCCGAAGTCACAGGCGCTCATCGACAACTTCCTCGCGCAGTGGTTGCAGCTGCGCAATCTCAAAGGCAAGCAACCCAACTCGCACGAGTTCCCGGACTTCGACGACAACCTGCGCGAGGCGTTGCAGACCGAGATCGAGATGTTCTTCACCTCGATCATTCGCGAAGACCACAGCGTGATGGATCTGCTCACGGCCGACTACACGTTCGTCAACGAACGGCTGGCCAAGCATTACGGCATCCCCTATGTCTACGGCACGCACTTCCGCCGCGTGACGCTGCAAGACGATGTCCGACGCGGTCTGCTCGGCAAGGGCGCGCTGCTGATGGTGACGTCGCACCCGCATCGCACGTCACCCGTGCTGCGTGGAAAGTGGATCCTCGAGAACGTGCTTGGCGCGCCTCCGCCTGGACCACCTGACGTCGTTCCCCCGTTCGAAGAGAGCACCGAAGCGAGCAAGCCGAAGTCAGTGCGCGAGCGTATGGAGAGCCACCGCCGGAACCCGGCGTGCGCGAGCTGCCACCGCATGATCGATCCCGCTGGCCTGGCGCTCGAGAACTTCGATGCGGTCGGCGCGTGGCGGACGCGCGACGGTGGCACGCGCGGCACTCCGATCGACGCGTCGGGGCAACTGGTGGATGGCACCCCGATTAACGGTGTGAACGAGCTCCGGGCCGCGCTTGTCCGCGACCCGAACGTGTTCGTGCAGGCGCTGACCGAACGGTTGCTGACCTATGCGCTCGGCCGCGGCCTGACGGCGGCCGACATGCCTGCAGTGCGCACGATTGCCCGTGAAGCGCAGCGCGAGAACTACCGATTTTCGTCGGTTGTGCTGGGCATCGTGCGGAGCGTACCATTCCAGATGCGCATCAAGGGCACCGTGGACGAGGGGGTTCGCGCAGGGACCCCGAACGTGAACACGAACCGAGAAGCCCAGAACCGGGAAGAGTGAACGACAGGGAGCTCCCTTATGTTCATCACGAAACACGCGCTGCCACGTCGAACGGTTCTTCGCGGTCTTGGAGCGACACTCGCATTGCCGCTGCTCGACGCGATGGTGCCCGCGCTGACCCCGACGGTGCGCACCGCGGCTGCTCCGACGCGCCGCTTTGGCGCCGTGTTCGTGCCGATGGGTGAGCGGCCCAGCCACTGGACGCCGGTGACGACCGGATCCGGATTCGAGTTCAGCGCGATCCTCAAGCCACTCGAGCCGTTCCGCGACGCGGTCACGGTCGTCTCTGGTCTCGATCGACCGCTGCAGGGCACGCACGCCGTGAGCACGGGCACGTGGCTCACCGGCGCCGCACCGAAGCGCACCGAGGCCGAGGACTTCATCGCCGGCACCTCGCTCGATCAGATCGTCGCCAACAAAATCGCTCACGACAGCGTGTTCCCGTCGCTCGAGATCGCCACCGAGGACCTCTCGGGATACGTCGGTGCTTGCGACGTCGGCTACAGCTGCGCCTACATGAACACCATCGCGTGGAAATCGCCGACCACGCCGATGCCGATGGAGACCAACCCGCGCGTCGTCTTCGAACGGATGTTCGGGCGGCCGGGATCGCAGGCCGAGCGGATGACGCGGCTGCGTCAGAACCGCAGCATTCTCGATTCGGTGAAGGGCGACGTCTCTGCTCTGGAGCGCGGGCTCGGCGCCCGCGACAAGGTGCGTCTCGATCAATATCTCGAGCATCTGCGCGAGATCGAGGGCCGCATCCAGCGCGCCGAGAAGCAAACGACGACCGAGCTGATCGCACCGCGTGCGCCCGTGGGCATTCCCGACTCGTGGGAAGAGCACGCGACGACGATGTTCGATTTGATGGCGCTGGCGTTCGAGGCTGACCTGACGCGTGTGTTCACGTTCATGCTGAATCGCGAGGCGAGTCAGCTGGTGTTCCCCGATCTCGCCTTCAACGAACCGTGGCATCACGTGTCGCATCACGGCAACGAGCCGGAGAAGCTGGCGCTGTTGGTGAAGTTGAATACCTGGCAGATCGATCTCTTCAGCCGGTTCGTGAAGAAGCTGCAGTCCACCTCTGATGGCGACGGCAACCTGCTCGATCACTCGGTGCTCTTGTGGGGCAGCGGCATGAGCGATAGCAACACGCACTCGCCGTTGGACGTGCCCTACCTGATGGTTGGCAAGGGCGGCGGCGCCTTTACCGGCAATCGCCACATCGCCGCGCCGAAGGGCACACAGCTCGCGAACGTGATGCTCACGGTGGCGCAGAAGTACGGCGCGGAGATCGACTCGTTCGGTGTGAGCACCTCGGCGTTCGCGCTCTGAGCTGATAATCGGCGCCACACAATGAGTACACGTGTCATACGAAACGCGGAGACGCGGAAACGCGGAGAATTACTAGATCGAATTGCTCCGCGGCTCAGCGCCTCCGCGTATCGTCGCGCACGTGAAGTCACGTGTGTGTCGGTCGTGCTCCTGCTTTGTCTCGGTATCTCAGGGGGCGCGCAATCCACGAACTCGCTCATTGACGCGGTCAAACGCGGCGATCGCGAATCCGTTCGTGAACTACTGCGCAGCAAGCCCGATGTGAACGCCGCGCAGGCTGACGGTACGACCGCGCTCCACTGGGCGGTTCGCGCCAACGACATCGAGCTGGTCGGGATGTTGCTCCGCGCCGGCGCGAAAGCCACTGCCACCAATCGCTACGGCATCGCCCCGATCACGCTGGCCGCGACCAACGGCAGCGTTGAAGCACTCGACGCGCTGCTGAAAGCCGGCGCCAACGCGAACACGCAGAGCGCTGAAGGCGAGCCGATCATCATGACGGCCGCGCGCACTGGCAATGCCGCGGCGGTGAAGCTGCTTGTCGGCCGCGGGGCTGACGTCAACGCACGCGAGAAGTGGTTTGGCGAGACGGCCGTGATGTGGGCCGCCGCCGAAAATCATGCCGACGCGATCAAGGTCCTTGCCGAGTCGGGCGCCGACATCAACGCCAAGAGCACAGTGGTCGATGCGCCGGTGCTGGAGTTCCCGCGCAGCGGCGGACCGAACTCGCCGTTCCCGCGCGGTGGCTGGACGGCGCTGATGTTCGCGGCACGCGAGGGTGCGATTGACGCCGCGCGCACGCTCGCCGAGCTCGGTGCCAACCTCAATGTCGCCGCGCTTCCGCAAACCGACATTCCGCTCAAGCCCGAGGAGTTCAAGACCGCAGACCAGGGCATCGGGACGACGGCGCTGGTGTTTGCGATCATCAACTCGCACTACGACCTCGCGGCCGTGCTGCTCGAGAAAGGCGCCAATCCGAACGTCGTGGACATCGCCGGCATGGGGCCGCTCTATGCCGCGGTGGACATGAACAGCCTGCAGTGGGTGCAGGGCCGGCCAGCACCGATCCTCACTGACAAGCTCGATGGCGTCGATGTCGTAAAGCTGCTGCTCGATCGCGGTGCGGATCCCAACGCGCGCCTCAAGCGCGCACCGCTCAAGCGCCATCACGATGCCGGTACCACGCTGAACTTCGGTCAGGGCACGACGCCCCTGATGCGCGCGGCGCGCACGAACGACGTCGCGGTCATGCAGTTGCTGCTCGACAAGGGTGCCGATCCATTCCTCACGCTGCCCGATCGCACCAACGCCTTGATGATTGCCGCAGGTCTCGGTGCTGGCGGCCTCCGCGGCGAAGGTATTCGCATTGTGGTCCCGACGCCGGAAGGCGCGGTTGAAGCGTGCAAGCTCCTGCTCGATCGCGGCATGGACGTCGATGCGTTCAACAACGCCGGCAACACCGCCCTGCACGGCGCGGTTGGTCGAGGCGATCCCGTCGTGAAGTTCCTCGCCGAGCGTGGCGCGACGTTGACTCTCAAGAACAAAGCCGGGTTCACGCCGCTCGATCTCGCGATGGGCCAGGGCGGCCGGGGTGGTCGCGGCGGCGTCGTGCGAGAGAGCACCGCCGCGTTGCTCAAGCAGCTCATCTCCCAGGCGCCGAAGCCCTCGAAAAGCGCTCCGTAGTCGTGTTCGTTCCCGTATAGTCCTTTGTCCGTGGTCCTTCGTTCTTGGTCCGTACTTGGTCCTGGGTCCGTCCGTCGTCCGTGGTCCCTGGTCCGTTTGTTCCTGGCGATCGCGACGACAGCCGTGAGCGTTACGGCGTGCGGTGGCGGAGAGCCGGCGCCCGCCGGGACGACTCCCTCGACCGCACCGACATCCACACAGACGACCCCGCTCCTGACCGCGCACCCTATCGGGAATCCGCCGAAGGGCGACGAACGTCCGCAGATCGCCAACGTCGCCATCGCCGATCTCGATCGTGATGGTCTGAACGACGTCATCGTGTGTGATGCGCTGCGCGGCGTGGTCAGTTGGATCCGTCAGGCCCCGCGCGGGACCTATACCGAGCAGACCATTGCCGGCGTCGCCGCGCCGGCACATGTCGAGGTGGTTGATTTCGACAAGGACGGCGACCTCGATCTGCTCGTTGCCGCGCTTGGATTTCTCTTTCCCAACAACAACCGGGTCGGCTCAGTGATCGTGCTCGAGAACGACGGCCATCAGAAGTTCTCGTCGCACTACATCGCCGATCGTGTGGCGCGTGTGGCCGACGCGCGGGCCGCCGATCTCGACGGCGATGGCGATCTCGACGTCGCAGTGGCCGGCTTCGGCTACGACGATGGCGAGACCAGCTGGTTGGAGAACAAGGGTCAGTGGAAGTTCGAGCAGCACGTGCTGCAGCGTCTGTCGGGAGCCATCAATGCGTTGCCCGTCGATCTCAACGCCGATGGACGTCTCGACATCGTCGCGCTGATCAGCCAGGAGTGGGAAGAGATCTGGGGTTTCATCAACGACGGCAAGGGTGGCTTCGCGCCGCGGATGCTGTGGGGCTCGACGAATCCTGATTTCGGTTCGAGCTGGCTGTCGTTGGCCGATCTCGATCGTGACGGTGACCCGGATCTGCTGTATGCGAACGGCGATGCCTTCGAATACGCGCCGCCGAACAGCCGTCCGTGGCAGGGTATTCAGTGGCTCGAAAACCGCGGCAATCTCATGTTCGAGTTTCATCGCATCGTGGATTTCCAGGGCGGCACCAGCCCGGAGGCGGCCGATCTCGATGGCGATGGAGATCACGACGTGCTGTTCGTCGCCTCGAACAGCGACTGGGACAATCCGAAGTCGCCGAGCCTGGTCTGGCTGGAAAACGACGGCAAGATGAGGTTTACGATGCACGGCATTGGCACGGCGCCGACGCATCTGCTGACCGTCGCGATTGGCGACCTGAATGGCACCGGCGGGCCCGATGCGGTCACCGGTGGCATGCATATCAGCCGGCCGTATGATCGGATCGGACGAATTACCGCGTGGCTGAGCAAGTGAGTGTAGTGTCCGGCTTTAGCCGGACCGGAAGTGTGTCCGGCTTTAGCCGGACGGGACCATTACATATGACTCCTACTAATCGTCGTACCGCAGCGGTGGCCGCAGGCTTCGCGCTGTTCTTTGCTGCGACTCTGACCGTGATCGGTCAGACGTACAGCGCTCCGAAAACGCCGTGGGGCGATCCGGATCTGCAGGGCACCTATACCAACAGCAACGAGAGCGGCATCTCGATGGAGAAGCCGGCCGAGTTCGCCGGCAAGCGCGTCGAAGACATCACGCCGGCGCAGCTCGAGGCGTTGATTAAGACACGCCGCGAGCGGCAGCTGAAGACCGCGCAGACGATCGGCGGATCGACGGAGAACGACACTGGTGCCGGCCCCCCGCACTGGTACGAGAACTACAACGCGACGAATAGCCGCGCGTGGATGATCTCCGATCCTGAAGACGGCAAGATCCCGGCGACGACCGACGAGGCGAAGAGGCGTGCTGCCGCCGTGCGTGCTGCACGCCGCGGTGGCGACGGCTACAACACCGGCCCGTTCGACGGTCCGCAGGACCTGACGCTGTATGTCCGCTGCATCTCGCGTGGATTGCCTGGCTCAATGATGCCGGCGATCTACGGCAACACCTACGACATCACCCAAGGCCCGGGCTTTGTCGCGATTCGCTACGAGATGGTGCACGAGACCCGCGTGATTCCACTGGACGGCCGTCCACATTTGCCGTCATCGATGGAGTCGTACATGGGCGATGCGCGCGGGCACTTCGAAGGCGACACGCTCGTCGTCGAGACGACCAACGTGCTCGAAAAATCTGCCTACGGCGGCGCTTCTGACAAGATGAAGATCACCGAGCGGTTCCGTCCGACCTCGAACAAGACCATCGAATGGTCGATCACCTTTGACGACAAGACCACGTGGGTACGACCCTGGACATTTGGGATGCGCCTGACAAAGGACGACAGCCATGTCTTCGAGTACGCATGCCACGAAGGCAACGAGGGACTCCGCGGAATCCTCAGCGCCGCGCGCGCCGCAGAGAAAGAGGGCGGCAGTAGCAAGTAGCGTCAGACTCCTTCGACTCTCACTGGGACTCGGGCTCGCGCTCGCGTGCGTCGGCACGCGGGCGCAGGAACGCTCCATCACAGTCATCACCGGTGCCACGCTCATTGATGGCACCACTCGTCCGGCAGTGCAGAACGCCGTCATCGTCATGGACGGCGGTCGCATCACTCATGCTGGCGCCACAGCCGCGGTGCCCGCCGGCGCAACGGTCATCGACGCGCGCGGGAAGTTCGCCATCCCCGGCCTTGCCGACATGCACCATCACCTGCTGAGCGGCAGCATGCGGCCCATCGTCAACCGACAATCGGTATTGCGGCGCATGCTCGCGGTCGGCGTCACGACTGTCTTCACTCCCTCAATCGGGCAGCAGGATTTTGCCGCGCTCAACGCAGCTGCCGCCGCCGAC
>JBKPRH010000475.1:0-11381 GCA_046765795.1 Acidobacteriota bacterium | reverse complement strand
GCTGACGTGCACGCGATACGGCGGAGACGTGCGCGAGATGGGCTGCGCCCTGATCTTTTTTCAACCGGCGTTCTACTGCAACGTGAGCGACGCGTGGTTTCTCGAGAAGAAGCAGCGCATATGGGTTGGGTTTGCAGGTCCCTACATGGAGCTCGTCGTCTGGTCGATCGCGGTGTGGCTGTGGCGCGTGACCGAGCCCGACACCTGGATTCACTTTGCCGCCTTGAGCGTGATGGTGACCTCGGGAGTCAAGACGCTCTTGAACTTCAATCCGCTGCTCAAGTTCGATGGGTACTACCTGCTCAGCGACTACCTCGACATCCCAAACCTGAGACGCCGTTCGTTCCGCTACCTCGGACGACTGTTTGAACGTGCGTTCGGAGTGGAGTCCATCGACAGCGACGAGGAGCTCACGACCCGCGAACGAAGAATCTTTTTCACCTACGGCACGATGGCGCTCGCCGGCTCGGTCTCGATCCTGGCCGCCATTGTCCTGTCGGCTGGCGCGTCGCTCGTCGACGGCCACTCCCCCGGCGTGATACTCGCGTCGACGGCCTTCCTGGGACTCAGGTACCGGAGAAGGCTCCGTCGAATGTTCAGGACACCAGGTGGGTCCGACGAGTTCGACGATGACGAGGCCGACACGACGACCCCGAACGAGCCGCAGGCCGAGACGACGGCGACGCCACCCGACAGGCCCGGTCGATCGAAAAGCCGTCGGCTCCGCCGCTGGACAAAACGCGCGGCGTGGCTCGCGGTGGCCGCGACGGCAGTCATCGCGATCGTCTACGGACACGCCGAACTGCGCGTCCAGGGTCCGTTCAGCGTGTATCCGATCGAAAACGACGACGTCCGCGCCACTGTTGACGGAATGATCGACACGGTGCTGGTCCACGAAGGCGACCGCGTCAAGAAAGGCGACGTCATCGCGCAGCTGTACGACAAGGACCTGCTCGCCCAGTTGAAAACCACCGAGTCGCAGATTGCGCAAACGGATGCGACGCTCAAGAAGCTGATGTCCGGTCCGACGCAGCAAGAGATCGACGTCGCCCAGGCCACGGTGAACAAGGCGCAGGACACGCTCCGCTACGCGCACAGCCGGTTGACGATGATGAAGCAGGCGTTCGACGACCAACTGATGTCGCGGAGGGATTTCGAGGACATCGAAGCCCAGGAGGCGACGGCGAGGAACGAGCTGTCACTGGCCGAAGAACAGCTCGCGCTCTTGATGAGTGGCAGCCGACCCGAAGACATCGAAGCGACGCACGAGCAGATCACAGGCCTGCGCATC
Organism: Acidobacteriota bacterium; assembly: GCA_046765795.1. Classification (GTDB taxonomy): domain Bacteria; phylum Acidobacteriota; class Vicinamibacteria; order Vicinamibacterales; family UBA2999; genus Gp6-AA40. The sequence goes on along the minus strand of JBKPRH010000475.1, from coordinate 10,090 downwards.
CAGCGAAACAACTTCGATGAACGGCTGCAGTTCATGAAGGTCCTCAGCCCGTCGACCGGGATCGTCGCCACTCCCACATTGCTGCTGAAACAACTGCATCATCAGCTCGTCAAGAAAGGCGACCTGCTCCTCAAGGTCTACGACCTCGAAACCGTGACGGCGCAGATCGAGGTCCCCGAGAAGGAAATCGGAGACGTCCAGGTCGGCCAGCGAGTCGTCTTGAGGGCCCGCGCCTATCCGAACCTTGATTTCAACGGCACGGTGACATTCATCGCGACCAGTGCCCAGGGCGGCGGCAGCAATCCTGGCAACGAGACAGGCTTGACGACGGTCATCCCGACCGCATCGAGAGACACACGAACTGTTCTCGTGATGACGCAAATCGATAACAGATCCCTGCTGCTCAAACCAGCGATGACTGGCCAGGCCAAGATCTTCGGTGGAGAGCGTCCCATCATCGATCTCATGACCAGGCGACTGGCCCACACCGTGAAGGTGGAATTCTGGTCGTGGTGGTGAGGACGAGCGAGAGGAGTGGAGAGCCATGGTCACCGCGCCGGTCGCTCAAGACACTGATGATGCAGCGCCTCGACTCGATGCGCCGCGAGTCGAAACGATCCGCGATCGAGAGTCGCGCGATCCCGATACGGTCGAGAACCTCTATCTCATCGGCCGTCCAACGCTGAAGCAGTTTCTCCGCTTTGTGAAAGATCGCGCCATCCACGTGCCCGGTTCGGGAGATCTCGTGGACGAATGGGCAACCGCCGAGGCCATCGTTCGCACCTTGCAACGAGACGAGGCCGGGTGCGCTGACGGTCCGACCATTCAGCCATTGCTTCCGGACAACCAGCTGTTACACGAAGCGCTCAAGAACCCGCTCATTCGTCACAGCTTCAATACGGTGCCGTCGGAGATCGCTTACGTCGAGTTGGATCGCCTGGTGGTGTATCAGCACCACATCGATCTGACGCATGTCGAGGCGTTGAAGCAGCAGCTGGGGTCATCGCCAAGCGATACGGAGATCTTCCGTGTCTGCCTGCCGAACGAGCCGCCACGCACTGCCGTGAAATGGTCACGCGTCCACAAAGACACGTTCGTCTTTACGGGTCCGTCCGACGACATGCGGTTTCTCGGTGCGATGTCGCTGAATCCCGAAAACATCACCGACTATGCCCCGCCTGGAAACATGGTGGGCATCGTCGGCCTTGCCGTGGGATTTGGCAGCAACTTCGTCAATGCCATCTACGCGGAGAACCGGCTGATTCTGAACAACGGCAGCCACCGGGTGTACGCGCTTCGTTCTCTCGGAATTACCCATGTCCCGTGCATCGTGCAGCATGCGCGCTCGCGTGAGGAGCTCGGCGTGCTTGCCTCGACGGCTGTCACAGGCGCGCCGAACTTCTTCCTGCAAGACCCGCGGCCGATGATGGTCAAGGACTACTTCGATCCGCGCTTGCGTAAGGTCATGGCTGTTCATCGGCGTCTGCGTCAGGTCACGGTGAAATTCAGCGTGGATGTCGCCTTCGTGCCGGCACTTTGAGTTCGTATGAGCGATTACTGGGCGGCGTGGGACGCGTTTGTCGAAGCCAGACCTGACACAGGATTCATGCAGTCGTCGTGGTGGGTCGAGTTTCGCAACTACTGCGGATTCGACAACTTCGGCCTGACGCTGACAGATGGGGATCGGCTGATCGGCGGCGCGATCGTGCTGAAGTTCATGCCTGCCGACGACAGTTGCTTCTACTACATCCAGGATGGCCCGGTGCTTCCACGGGACCCGGAGCTGGCTGAGGAGGTGTTCGGCGCACTCCGTAAGGCGATCGGCGAACGGCGCGCCACGGAGCCGTGCACGGTCAGCCACCTGCGCATCGAGCCGCAGTGGATGTCGATTCCCGACTTTGTCACGGGCTTTCGAGGCGTCGCGCCGCTCACAGATCCCTACCTGGAGGCACGCGACACGCGGCGCGTCGATCTGCGCCTGTCTGAAGCGGAGATTCTTGCGCAGATGAAGCCGAAGGGTCGCTACAACATCGGACTGGCGCGGCGCCAGGGTGTGACAGTAATCGAAGACACCACGACGCAGGGCTTCGACGATTTCCAACGCCTCTACAAGGCGACGTTCGCGCGCCGGGGCATGAAGCCGAAGGACCCTGACTATTTTCGCGCGCTGCTGTCAGCGCTTCGATCAAGCGGCCATGGCTCGCTCTTCTTCGCCGAGTACGCCGGCATTCGGTTGGCCACTGCGCTCGTCGTGTACTTCGGCGATCGAGCGACATACCTCTTCGGGGGCTCGGCGGACCTTCACCGCAACGTCATGGCGCCCGAACTGATGCATTTCGAGATCATGCGTACTGCCAAGCGGCTCGGGCATGCGTGGTACGACCTGTGGGGAATCGCGCCGCCCGAATCCGCTGCCAACCACGCCTGGCGCGGCTTCACTCAATTCAAAGCCAAGTTTGGCGGCGATGAAATCTGCCTCGTGCCGACGCTCGATTACGTCTACGACTCCGCGGCCTACGAGAGGTATACATCGTTGTGCCGACGCACTCGCGATGAGTCGGGCACTGGCATTCCTGTCCCGTTCGCTCTTCAAGACTCACCCGCTCGCCTCTGAACCGGCAGGCGCGAGCAATCGCTGTTTCCGCTCAGACCTCGAACACGGCACGAGCACCTGATCAACACAAGCCCACAAAACCACTAATTCTCGTGGCACTGCCGAAGGGCCTCTAGCTCGAGCGAGCCAACGGCCGGACGCTTGCAGATGAACACGAACAACAGGTGAGTCACATGAAAGCCGACCTTTTGCTCACCGGTGCCACGGGATACATCGGCGGCCGCCTTCTTCGACATTTCGAAGAGGCCGGCCGACCCGTTCGATGCATGGCGAGGCGGCCGGAACAGATCGCGCCGCTAGGGCCGACCACAGAAGTCGTCTCAGGCGACTGTCTTGACGAGGCCTCGCTCGACCGCGCTCTCGCGGGCGTGCACTCCGCGTACTATCTCGTTCATTCGATGGCCGCCGGGTCGCAGTTCGCGGAACTGGACCGCCGCGCGGCTGGCAACTTTGGCCGCGCCGCCGTGCGCGCTGGTGTGCGGCGCATCATCTATCTCGGTGGATTGGCTGATGACATTGGCGCGCCCTCGGCGCACCTCCAGAGCCGGGCGGAAACCGGCGACGCGCTTCGTGCCGGCGGCGTCCCGGTCATCGAGTTTCGAGCGTCGATCGTCATCGGCGCTGGCAGTCTGTCGTTCGAGATGATTCGAGCATTGGTCGAGCGGCTGCCGCTGATGGTGTGTCCGCGATGGGTCAGCACGCTCGCCCAGCCGATCGCCATCGACGATGTGGTTGGGTACCTGGCCGCGGCGCTCGATTTACGAGAGAGCCGCGCCAGAGTCTTTGAAATCGGCGGACCGGAGGTGGTCTCCTACGGCGACATCATGCGGGAGTACGCACGCCTTCGCGGGTTGCGCCGCCTGCTGCTGCCAGTGCCTGTTCTGACTCCGCATCTGTCGGCCCTGTGGCTTGCCCTCGTCACGCCAGCGCAGGCCCAGGTCGGACGGGCGCTCGTCGAAGGATTGAAGAACGCGACGGTCGTGCGGTCGCCGGCGGCTCGGGAAACGTTCACTATTGATCCGATGCCACTGCGCGCCGCGTTCCAGAAGGCCATAGACGCTGGCGGTGCCACGTGGAAGGTGGACACGCGCGAAGTCATCGTCGATGTGCCGGCCTCGCAGGCATTCGCACCGGTGCGGCGCATCGGCGGCGCGAATGGCTGGTACTTCGGCAACCGTCTGTGGAAGATGCGTGGCTGGCTGGATCGATGGTTCGGGGGAGTCAGCATGAATCGCGGCCGGCGCGATCAGGAGTGCTGCATTGTCGGCGACGTCATCGACGGCTGGACCGTCGTCGCCTACGAGCCCGATCGGCTTATGCGGCTCGCCGCTGACATGAAGCTTCCCGGCCGAGGCTGGCTGGAGTTCGCGGTGATGCCAGTCGGTGGCGGCCGACGCTCGAGGATCAGGCAGACCGCCACCTTCGATCCGCGAGGCCTGCTCGGGCGGATCTACTGGAACGCCGTTCGTCCGATCCATGCGCTGATGTTTGGTGGTCTTCTGCGACAGATCGCACAGCGTGCCGAGACAGCTGGTCCGACGGCCGGCCGACGGTCTGGTCCGGCGTCTCCTCACCGGCATTCTGGTGCGCCGCTATCAACTCGTGCACGCCAGTTTTTCCGGCGCGTCCCCGATTAGGGGTATGACGTCACGACTGCGAATCGTCTCACTCTCTCAATGGACGGCATCTGCGGTGGCCAAACGCGGCGCCAAAGTTCACGTCTACGATTTCGCCGCCTACGAGAGGTCTACGTCGTCGTTTAGACCCGCTCGCGATGACTCCGACCAATTGCAGTTCCTGTCCGGCTCAGGATTGAAAGTCCCCAGCAGATGGATGAATCGGCAGCCGCGATCAATCGCGGGCTTGCCCGCCTTCCGGTTCGTCGTTATCATGCCGCGCGTCCCTGAGAACCGTTACAGGAGGTAGAGCATGAGGACGTCGATCGGCGTGCGTGTGGTGTTCGCTGTGGGGTTGCTCGGGTTGGCCGTCGCGCTCCCTCGCGCCGAGACGCGCACCTCAAACGCCATGAACGCGAAGGAGAAAGCCAACCTGCAGCACGTGCGGAACTGGTGGCTCGAATGCCTCGAGGGCCGCAACCTCGACGCCACGGCCAAATATCAGGCCGACAGCTATATTCAGCACAACATCAACTTCCCAACCGGTCGCGCAGGTTTCATGAAGATCTTCGGCGAGCGGTTCAAGGCCGCGGGTGGGCCCGTCACACCGCCTCCCAAGGAGTTCGCGAATCCACCGGTGGTGCAGTTCGCGAAAGGGGATTTCGTCGTGCTCATCTGGGAGCGCGAAGGCAAGGATCCCGCCGATCCGTCGAAGACCTATAAGTACAACACCTACGACATGCTGCGCATCGAGAACGGCAAGGTCGCTGAACATTGGGACTACGCGCTGAAGGCCAAAGGCACGCCTCGCGGCGGAGCGCCGGATGGCATCGATTACGACAAGGTGAAGTTTGACTACTCGCCGGAGGAAAAGAAGAACCTCGAGATCGCGACGGTGGAGTTCAAGGACATCCTGCAGTACGGCCACGTCGAGCTCGCCGAAAAGGTCATGGCGCCGACCTACATCCAGCACAATCCCAACGTGCCGACTGGGCGCGCCGCGTTCGTCGAATTCTTCAGCCGAATCCGGAAGCCAGAGCCGATTCAAGCCGGCTGGAAAACCAAGCCGACGCTGATGTTCGCCAGCGGCCCCTACGTCTTCCTCATCGTCAAGCGCGCGGAGAAGGATCCGGATGATCCCAATCAGACGTATCCGGCGTACTGGTTCGACATGGTTCGCGTGGAAAACGGGATGATCCAGGAACACTGGGACGCGGCGACGAAGAACCCGCCCGCGCCGCGGTAGCGCGTCCTTCGCGACTTTCGTTTTGAGTTACAGTAGTTCCGCTATGACGACGACACGTCGCGAATTCGTTCGAATCGCCGGCGTCACCACCGCCGGCGCACTGCTGACCTCGCCCGTGTTCGGCGCGAACGAGCCTGCGCTGGGATTGATTTTCCCACCGAAGGACTACCCGATTCCTCCCGACGCGAAGCGGCTGTATCCGACCGGCGTCGAGTTCCTCGGCGACGGCGTGGGCTTGCCCGGTGGCATGACGATTCAGGGCTACGAAGAAGCGATTCCGCGCGTCGTGCCGGTTGCTGAAGCGCTGGCCAAGCGTGGCGCCAAGGTCATCTCCGTCTTCGGGTCGTCGCTGACGTTCTACAAAGGCCGGCAGTTCCACGAAGAGTTGATGCAGCGCGTGACGAAGGCGACCGGCGTCAAGGCGACGACACAGAGCAACGGTCTTCTCGACGGCCTGCGCACGGCTGGCGCCAAACGCGTTGCGCTGGCCACGGCCTACACCGACGAGGTGACGGGCCGGCTGAAGATCTTCCTCGAGGAGTACGGCTTCGAGGTCACATCCGCTAAGGGGCTCGGGGTCATCTCGGTGCCCGAAGGCATGAACACCGGGCCGATCCTGCACAAGCTCGGGATGGAATCCTATGCGGCGTCGCGTAAGGCCGATGCGCTGGTCATGTCGTGCGGCGCGTTGCGCACGCTCGATGTGATTGTTCCCCTCGAGAAAGAGATCGGCGCGCCGGTGGTGTCGTCCACACCGCACGGACTCATGAACGGGGTACGCATGCTGGGGCTGAATCCGCGCGTGCAAGGCTTCGGGATGGTCTTCGCGCGGGCGTGAATCCTCTGATTTCACGTGTCACGAAAGCCTTAACACAGAGAGCACAGAGACGACAGCGGACTGCGGCAGGCTGCGCAAGCGCGGCACGCCGGCCGGAGGCCGGCCCTGCCGCAGTCTCAATCAGCACAGTCCTCTGTGGACTCTGTGGCCTGTGCTAAAAAAAAGTCATGGGTATCTTCAAGTTACGTAGCGTTCTGTTGCTTCTGCTTATTGGTGTCTCGGCGTGCTCGCGTTCGACCGAGCAACCCGCGGCGGCGGCACCTGCTCCCAACACGACTGCGCCTGTCGCTGTCGCCAAAATGCCGTCCTTCGACGCCGGTCGCATGCTGGCCGACATCAAGACGCTCTCCTCCGACGAGTTCGAAGGCCGAGCGCCTGGCTCGAAAGGCGAAGAGCTGACCGTCAAGTTCCTCGAGGACCAGTTCAAGAAGATCGGCCTTCAGCCGGGCAATACCGACGGCACGTTCGTCCAGTCGCTGCCGCTCGTTGGCATCACGGCGAGCAACACGCGGCCACTGACTGTCAGCGGCAACGGCAAGAAGGCGACGTTCAAGTGGCGCGATGACCTGGTCGCATGGACCAAGCGCGTGACCGATACGTCGTCGCTCGAGAACTCCGAGCTGGTCTTCGCCGGCTACGGCGTCACCGCCCCCGAGTTCAAGTGGGACGACTTCAAGGACGTTGACGTCAAAGGCAAGACGATCGTCGTGCTGGTCAACGATCCGCAGATCCCCAGCGCGTCCGATCCCTCGCAGCTCGATCCCTCGATGTTCAACGGCAAGGCGATGACCTACTACGGCCGCTGGACCTACAAGTTTGAGGAAGGCGCACGCCGCGGCGCGGCCGGCATCCTCATCGTCCACGAGACTGGTCCGGCCGGGTATCCGTTCTCCGTCGTGCAGGGCAACCTCGGCGAGCGATTTGATCTGATCACGCCGGACAAGAACATGGGCCGCGCATCGATTGAAGGCTGGGTGTCGCTCGATGCGGCCAAGAAGATTCTGTCGATGGCCGGCCAGGACTTCGACGCGCTGAAGAAGCAGGCGCTCACGCGCGAGTTCCGTCCAGTGCCGCTTGGCCTCTCGGCCTCGGTCGCCATCAGCAACAAACTACGCACGATTCAGTCGAAGAACGTGCTTGCGAAACTCGAAGGCAGCGATCCGCAGCTCAAGGATCAGTGGGTCGTCTACACCGCGCACTGGGATCACCTGGGCATCGGCGCGCCCGTGAACGGCGACAAGATTTATAACGGCGCGCTCGACAACGCCTCCGGCGTCGCGCAGGTCCTCGAGATCGCCCGCGCCTTCACTGCAGTCGAGCCTCGGCCGAAACGGTCGATGCTGTTCCTGATGGTCGGCGCCGAGGAGCAGGGCCTGCTCGGCTCGCAACACTACGCCGAACAGCCGGTGTATCCGCTGGCGAAGACGCTGGCCGCCATCAACATCGACGGCGTGAACCAGTGGGGCAAGACGAAGGACCTCACGGTCATCGGCATGGGCGCGTCCGATCTCGACGACTATCTCCGCGAGGCGGCTGCCACGCAGGGTCGCACGTTAAGGCCGGACCCGGAATCAGAGAAGGGCTTCTATTACCGGTCCGATCACTTCAACTTCGCCAAGAAGGGCGTGCCCGCGCTCTACACGGATACCGGTATCGATTTCGTCGGTAAGCCTGCCGAATACAGTCAGCAGAAACGTGACGAGTACACGAACAAGGACTATCACGCGCCATCCGACGAAGTGAAACCTGATTGGGATCTCTCAGGCGCGGCCGAGGACGCGCAACTGCTGTTCCTCGTCGGCTACAACGTCGCCAACGCCGGCAAGTTCCCCGAGTGGAAGCCGGGCAACGAGTTCAAGGCGACGCGAGAGGCGATGCTGAAGAAATAGGACGTAAGGCGGGTCTTCCGAGGCCTGAGCGAAGTCGAAGGCAGACCCACCATCCGCCGCCCTTGCGAAAGCTAGCGGTTCGATCGAAACGTCGATTCGAAGTCGGGACGCTCAAACGTCGGTTGGTCAGCACGCGTCTCGAAGACCGCGTGATCATCAGCAATCAGATGGTGGTGTTTCGCATGCACTGTCTCAACCGAACCGTGCGCAAAGTAAATCCAGCGGCTCGGGCTTGATAGGCCCCATCCCGGAATTGCGTAGTCGTAGATCGCAGAGTCCGGTCCCCATGGCCGTGTTCGTAGAGGCGGTCCCAGGATCGTCCTGACCGGTTGTACCGTCAGTTCCAACCTTGACGCTGCGGATCGTGCTTGGACTGACGTTTGGTGCAACTTGCGGGCTACGACAGCTGCCCAGCAGAAGCGCGACGCACACGACGCCGATGCTCATTCGTCTGCGAGTCCTCATCGTGGACCTTTTGTTTGGGCTCGGCGTGCGTGTCAAAGCCATTCGTGCGTGACTGCCCTTGCGGCCACTCGGATGAAGCTGTTCGACCGAACAACGAACAGCCAACACAGAAAACAATCCTTTGGAAGCACAGGCAGACTACACGGTGCCGTCGACGGCTGTCCATCGCCGGCGCCTATCATGGAGGGCCAAGGACACCCGCAACGGCAGGCGGATCAATCGCGACAAACGCAACATCGGAGAAAGTGATCCGCCCCCGTCGATATCGCTCCTCGTCTTCGCGCGCACTCACGTCGAGATTCACTTCAAAGATGGCGCGACAGCCTTCATAGTCGATGTCGACCTTCATGAGTTCGGCATCGTGAAGGCCGTTTGGCAGCATTCGCTCGAGTTCCTGATACGTCACTCTCGTCTCGTGCGGGAGTTTTCGCGGCTCCCGTGAAATAACTCGCCCCGTCACCGTCGCGCGCGGTGGTTTTTGGGCGCGTTTGACGCATTCCATCGCTGGCATTGCCGTTGCTCCTCACGCATGTACCAGGCACGGCAATGCTTCGACTCACGGTAGCGTTCATCGTCGTCACGCTGACCGGCTTACCGGTCCTCCCCGCCATGTGTCACGTGTGGTGCGGATCACAAACGACGACTGAATTCTGTCATGACGAAGCGGTGGAGAACGGGTTTGCGGCCGTTATCAACGAGAGGGCCGAATGCGGAGCCCTTGTCACGAATTACCCGTTCATCGCAAAGGACGACCGGCCCGTTCTCCACACTGTGCCTTTCCTGCCCGCTGCGAGCGTGGCACCAACACTGAGTGCCGCGAGCCACACGTCGCTCGCACTTCATCGGCCCACCGCCCAACGCGCGCCCGCACTGTCGTTCGTTCTTCGTTTGTGATGGCCATCCGCTGACGACTCACGTCGTGCGCGCGCACGACTCGATGTACGCATTCGTTCAGAAAGGCAGGGTCATCATGAAACGCCTCGCTCTCTTTGTCACTGCGGCCGTTGCGCTGCTGATACCAACTGTCGCCAGCGCACAAGCGCCTTACGTGTATCGTCCCGAGCTCCGCGCGTGGGTCTACGTGCCAAAGGCCGCTCCCACCGCGGTCGCGCAGCACAACGCGGCTGAGCACATCGCCCGCCATGAGGCGATGGCGCAACATCACCGCGGCACGCGCATGGCGCAAGCGGCGGAACACTGCGATCGAATGGTCAGGGACGCACGCGCGGCGCTGCAGCCTGAGACTGATCCACCAGCTCCCGAACCGCCGCCGTTACACGCTCCGGCTCATCGAACTGGATCCAATGGCTGCTGCGCGTCGCAATGACGTGGTGGCCACCGCGTGACGCGGTCGCCAGCAGCCGCTGCGCCTCGATGTGTTCCTGAGGCTGATTGCCGCCGGAGATCACGATCGTCGGGATC
>JBKPRH010000474.1:0-6236 GCA_046765795.1 Acidobacteriota bacterium | reverse complement strand
TCAGTACACCATCGGCTACATCTCACAGAACCCCAAACGAGACGGTGCCTGGCGCCGTCTCGTCGTACAGGCCGCACGACCGAGCCTCACCTGCCGAACAAAGAATGGCTACTACGCGCCCAAGTCACGGTAAACGCTATTACTGCTACACCGCCACGCTCGCTGCCGCTGCGCTGTGCAGCTGCGCCAAACAGCAGCCCGTGCTCCAGGGGATTGGCGGCGCTGCCCCGAATCCGAGTGGCTGCTACGCGTTCGTGTACGACCGGACTGACTGGCAAGGGGAACGTGCGGTGTTGAACGGACCGACGAAATGGTGGACCGTCGAGCGACTGCGTCTGGATGACAAGGACTGGCGCAACCGAATCCGCAGCCTGGAAGTTGGCCCGACGGCGATCGTGACGTTGTATACCGAACTGAACTACAAGGGTGCGTCGCAGCAGTTCGGTCCGGCCAGCAGGCCGGCACGCTTCGACGGACGGCTTGGTGCCGGAGTCGAGTCCCTCGATGTAACGTGTACGACGAAGGCGCCGTAGCCGCTAACGGCTTCGCGAGAGTTCTTCATCGATAACGCTGACGAAGGTTTCATACGGCTGCGCGCCTGACAGCACCCGTCCATTGATGTAGATGGTCGGCGTGGAGTTCACGCCGAGGCGCTGGCCCTGTGCCACGCCGTCGCGCACACGCTCGCCGTACTTCGACGAGTCGAAACACGCATTGAAGGCCGCCGCGTCGAGGCCGAGATCGGCCGCGTGCTTTTTCAGCTCATCCGGCTGCAGTTGCTGCTGATTGGCGAACAGTCGATCGTGATACTCCCAGTACTTGCCCTGGTCGCCGGCGCAGTGCGCGGCTTCACCAGCCTTGAACGCCTGTGGATGAATCTGCGTCAGCGGGAAGTCTTTCCAGACAATGCGAACCTTGTCCCCGTAGGTCTCGCGCAGTTTCTTGAGCGTGGGAGCGACGCGCTGGCAGAACGGGCACTGGAAGTCGGAGAACTCGATGAGCGTCACCGGCGCGGACGCGCGGCCGAGCGAGGGATCGGAGCTCTCGATGTCCACGTTCCGGCGCGGCGCATCGATCAGCACGCGAACTTCGGGACCACCCTTCCGCAGCTCGGTGATGAGTGCCTGACGCGCCTGCAGGCGCTGCTGCTCGGTGAGATAGCGATTGATCGCCGGCGCCATCACCTCGAGCGAACGGCCCTGCATCTGGTTGATGTTGGCCTGATAGAACGCGACCACCTCCGAGTCGGTCACCGGCTTGACGCGCTTGCCGACCTCCTCGAGCTCGTAAGCTTCTGCAGTCATGCTCTTCTTCTTGGCTGCCTCGGTGAGGAGCATGTCGGCAATGATCGCGTCGAGCGCGGCGCGACGGCCGTCATACAACTTTTGCGTGGCGTCGGCCTGCGATGCCGGATCGTCGGCGCGCCAGCGATCGTCGAGCTCCTTCGTGGTGATCGTGCGGTTGCCGACGCGTGCCGCGTTCTCGGGTTGCTGCGCGGGCGCGGCTGAACACGCCAACAGGGAAACCACGACAGTGAGGAAGAAGATCGTCTTCATAATTCGAATGATATCTTGGGCGCCGAAGCGCGTGCGTAGGCGGCTCAATTGGCGAGTTCCTCGCTGGTATTGACCGTGAACCGGCGGAACCGCGAGTACGTCGCCACACCGCGCACTTCCATCGGATCGCGTCCTCGTCGATAGCGCTCTTCCATGCGCACCGGAACTCTGAGTCCGGTCCCCGTATCAGGCTCGTACGTCACCACAATATGCGCTTCGACGCTGGTATCCATCGCGTTGACCTCCGTACGGAGCACCGTCCCGTCACGCTCGTCCACCCAGAACCGGCCACTGACGGGCAAGTCGCGGCCAGCAGTGGTCGAGATGAATGTCGGCCGGCCCGTCTCCTTGAATTCGATAATCGCACCTGCGTCGTTCTCCTCCTGCTTTCCGCCCTTGAACGAGAAGCGCATGCGGTGGCGCGCGGTCAGGAACGGCAACGGCAGCGTTGGCACGTTGATGTTCCGCTCTACATTGCCGATGTTGTAGCGGGCACCCTCGTTCATGATCGCGCGCGCCTGCTCGAACGTGCTGCGCGACGTCCCCTTCAGGAAGAGCGTGGACAGCCGCTCCTGTCGATCGCGGACCTGCTTGCCGTCGCGCTCAAAGACGTCGCGAAACGGCAGCCAGCCTTCGCCGGGTACTTGCACGAGCAGAAAGTCTGAGACGAGAACGGTCTGAGTGGGGCCACCACCGCCACGCTGCACGCTCGTCGTGTTGGCGCCCAGGACGCGACGGAGCGTCTGCTCGTAGCGCTCCTCGGCGACGACCGATCCGAAGTTGCGCTGGAATGATTCGACGTAGGCGCTGGCGCGTTCAAGAAGCTCGCCGAAGCTGGTTGGTGGTTGGTGGTTGGTAGTTGGTGGTTGTTCCTGGTTCGCAGTTCGTGGCGAACTAGCGGCCAGCGTCGCGGCGAGCAACCACCAACCGACAACCGCGAACCGACCGGTCACCACGAACCACCAACCACGAACCACGAACCAGCTATCGTCCTGTCCAACGCACTCGCACACCACCGTTGACCAGCCGCGGGGAGCCAATTGTCGTCGGCAGCAGCTGCACGTAGTACTCCTGATCGAACAGGTTCTGCACGCCGAAGAAGACCTGGAGGTTGCGGCCGATGTCACGCGAGGCGCTGAAGTCCACGAGCCCGTACGCCGGCAACCCGGGCTCGGTTTCACCTGGCTTGATACGCGCGTTCTGGTCATCGTCGAACTGACGGCCGTAGAAGCTGCCGGCGACGGCGACATTCAGCAGACGCGGATTCGCGTACGCCACGCTGACGGTGCCACGATGCTTTGGCACCTGCGGCAAATACAGGCCCGTGAGATCGACGAACGTGATGCCTGGAACCGGAACGGGGTTGTACTCCGTCACCTTGGCGTTGTTGAACAGATACCCGGCCTGCACGCGCACAAACTGTCCGACGCGCGTCTCGACGTCGTTCTGCCATCCACGAATGCGCGTGCGCCCCAGATTCTGTCGCTGCTGGAGATTGGTGCCAATGGTGACGTTGGCAACCGGATTCTTCACGCCGTTGTCGTAGTAGGTCGATCGGATCGACACGTTCCGTGTGGCTTCGAGCCGCACGCCAAACTCGCCGCCGAACAAACGCTCGGGACCGAGCGCTTCATTCGCCAGCGTGCGCGTCAGACCGACGCTGAACTGACGATAGAGCTCGTTGAGCGTCGGCGCACGGAAGCCCCAGCCGATGTCGCCCCACACCGACACGCGATCGGTGAACCGATACAGCGCCGCGGCACGTGGACTGACGACCGTGTCGTCCTTATCAGCCAGGTCGCCGCGATTGCCGGCAGTCGGCAATCCCGTAGCGACCGACGTCTCGACGATGTGGCCGTTGTAGTTCTTCCAACTGTCCACACGCGCGCTCAGCGTGAGGACGACGTTCTTCATGTTGAACACGTCTTGCAGGTAAAGACCCGCGCTCCGTTGCGTGCCACCGGAGTTCCGTCGTCCGTTGAGGATCGCCTGCTGTGTCGGCGGCGTGACGGGGCCAGGCGCGGCGACGTAGAGATCTTCGAGGCTGTCGCCGTCCACGTGCCGCCAGTCAAAGCCGGCGCTGAAGAAGTTGTACCGTCCGATCGCTCGCGACCACTGAATCATCGTGCCAACGGCATCGGTCGGCACGCTCTGATCCGTCGCCAGGCGCACGATGGTGCGCGAGGCGACCGTGGCACTCGGCGCGGTCACGGCGAGGAAGGTGCTATGGAACGTGTTGTCGTCGGAGAAGACCGTCGCCTGCAGATCGCTCTCATCCGGCATGCGCACACGGACGCCGCCGCCTGCCGCCGTCCACTTCGTGTCGTTGACCTCACCAACCTTGCCGTTGACGCGGTTCTCTTTGAAGTAGCCACCGCGGAAGAACACGCTCACGCGATCGTTGGCGCGATAGTCGGCTTTGAGATTGAAGTTCTTGAAATTGACCTGCGCGTTGTTGTCGATGAGCCCGCGCTCGTTGGCGATGACAATCGGGAAGCCGTCAGTATCGAACCCACCGCCTTCGACGGCGACGCCGAGCTTGCCCCACACATCGCTCGCAAAAAAGTCGGCCTTCGGGCTGTTGTGGTTGCCGTACTGCGTTTTGAACTCCACCGACCGGCGCGTGGGGCTGGCCGAGATGATGTTGATCACGCCGCCCATGCCGTAGTTGCCGTAGAGACTCGAGCTCGAGCCGTCGATGATTTCGATCCGGTTGACGCTCTCCATTGGTACGCGCGTCCAATACACCCAGCCACCGAACGGGTCGTTGAACGGCACACCGTCGACGAGCACGAGCGTTCGGCTCACGCCACTCGGGCCGAGGCCGCGCAGCGACACACCCTGCGCAGTTGGATGCGACGACAGGCTGCTGCTGCGCCGGAAGAGACTGAACGTCGGTACCTGTCGAAGCACATCGTCGGCGACAACCGCGGGCGACTGACGAATCGTTTCCTTTTCGATGATGTTGGCGCTGACCGGGACGTCACCAAGACGCTGCGCGGTCCGTGTCGGCGTGACGGTGACCGTTTCGAAGAGACTGGCGATCGAGAGAACGACGTCGACCTCGCGGTTCGCCGGCACCGATTGCGACCATTCCGCAAACCCACCTGCCCGGACAATCAACGTGAGATCGCCGGTCGGTGGCGTCGTTAACGTGAACCGTCCGTCCGGTCCGGTCACCGTCTGCTGTTCGAGACCGCCCGAGCCGACGACCAACACCGACGCCCCAGACACCGCGCCGCCGGCGGCATCCTTGACGATGCCCGAGACGGCGGACTGGGCGCCCAAGCCCGCTGATGTGCACAGAGCGAGAACAAGAACAAACGCCAGGGTTGTGCGCATGACCGCCAATCTTAGCTCGGATCAGGCCGGAATCCCGGTGGGGACCGCCGTGCGGTTGCTTGCATGAACGGGTATTAATGTGCCGCTCCGGCACGGCCGTTCGTGGGCACGCCCAACGACCGTTTGCCCAGAGCACAACGGGTTGTTAAGCTCGTTCCATGCGTGCTTTCGCACTACTAACCGCGCTGATACTTGCCTCCGGATCGATCTTCGGACAGCAAGCGACCTTCAAGGCGGGCACGAGCATCGTGCCGGTGCTGACCACAGTCACCGACAACCAGGGTCGGCTCGTGCCGAATCTCGAGCAGGAAGAGTTCACCGTCCTCGACAACGGGAAGCCGCAGCCGATCACACTCTTTCAGAACGAGACGCAGCCATTCACCGTCGTCGTGATGCTCGATTTCAGTTTCAGCATGACGACGCATCTCGATCTGCTGAAACAGGCGACGGAGCAGTTCATCCTGCGAATGCTGCCCGCCGACAAGGGACAGGTGGGCGCATTCAGCGACAAGATTCAATTCAGCGGTGAGTTCACCAACGATCGCGACGACCTCGTCGCGGCGCTGAAGGATCTGCAGTTTGGCAATCCGACGCGCCTCTACGACGCCATCGATGCGAGCATCGATATGCTCAAGAACGTTGAAGGCCGGAAGATCGTACTGGTCTTCACGGATGGTGACGACACGGCAAGCCGCAAGGGCATGGGCGATGTGCTCGACAGGGCCAAGGCGAGTGAAACCATGATCTATGCGATTGGGCTCGAATCCGAGTTCCCGATCGGACCCGGCCGAATGCAGCGCACGCGTCCCGACCGCGGCCTGCGCAAGCTGGCCGACGAAACCGGTGGTGGCTACTTCGAGCTGAAGAAGACGACGGAGCTCGCGCCGACGTTCACGCGCGTCGCCCAGGAGCTGCACAGCCTGTACACGATCGGCTTCCAACCCACTGTGCTCGACAACAAAGAGCACCGGCTCGATGTGAAGATGAAGCAGGCCGGGCAGACGGGTCGCGCTCGCAGGAGTTACATCGCGTCGGCCGAGCGTCTCAGCGGAACGAAATGACGACGCTGACCGATCAGAACTTTCGGCTGGAAGCCGATCGCGCACTCGAGCGACTGCAGCACTCGTTGATGCCGATGGCCGACGAGCACGGCTTCGAGGTGGAACTGCAGAACGGCGTCCTGCAGATCGTCTTCGAAGATCCGGCGCCGTCGAAATTCGTCGTCAGTCCCAATGCCCCGGTTCGGCAGATCTGGGTCTCGGCCATGTCACGCAGCTACAAGCTCACGTGGCAGCCTGAGTCGTCCACGTTTGCGCTCGACGGCGAGTCGCTCGACAC
>JBKPRH010000473.1:0-32534 GCA_046765795.1 Acidobacteriota bacterium | reverse complement strand
GCTGAAGCGGTTGCCGCCCGACTTCGGGATCATGTTCATGATCACGCCGTTGGTGCCGGTCTCCGCCATCTGGCCCGAGAGGCTCACATCGACCTGATCGACGAGCAGCGGCGAGAGGCTCATGTTCGTCAGGTTCGAGCTGAGATACATGTTGCCGATGCGGAGGCCGTCGATCATCGACACGCCATCGCCCGGCCGGCTACCGTGCGCTTCGACCTGCGCGCCAGTCTGGTCGCCGAGCACGCCGCCGACGTCAGTGTTCCCTGCGCGGATGGCCGGCACGAGCGCCGCCATCTGAATCCACGATCCACCCGACGGCAGTTCCTTGAACGCCTGGTCGGTCATCGTGCGCGTCTGCGCGGAGGACTGAATGTCCACGATCGGGCTTTCACCGGTGACGGTGATCGTTTCCTGCACCGCACCAATGCGCAGCTCGCCGTCGACGTTCGACGTGAAGTTCGTGCGCACCTCGAGCCCCTCGCGCTTCACGGTGCTGAAGCCAGTGAGGCTGAAGGTAATCGTGTAGGTGCCGGGAGGCAGATTGACGATCTGATACTGACCGGCGCCATCGGTGACCGCCGTCCGGATTTTCTCAATCAACGCCGGGCTCGCCGCTTCCACCGTGACACCCGGCAGGACGCCGCCCGAGGCGTCTTTCACCGTACCCGCTACGGTGCCGAGTACCTGTGCCGCGCTGACATACGGCACGGCCATGATTCCCAAGGCCAGAAGCAGGGCTGGTGCGTACTGTCGCAGAGCTCTCCGCATCACTTTCCCTCCGGGATCTATCAGGGTCAACACACGCGAGGTTTCGCTATGCGAATCTCTTTTCCCTGACCGGAGAGGTATATACGCCTGAGCCCCAGCAGTGTCAAGGCAAAGGCCGCTCAAACAGCGGTCAAAGCCTCGTTTGATAAGGATTACAGCGCCGTGGCACCCTTAGAAGTCCCACCGCGCCGCGAATTTCACGAAACGTGGCTGGATGACCGACGTGGCATTACGCCAGGCCACACCGTAGTTCTGCACTTCCTGCAGAATGGCGTCCGAATTGAACGCGTTATAGAGATCGACGTTCAAATCGACGCGCCCCTTGCCGACGTTGACGATCTTCGTGAAGCGAAGGTCGAACTGGTTCAGGCGATCGCCAAACTCGGTGCCCGTCGGGAGACCTCTAAAGGCAAACGCATCGACCCATCCCGGGATCAGGTTGACGGTCGACGAACCCGAAGAGAACGGTCGCCCCAGCCCTGGGGCCGTGCCGGCGTACGTGTTGTAGGCGTTGATGATCGGGCCAATGACGCTCTGGAACGTTCCGCTCACCCTGATGCCGTACCAAGGCAGCCCATACGACGCGTACGCCTTGATGTTGTTCTGCATCGGCTCGCTCACGCGGCAGAACGGAAAGATCACGGCCGTCGCCTGGCCGGTGATCGCGAGGAATGCCGATTCCGGCACCTGCGTGCGGACCGCGCAGACGTCGGTCAGTCTTCGCCCGCTGCTGATACCGCCCTGGAGAAACAAGTTGCTGAACCGCGCGTTCGCCGTCACGTCGTAGCCGTCGTAGTTCTCGATGTGCTTGCCGAATTGCGAATCATCCTTGACGACGTTGCGGCTCAGACCGAGCTTGTCGGGGTTCAGATCGGGAACGCCAGTAATGACCTGCCCCGAATTGGGGAGACGCGGGTCCGTGGGGACCGTGACGCTGTAGAACGTATAGTCGGACGCGCTCACGAGCTCGTTGTCGGTCACCCAGAAGTTCCCGAGCGCGCGGTGGAAGTACGCCGCGCTGACAGAGACACGCGGGATCACTTCCTGCTGGACGCCGATCGAGTACTCCCAGTTGTTCGGACGCACGCCCCAGCCATCGAGAATCTTCGGATCCCAGGTTGTCGCCAGCGCGGGATTCCCGAAATTCAGATTGTTCCAGGGTCCGCACAAGTCCCGTGTGGGATCGAATGTCGGCCCGAAGAAATTCTGCGGCGCGGGATTGGACAGATCGCAGTCAGGCGTGTGGTTGCCGTTGTTGTCGAACCACAGGCGATCGGTCGACGTCACGAGCGCGTTGGCAGCCGGATCGTTGGCGCGGGCGACACCGATTGAGTCCTGCAGGACACTGCGGCTCACGCTCGCTTTGATCGCCGTCTTCCCGTTGCCGAGCAAGTCGTAGCTGGCGTTGACCCGCGGGTTCACGTCCTTCCAGTTCGGCACGTTCTTGATTTCCGCAGCGTTGACGTTCCGGTTCGGCAGCCACGGGCCGGGCCCGTAGTGATACGCGTCAACCGACTCGTTCTGGAAATCGAGCCGCACTCCTCCGCTCAGCGTCAGCCGTCTCGTAGACCACGAGTCCTGCGCATAGATCCCGAGGTTGTAGTTCAGACGGTCCACCCAGCCCGCGAGCGGCGACGTGATCGTCGCGAGGAGTGGCGACCCGTTGAGTGAGACGATGTAATAGTCACCCTGGGCGTGATTCCTGTCGCGCCGTTCAAAGTGACCGCGCTGCAGCTGCGCGCCGACCTTGAAATTGTGACTGCCCGTCACGTAACTCATCGAGCCCTTGAAGGTCTGCGACGGCAGACGATCGTCGAAGTCGTTGAACCATGACGCGCGATGGGCGAAGTTGAACGGGACGTCCGTGCCACCGAGCTCGAAGATCGGAACGCCCGCGATCTTGTCGACCGGTTGCACGATCGTGTCAGGGCTCTCACCGGGTGCGACTCCTGCTTCAATGAGCACACGGTTCGTGGCCGTGTACGTCCATGTGATCGTGCTCAACTGCGTCGGCCACTTCACGAGCTGCGCCGCTTCTGGCGACATGAACAGAATCTGTTGCAGCCAGTGCGCATCGTCCTTGCGCTGATACGCGTACCAGCCTGAGATCTTCTGCTTCACCGTGGGCGCCCACGTCAGGCGGATGTTGTTGTCGGCCGTCCATGTGCCGGCAAACGCCTGCCGCGCTAGGTCGGGCGTGCGAATAAACGCAGCCGGATCGACCGCGAAGTACTGCCCGGCCATGTAGTACTCGTTCGTGAAGTACCGCGACGTGTAATAGAACCAGAGCCGGTCACGCTTGATAGGTCCGCCGATGGCGCCATTGATGTCGTACAGCTTCTTCAACGAATCGGTGTCGGATGCGCCTCGGGCTCGAAGCCGATCGTTCACGTTGCTGCCCTGGAGAGACGGCGCGGATCCGTTGGCGAGCAGCGAGCCATGGAACTCGTTGCCGCCCGACTTCGGAATCGCGTTCATGATCACGCCGTTGGTCCCTGACTCAGGCGTCTGTCCTGAGAACGAGATGTTGACCTCGTCGTAGATCAGCGCCGAGAGGCTCATGTTCGTCAGGTTCGAGCTGAGATACATGTTGCCGATGCGCATACCGTCGATCATCGACACACCGTCGCCGGGGATTCCGCCGTGCACCGACACCTGTGTTCCGGTCTGATCGCCCTGAAGACCGCCGACGTCGCGATTGCCGAAAAATGCGGAATTGATGGCTGGCACGAGCTGGGCGATGTTGATCCACGACCCGCCTGACGGGAGTTCCTTGAATGTCCGGGCATCAGCGACGGTGGTTTGAGCGACTGACTGCAGATCGACGACCGGCGTCTCACCGCTCACCGTAATCGTCTCTTTCAAATCACCGACGCGCAGATCGGCGTCGATGGTGGTCGTGGTGTTGATCGAGACGCTCACACCTTCACGCCTGACCGTACTGAATCCCGCCAGCGTGAACGTGAGGACGTAGGTGCCCGGCGGCAGGTTGACGATCCGGTACTGACCGGAGCCGTCGGTGACGGCTGTTCGGATCTTTTCAATGAGCGCCGGGCTCGACGCTTCCACGGTGACGCCGGGCAAGACCGCGCCCGACGGATCGCTCACCGTACCCGCGATGGTGCCGAGTACTTGTGCCGCGCTGACGCTCGGCACGCTCAGGAGTCCAAGGGCCAGAAGCAGAACTGCGAGGCACTCCCGTACAACGCTCCGCATTGGTATCCGCATCACATCCCTCCAGGGAGCCCAAGAAGGTTTTTCGCTATGCGAATCTGTTTTCCCTATACGGACAGAACGTATACGCCTCGAACCGGGGGCTGTCAAGGCTGGGGCGATGTGCCTATTCGAAGAGGATGACAGCTGTTATGACAGTTCGATCGGCGACGTCCTGAACGGCTTGTCGACCGTCGTTCAATCGGTAGGTCTTCGTGATCATCGACTTCGCATCGAGACGTCCCTTCTCGATCAGCTTCACGAACCGTGGAAGGTCGCGCATCATGTGCAGCCCGCCCTGCTGACCAGGGTGAATGGTCCGCCCGAGAAGCGCCAGCGACACACCCGGCAGTGGTACCTCCTGCAGCGTGAGGCCCATGAGCATGACGTGGCCGCCCATGCGTGTGCAGTCCCACGCTTGGCGCACGGTGGTCACGTTGGTGGGATCCGGTTGCGGCTCGACTTTCGGCGGCACGATCTGCACGCCCGCTGCTTCGACGACGAAGTCCGCGCCGCGAGCCATGGCGACGTTCGGTGCTTTCGACCACGTGGTGCCACCGGCAAACCGTCGATCGTTGGGACCCTTGCACATCTCGCGAATGCGCTCGACCAGCCCGGTCCCTTCAGCAGCGGGGTCGAGCACGGTCGTCGCGCCCATCTTCATCGCGAACTCACGGCGATAGCGCACAGGATCGATCGCGATCACCTGATTCGCGCCGAGCACGCGACCGGCTTGAATCGCACCCACCCCGACTGGTCCCGCTCCGAAGACGACAACGTCGGAGCCGGCCTCGAAGCGCATGTCGCACTGGCCGGCGGCAAACCCGGACGTGAGTTGATCGCCAAGGAGTGTGAGCTCGGCGGCAGGCAGATCGGTGAAGACCGGGACGCAGTACTCCTCGTACGCGACCATGATCTCGCTCATCCCGCCGATGCCCGCCTCGGCGAAGACAGGCGTGCCATCGCGCAGCTCGGCAAATGCTGGAAAGTCGTCGCCGCCAAACGTGAACTGGCAGTAGTCGGGCCGCCCGTGCAGGCACTGATAACAGACACCGCACTGCGAGGTGCCGGCGACGATGACGCGATCGCCGACCTGGACGCGCCTGACGTCGGGGCCAATCTCCTCGACCACGCCGAAGCCGCAGTGGTTGGGCACGTAGGCACGTCGCGACTGAGTGGTCGCGAGGGCACCCCCCCACACGACCGTGTAACACGGCGCGACCGCCTGCGACTTGATGACAACCTGACGCGGCTGAATCGCGCGCAGACGCAAATCTTCAACGGTGAGACCTGTCCCGTGCCGGACCAATCCGCGAAACGGACGACCGGCGCTCGTGCGCGTCTGCACGGCTGGCGACGAAGCCTGAGCCTCCGCCCCTCTCGCTTCTAGGGCTGATCCCGCACCGAGCATCGTGCCGCCGAGGATCGCCGCACCGTCTTTCATGACGGCACGCCGAGAAATACGGGAAGTTCGTCTGCGCATCTCGAAAGAAGTTTCTCATTTCGCCGGAACGTACGGCTATAATCCCGCCTTCGCATGGCGAAAAACTCAAAGGCTGAATTCGTCGCCTCGCTCGAGCGCGGGTTGCGAGTCCTGCAGACGTTCTCCCGCGAGCATCCGCAGTTGACCTTGAGCGAAGTCGCCACGCTGACGGAGTTGACGCCGGCGACGGCGCGGCGCTCGCTGCACACGCTCGAGTCGCTGGGCTACATCGGCCGGAGCGGCCGGCGCTTCCTGCTGCGGCCCAAGGTCCTGGCCATCGGCACTGGTTATCTCAGCGCGATTAATGCGGAAGTCGTGCTGCAGCCGTTTCTCCAGGACGTTGTCAACGAACTGGGCGGAAGCTCCTCGGTCACCGTCCTCGATGACGTCGACATCGTCTACATTGCGCATGCGTCGCTGAATCGCGCCATCCGATTGACTGCCGGCGCCGGTTCGCGCTATCCGGTTTATCCGACCTCGATGGGCCGCGTGCTGCTCGCGTTTCAGCCGACCTCGGCGATCGACGCGTACTTCGAGCGCGCCTCGCTTCGGAAACTGACCGAGCACACTGAAACGAATCCCGCTGTTCTTCGCCGCATCCTGAAGGACGTCCGCGCGAAAGGCTATGCGGCGATTCAAGATGAGCTCGATTACGGCATCGTCTCTGTGTCGCTACCCATCTTTGGGCCGCACGGTCGCATCGTTGCTGCGGCGAACTGCTCCGACGTCACGAATCGGCTCGATCGCGACACGATGATCAAGAAGCGGTTGCCCGTGTTGCGTCAGGCGGTGCGCCGCATCGAAGGGATGCTCACGCAGCATCCTGAGCTGGTGAACTCTGTGGAGTCGGTGGCGTCCGATTACGTGCGCACACGGGGTGTTGCCCGCGTGGGTCAGCCGATCGCCCAGCGGATCGAGCGACGAAGGGCCTGATAGGTCTATCGAGTAAACGCGGTCCGTCCGGTGATTCCCTTGCCTTCGGTCAGAGTCACAATCTGATCCGCCGCCACGTCGTGGATGGTTTCCACCTCTCCCGTCGGCCAGCGTATGTCGATCTTCTCGACGCGTGTGACGTCGCCGAGCCCAAAATGAACACGCAGATCGTTCTGCCCTAGATAACTCGATCCTGATTTGACCTCGCGCATTTGCGCTCGTCCCTGCGCTGTGATCGTGACGCGCGCGCCGATACCGTTGCGATTACTCCGCACGCCGACGACGCGAATCTCGAGCGCGTGTGTGTCGCGGCCCCCGTTCCTGTCCGGCGTAGCTTCAGCGGAGGTGGAGTTGCGAAGCACTTCGAGCGGCCCACCGTTGTTTGTGATGACCAGATCGACGTCGCCGTCGTTGTCGATGTCACCTTCGATCAGCGTGCGTCCCACTGTCTGCACCGAAAAGCCGGGACCGGCTTGCTTACTGACTTCGGCGAATCGCCGCCCATTGGTGTTCTGAAACAAGAGCCGGCGCTGGGCATGCGACGAACCCGGACGGAACACTGCGGTGTTATCGATGACGTGGCCGTTGACGATCGACAAATCGAGCGTGCCGTTGTTGTCAGCATCGAAGAACGCGACGCCGAAGCCGACGAACGGCAGCGTTGGCGATGCGATGCCCGCCTCGACCGACGCATCGGAGAAGGAACCCTTCCCGTCGTTGCGAAACAGGCTGTGCGTCTCGAACTCGTGGTTCGTCACCACAAGATCGAGGCGACCGTCCCCGTTATAGTCGGCGAACTCGGTGCCCATACCGGCGCGCGGCTTGCCGTCACGTCCAACTGAAACACCCGCCGCCAGCGCGACTTCACTGAAGCGGCCCTTGCCCTCGTTGTGAAACAGGAAGTTCGGCACTGCGTCATTGGCGACGAACACATCGGGCAACCCGTCATCGTCGTAATCGCCGACGGCGACGCCCAGCCCGTTGCCGATCGATTTCGAGATGCCGGCCTCGGCGCTGATATCGGCGAAAACGCCCTTGCCATCGTTGCGATAGAGCACGCTGGCGAGACCCGTGTAATTGAGCGGATGGCAATAGACGCGGATGCGACGCTGCGGATCGCCGCAAAACGGATTCTTGCTCGGCGGCGCATCAAGATAGTTGGTGATGAAGAGGTCGAGATCGCCGTCGCGATCGATGTCCAGGAACGCGCAGCTCGTGCTCCATCCGTCGAGCCCGACACGCGCTGTCCGCGTGATATCGGTGAACACGCCGTTGCCAGCATTCCGATACAGCGTGTTCGGTCCGTAGTTGGTGATGTAGAGATCGGTGCGCCCATCACCATCGACGTCTCCGGCGCAGGCGCCCATCCCGTACTCGCGATGGACGATGCCGGACGCGGCGGTCACATCCTTGAAGATCCCTTTCCCCTCATTGTGAAAGAGCCGGTGGCCTGCCTTCGCCTCTGGCTTCGGCGAGCCAGGCTTGCCCTGCCCTGCCGCGATCGAGCCACCATCGACGACGAGCAAATCGATCCAGCCATCGTTGTCGTAATCCAGAAACGCTGCGCCTGACCCCATCGTCTCGACGAGGTACTTGTCAGCGCTGGCGCCGTTGACGTGAGTGAAGGTGATGCCAATGGCTGTGGCCACGTTCTCGAACGTCACGTGCGACTGCGCGCGCAGCGACACGGTCGCCAGCAGGATCGCCGCGCCGAGCACCCACCGCCTCATTTGGTCTTCAGCACTTCGTCGATCTTCTGTTGGTTATCGCGGAATTGACGGCGCTGCTCCTCCATCGCCCTGGCCTGGGCGGCTTCGTAGGCACGGAGCTCCTGCTGTGATTCTTCGGTGCGGCCGAGACGAAGCAGTGCGCGACTGAGCGCGTAACGCGCCTCGAGCAATCCTTCGTTCAGCGCGATGGCGCGACGCAGCATGACGACCGCCTGTTCGTCGCGGCCGGCCGCGACTTCGACTTGTCCGATCATGCCGAAGGTGTTCGCGTTCGCCGGATCGATCAGCGCTGCGGCGAGATACTCGACGAGCGCCTGGTCCAATTTGTCCTGGGCACGATAGACCTCGGCGAGGTCGAAGTGCGCGGCGCGATCGTTGGGTGCGATCGCCACGCGCTGTCGATAGGCGGCGACTGCCCCATCCAGATCGAACTGTGCGTGATACGCCTGGCCGACGATCGCATACAACCTGGCCAGGCCAGCGACGACAGGCCGAGTTGCCGCACGCTCGAAGGATTTCACCGCGCTCGCATCGCCGAGTGCCTGTTCGATCCGGCCAAGCTGCCACTGCGCCTCTGCCGACTCAGGAAGCTCGCGAACGGTTTGGCGCAGGTTCTCACGCGCCACATCGGGTTTCCCCGACGCAACGAACACGTCGGCAATCGCGATCCGCGAACGCTCGTCGCGCGGGTTCATCCGCGCGGCTTCGCGAAGCGACGCGAGACTCGGGTCGTGCGCCTTGGCCACGGCCAGGACCATGCCGTGAATGCGACGGACTTCGGCTGATTGTGGGTAACGTTTCGCCGCCGCCTCCAGAGACGCCGCTGCGGACCGCAGATCCCCTTTGCGAAACGCCGCGATGCCCTGCGTCGCGTCCTCGGACTGGAGCGCCTGATCGGTCACCAACGGATCGGTGGCGACCACCTGCTTCAATCGCGCCACTGCCTGGTCGTACTTCCCATCACGAATCAACGCGAACGCTGGCGCGTACGCAGCGGGCGCGAAAAGCGGCGTCGTCACCGACGCATCATCGAGGAGTTCTGCGACGGAAAATCCCTCGGGCGCGCCATTCGACGCCTCGGCGCGACGGCGGACCGCCGTCCACAGCGCCTCGCGTGCATCGCTCATCGACGGATCGCTTCGAAGAACGAGATACGCCGTGGTGGCTTGCTCCGGACTTGCCTTCCACGCGGCACGAAAGGCGGAGGCAGCATCGGCCGGACGATTGAGCCGCTCGTACGTCAATCCGCGGAGGACGTGAACAGGAGCAAGCGACGGATCCAGTTCGGCGGCTGCCGAAAACTGCGCGAGCGCGTCATCGAACCGTCCGCGCTCGAGATACACCGTGCCCAGCGTGGCGCGCATACGTGCCGCAGTCGGCGGCGGCGCCGATGCGACATCGGCTCGAAAACCCGACTCGACCTGCGCCACACGCGCGTCCCAGTCGGCGAGCCCGCGAGACATCGCCTCCATGGCCGCTTGCAGGACCGGACCTTCGTCGCCGAACGTGCCATCAACCGCATTGATCAGTTGGGTCAATCCTTGGACAAAGGCGTCTTTGGCCTGCGCGTAGGCGTGCGACGGCCAGAAGATAGACGTGGCCAGAACGAGTCGAAGGAGATGGGGCCGGGTCAAAACAAATAGAGGGGCCGTTGCCGGCCCCTCCTGGATTTTACGCATAGGCCGGGTCCCGTTCATTGGACCCGGCGTTCGTAGGGGCGACGCATGCGTCGCCCTTACATGATTAGAAATCGAGCTGTGCGCTCAAGCGGAACAACCGCGCGGTCAGCACGCTGGTCGGCGCCGGCCATGTGGGACCGAACGTCGCGCTGTAGGCGAGGTTGTCATTCGAGTTGAACGCGTTGACGATGTCGAGGTTCAGGTTGGTTCTCGTCCGTCCGAATCGCAAAATTTTACCGAGTCGGATATCGAGCTGGTCGATGCGATCGCCGAACAACGTATTCGGCTCGAGCACATTGACCGTCACGTTGCCCGCGGCGTTGAGGTTGCGACCAAGCGTGGAGCGCGCCGGATTCAACATGTCGGCGTTCGTGTAGGTGACGTTGGCCGAGAGCGAAACGCCCGGGCGGCTCGAGAACGTCCCGGCGACGTTCACGTCCACCTTCGGGATGATGTAGCTGGCGACGCCCTTGAACGTCGTCAACATCGGTTCCACCGTGCGGCAGTACGGATTGGTCAGCGATCCGTTCCCGGCGGCGAGGCCCTCAGGGACAACCGCGCGCGACTCACAGGCGTCCTGCACCGTGCGTCCGGTGCTCGTGCCGCCCTGCAAATTGAGCCCGTTCCGGAGACGCGCCTGCGCCGTGACGTCGAACCCGTCCCAGTACCGCGAGTACTTGCCGAAGGAGTTCGCGGCACTCTGCACGTTGTTCGGGGCGATGAGCGACGGGGCCAGGTTGATGTTGTAGATACCGGGTACCGCGTATCCGCCGCCGTTCGGCAAGCGCGAATCCGCCGGCGCGTAGACGCTGAACTGCGCGTAATCAGCTGCCGTCGTGTTGATGTTGTCGGTGACGTCGTTGGTCGTGAAGATCGGCCACCACCGGCGGTAATAGCCAGCCTCAACCGACACTCTCGGCAGAATCTGCTGCTGGACGGAGACACCGAACTGCCAGTCGTATGGACGCGCGCCCCAGCCGCTGAGGATTGAGTCGTCGAGCCTGGTTCCCGGTCTCGCTCGTCCGAAGTTCAGGTCGCTGAACACTCCGCACGTGTCGATCGAACCAGTGGTCGCCGGGCTCTGCGGCTGCCCGTTCAGCACGTCGCAGTCCACCTGATAGTTGCCGTTGTTGTCCGTCCACGGGCGAGTGGTAATCGTCGAGACCAACTCCGAGGGGTTGGCGTTGATGTAGCGACCCTGATTCGACGCCGGATGCAGATATCGTCCGACGTTGCCCTTGAGCGACGTCTTGCCGTTGCCAAAAAGGTCGTAGGCGACACCGATTCTCGGACTGAGATCGTTGTAGCCCTTGATGCCCTGTTGCGCCGGCAGGACGATGGCTGTCGGGATCGTCACCGATGGACCGATGCGCTGTTCGGGGAAACTGCTCCACGCGTGGTCGAAGCGCAATGCGCCCTGCAGCGTGAGTCGATCCTTCGTCCACTGCTCCTGGGCGTAGAACGCGTAGTACTGCGTGCGCACCTTTCGCGTGAACTCGCCCGATTGCAAGGTGATTTGGTTCGCGATCGGGTTGACGTTCGGACATGGCGTGGTCCCGGCTGCGCCTGCCGGCAACGTCCCGCATGGGGTGTTGAACCCGAGCATCATCAACTGCGTGTTGCTGATGGTGGGGAACAGGTTGTCATTGTCCTTGTGGAAGGCGCCCTGATACCCGAACTTCATGTTGTGCGCACCAGTCACGTAGCTCGCTGCCGCGTTCCAGGTGTGCGCAAAGATGTAGCCGGTCGGCCAGTTCGACGACCGGTACTTCAGGTTGCCGCCCATGGTGAGACAGCCGTCGCACGGACCCACGACTCTCACGCCGTTGCGATCGAACGTCTGCGCCTGCGACTCCTGCGCGCGCACGAGATTCTTGGTCGGGTTGCCCGGCCGCTCCGAGTATCCCCACTGCGAGATATACGTACCGAAGCCGGCCTCGAGGAGCAGCTTGTTGGTCGTCGGCGCGGTGTACTTCACCTGCTGCACCTTCTGGTGCGTCGAGGCGTAGTCACCCGTCTCCGGCGAGTTCGGGCCCGCACCGAAGAAGCCGTTGGTCTGGCTGCCGCCGTAGATCCAGCCGTCTTTGTTGCTCATGCAGCCGTTGTCTTCGGTGCCCGGCCACGCCGCGCCGCTGCACTGCGGCTGCTCGTCCCAGAACAACGACAGCTTGTTCTTCGGCGTGAGCTGCATCGTCAGACGGAGCGCGAAGATCTTGCGCTTCTGGTCAATGCGGCCCTGCTGTGAGTAATCAGGTGAGTAGGCGAACTTGGTCGCGTCGCCCGCGAACCGGTTGGCGAAGATGCCTGGCTGGGCATCAGCGAAGTCCACGCGGCGGTGATTGAAGAAGTACCAGACACGGTCCTTCTTGATCGGTCCGCCGACCGACACCTGGTAATCGCGAAGCAGGAGTGACTTCGCCGGCGCAGCGAGCGCGCTCAACTGCGTCGAGTCAAAGTTGGACCCCTGCATCGAGTCGTTCAGACCGGAGATGAAGAACGAGCCGTTCAGCGTGTTGCCACCTGACTTCGGCACGACCGTCATCGACGGGCCGCCCGTCTCCGCTTCACCGAGGTTGCCTGAGATCGTGAAGGTGATCTCGGCGGTGTTCTGCATGTCGGGGATGTAACCCGAGACGCCCGCGCCACCGCGCGACGCACCGGTGTTGATGCCGTCCACCGTCAGGCGGCCGTCTTCGGCGTTGCCGCCATGTGCCGTGAACAACAACATCGCCGGCCGCAACTGCACCTGCCCGTCACCAGCGACGACGCCGGGGACCAACTGGAGCACGTTGTTGTACGACCGCGAGGTTGGAATCTGTTGAAGGACATCTCCGTCGATGACCTGCTGACGACGGGCGCTCTGCACGTCGACGATGGGCGACTCGCCAAGAACGGTCACCGTCTCTTCGAGTGATCCGACGCGGAGGTCAACGTCGATCGTCGCGGTGAGGGTGCCCGACAACTGGATGCCCTCGCGCTTGACGGTATTGAATCCCTGCAGGCTCACTGTCACCGAATACGTGCCCGGCGGGAGGGAAACGATGCGGTACTGCCCGGTTCCGTCGGTAACCACCGACCGAACTTTTTCAGTGAGCGCCGGACTTGCGGCCTCGACTGAGACGCCAGGTAACACGGCGCCGGACGCGTCCTTGACGGTGCCGGAGATCGTGGCCTGTTGTGCGTGTAATGCTGCCGGTACCAAGAGGACCAGGGCAACCAGGCCCAGGGTCCTCAACACACCTTGCATGCTGCCTCCCAATATGTGCCCCGCCGTTGTGACGCCGCGCCATACGGAACCTCAGAGTCCGGATGGACGAAGCCGAGAGACACTTTCGCTATGCGAAAGTGCGTTCTCAGGCCGGAACGTGTATACGCTTTGTATTAGTAGCTGTCAAGATTTCGATATAAATTGATGGTATGAAAGCCTTCATACATAGGGTCGTACGCGTTTCAGCACTCCTTTCTCTGGTGGTTCTCACTGCATCGCCGGTCTTCGCGCAGGGCGGAGGCGGCGGTGGCCGAGGCGGCGGTGGTGGCCGCGCCGGCGGTCAAGGTGGCGGCGCCGGAGCCCAAGGCGGCCGTCAGGCCGGTCCTCCTCCGAAGCCCGCCCCGCGTGACGCGAATGGTCGCGCCATCCTGGGCGGTGAAAATCCGAAAGACACCGGCTTGTGGCTGCCCGTCTTCGGCATCCTCGATCCGATTCTGGCGGCGGCGAAGGTGCCGTTTCAGCCGTGGGCCAAGGCGGTCTATGACGACCGTCAGAAAAACGAACTCGAGCCACACACGCGGTGCAAGCCGTCCGGTGTCGCGCGGCAGTTCCTCACTCCTTATGGGGTCGAGTTCGTTGACCTCCCCGAACTCGAGCGCGTCTACATCTTCGACGTCGGCGGACCGCACACGTATCGGACCGTCTACATGGACGGACGCGCGCATCCGCGCGACCTGACGCCGAGCTTCTATGGCCACTCGATTGGCTGGTGGGATGGCGACACGCTGAACGTGGACACGATCGGTTACAACGAAGCGTTCTGGCTCGATCGCCGCGGCCTGCCGCACACCGAAGCGCTGCACACGCTCGAGAAGTTCACGCGCACGAACCAGGCCCAGGTGAAATACGAGGTGACGGTTGACGATCCCGGCGCTTACACCGCTCCATGGACGACGACGTTCAACCTGCGCCGCGAGAACGGACAGGAGCTCTTCGAGTACGTCTGCCAGCAGGCGAACTATGCGAGCGAGCTGATGGTCGGAGATCAGACGAAGGTCGATCGCACCAGCAACATCGTTCCGTAGATGTAGTGTCCGGCTTTAGCCGGACTACCTCGTAATCGATTCCAACGCTTGTCGCGCCGGCTCGAGGTTCGGGTCGGCGCGAAGAGCGGCCTCGAGCTGAACGCGAGCCTGCTCGATCTTCCCCAACTGAAGAAGAACGACGCCGAGATTGGTGCGGGCCACCGCGTTGTCCGGATCTTGCTCGACGAGTCGCGTGAGCTCGCGCGACGCCTGCTCCGTCTTCCCCTGCCGCGCCAGCGCGGTTGCCATGTTCAGCCGCGCATCGGCGTGCATCGGATCGCGCGCCAGCGCCTTCTCATATTCCGCGATGGCCTCGGTGGGCCGGTTGGTGATCGACAGCAACAGTCCGAGGTTGTAGTGCGTCTGCGGATCGTCAATCCCCGCGACCGCGCGCCGCAGATACGACTCGGCCTCCTGATAACGGCCCATCGCGCTCAAGCAGCTGCCGATGTGGGCCAGCCCGAGGAAGTCCCCCGGCACCATCTGGTGATAGCGCTGAAAGAATCCCAGCGCTTCGTCGTTACGTCCGATGGTGCGCAGCACGCGACCGAGCTTGACGACAGTCTCAGGGTTCTCGGGATCGAACTCGAGCGCGCGACGCGTCAGGTATTCGGCCCACTCGGCGTTAATGGCCAGATTCGCTTCGGAGGAGACGCGCAGCAGCAGCGTGCTGTTGCGTGATTCGCGTGCGAGATCGTCGACCATCGGATCGAGATACGGCGCGAATGGCTGGAGGCGGTTGGCGCGGTAGACAAGACGGTCAGCATCGGCCTGTCTGTCGAGCGATCGATAGACGTCGGCGAGCAGCCGCAGCGACGAGCTGAACTGCGGCGCGTCGGTGGCCACGCGCTCGAGAATCTCGCGTGCCTTCATCGTCTCGCCCTGCGCGAGCGCGATCCTCGCCAGTCCGACGTTTGCATACGCAGCGAGCGGCACTTCGGTGATGTGACGAGGCCCATTCGACTCGCTTCGCTCGCTCAGGGCAAGTGAGGGCTGATTCGTATCGGACGCGCCGGCGGCGCTCGCACGTTCCCACGCCTCCCGCGCCTCGTCGTACTTCCCGGCCTTGAAGAGCGCATCACCGAGACGCTGCGACGCCGGACCAAAATCTGCTGCCTGATTCACGACGCGGCGGAGATTCTCGACGAGTGGCTCACCACCACCCCGCTCGGCTTGAATCAGCGCGCGATAGTAACGCCAGCGCCACTGCGACGAGTCCAGCTCGCTGACCAAGGCGTAGCAGCGGTCGGCTTCGTCGAAGAACATGTCGGCGTGATACGCGACACACAGGGCGCCGACGGCATCAGGTGACGTCGGCTGCGCTCGAGCCGCGTCGAACTTTCCGCTCAGATGCGTGGCGATAGCCTTCGACTGTGTGGCGGGCGGAGGTGGAATTCGCGCGACTGCATTCGACTCCCGCTGGCGCAGGAACGCCCACGCACCGGCAACCAGAATCACTGCGACGACTGTCGCCCCAATGGCCTTCGTCTTCATCGAACGAAGGGGACCCGGCTGACGATGCCGCGGCCTTCATGGATCGTGACGATCTGGTTCACCGCGACCGTGCTGAGGACTTCGACACGTTCCGAGGGCCATGTCACCTCGACCCGATCGACCATCGCCGCATGACCCAGCCCGAAGTGAACACGGAGATCGTTCTGACCGAGGTAGCTCGAACCCGCGCGCACGTCCCGGACTTGCGTCTGGCCACCCGCCGTTACGCGCACGCGCGCGCCGATGGCGGCGCGAACGAGCAGCGAGTTGCCGCGGACGCTGTCATTGCGGAGCACATCGGCGCTTTGACCGTTGTTGGTCACCACAAGATCGAGATCGCCGTCGTTATCGATATCGCCGGCTACCAGTCCGCGGCTGACTTTTTCGAGCGCGAAACCGTCGCCGGCGCTGCGTCCGATTTCGACGAATCGCTTCGGGCCGGCGTTGCGAAAGAACAGGTTGCGCTGCGCGTATGTCGTCCCTGAGCGATAGACCGGGGCGTTATCCATGATGTGGCCATTGGCGATCGCGATGTCGAGCTGCATGTCGTTGTCGGCGTCGAGGAATGCGACACCGAAGCCGACGAATGGAAGCGTAGCGAATCCGAGGCCGCTCGTGCGCGTGGTGTACTCAAAGAGTCCATCGCCAACATTGCGAAACAGGCTGTGCGTCTCGAAGTCGAGGTTGGTGACCACCACATCCTCGCGACCATCGCCATCGTAGTCGCCGGCATCGACGCCCATGCCTGCGCGGGCCTTGCCGTCGGTCGCAACCGCCACGCCTGCACCGAGCGCGGTTTCCACAAAACGAAGCTTGCCGGTACTGCGAAACAGGAAGTTGGCCACGCTATCGTTGGCCACGAACACGTCAGGCCACCCATCCCCATCGTAATCGGTGACGACAACGCCGAGGCCGTTACCGCGATGGGCACCGATGCCTGACGCGGCACTGACGTCCGTGAAGACACCGCGCCCATCGTTGCGATAGAGGGTATTCGGCAGCGAGGGGTAATTGAGGGGATGACAGTAAAAGCGTTGACCGAGCTTGGCGTTGCCGCAGTACGGCGTTCTGTGACGATCGGCATCCACGTAGTTGACAACGAACAGATCGAGATCACCGTCCTTGTCGAGGTCTGCAAACGCGCAGCTCGCGCTCCAGCGCGGCTCACCGACGTGCGCGAAGGTCGTCACATCCGTGAACGAACCGTCACCTCGGTTGCGAAAGAGCGCGTTGGGGCCGAAGTTCGTCACGTAGAGATCGATCCATCCGTCGTTGTCGTAGTCGCCGGCGCAGGCTCCCATGCCATAGTCGCGATGCCGGATGCCCGACTTCGCGGTGACATCCTCAAACGTGCCGTTTCCGCGGTTGCGATAGAGCCGATGCTTCGCCTGACTGGCGACACGCGCATCAGCCAACGATCCTCCGTCCACGAGGAACAGATCGATCCAGCCGTCGTTGTCGTAGTCGAAGAACAGCCCACCCGATCCCATTGTCTCGACCAGGTGCTTATCAGGGCTGGCGCCGTTGACGTGATGAAAGCTCACACCCGACTCGCGCGTGATGTCGGTGAATCGCACCATAGTTTGCGCCGCTCCAGTCACGACGAAGACGGGCATCGCGAGCGCGATAGCAGCAACGAGCCGCTTCATCGTGGGTGATCCCGTTGCGCCTCTTCCTGTCGTTGCGCCTCGGTGGCCATCGTGCGGCGACGATCCTCGGTTGATTCCCGACGCGCCCGCTCGAACAGCTCCATCTCACGCGCGGCCTCGTCCTCGCGCCCGATCCGCTTCAACGCCAGCGCGAGTGCGTACCGCGCATCGTGCAGCGTCAGCTGGAGATCCAAGGCGCGCCGGAGTGCGCCGATGGCCTCCGTGTGACGGCCCGCATCGAGGTAGAGGCGACCAATGGCGGCGTGCGCCTCGGCATCTCGAGGCTCGAGTGCAACAGACGCGGTGAATTCTTTGAATGCCGCCTCGGACCGATCTTGCTCGATCAGGACCCAGGCGAGATCTTTGTGGGCAACCGGATCGTTCGGCGTCAACCGCAGACGGTGCTCAAAGGCGTCGTTCGCACGCGCGAAGTCACCTTCAGTGTGAGACAGCCGGCCAATAGCAGCGTACAGCGTCGCCTCTCCGGTCAACGCAAAGGGCACGACCGTCTCATACTCCTTGCGAGCATCGGCGATTCGATTGAGGTTCTCGTAGACTCTGCCCAGCCACCAGTGCGCCACGGCCGACTCCGGTCGCGCCGCGACGATCGAACGGAGTGCGCGCTCCGCGTCGACATGGCGTCCCTCTTGAGCGAGCCGCGCGGCCGCCGCGAGTTCCGATCGCTCGTCGGTTGCGGCAGCTGCCGCACGCCGCAGCGACGCGATAGCGTCGCGATACTCACCGCGACGCAGGCGAGCAAAACCGTCAGCATAGGCAGAGAGTGGAAGAACCGGAATGGCCGCAGCCTCGTCGCTGAGCAGGACGCTGCGGCCATAGGGCGGGTCCTGTTCTTTGGACCCGCCAGCGGTCTGGGCCTCCCACCCATCGAGGCCGGCCGCCATCTTGTCGAGCGACGCGTTCAACTGCGCGCGGTTCTCTGAAAGCGCCATCATCGCGCGGGTGAGATCCGTGAGGCCCTCGACAAAAATCGCTCGCTGGGCCGCAGCCGGACCCGGTGCGAGAGCCATGACGAGAACGAACCACGTCGCGATGCGAGTCATGGGCGTGCGCGCCCATCTTGCCCGATATTCGCCATTGTGGGTATAGACTTGGCCGCGATTTCGAACGCTTCGGAGGTGATTGATGGTACGACCCGGCTCGCTCGCGCGTGTCCTCCTCGTTCTCACGACCATCGCGTCCGGCGC
This sequence comes from Acidobacteriota bacterium, assembly GCA_046765795.1. GTDB lineage: Bacteria > Acidobacteriota > Vicinamibacteria > Vicinamibacterales > UBA2999 > Gp6-AA40. Next base: position 14,087 of record JBKPRH010000473.1, on the reverse strand, counting down.
GGTCTACGCGCAGAATCAGGTAAAACCGAATCAGCTCCTCGTCTTCATCTCAGCGACTGACGCCAGCGGCGTGCCGCTCACCGATCTCAAACCCGAAGAAATCGCCTACACGGAGAGTGGTACTCCCGGGAAAGTGGTGAGCCTCGATCGCCATCAGCTTCCGATCAAGCTGACCATCGCCATCGACAACGGGAAGGACAGCGTCCAGGCCCTTTCCACGTTAAAAGAGGGCCTGACGGGACTGGTCGGGGCGCTGCCTGCGGATGTAGAGGTGACGCTGATCACCATGTCTCAGCCGCAGATGGTGGTGAAGCCGACGACCGATCGCGCGCAGATCACCCAGGGGATCACACGATTCGGCCCCGAGTCGGGCGCCGTCGCGAAGTTCAGCGAAACGCTGGTCGAGTACGCGCAACGCCTCGACAAGGACTTCAAAGACAAGAAGCTCACCTACTCGCCGGTGCTGATCGTCGTGTCCACCTCGACGCCTGAGCTCGAAACGGTGCAGCCGGACACGATCAACAAGACGCTGAACACGCTGCAGATGCGCGGCGCGAAGGTCTCGATGATCATGTTCACGACGACGCCCACCAATACTGAAGCGGTCGCCAACATGAAGCAGGGCCGGCAGGCGCTCATCGCCACGCCGATCGTGACCGCCAGCAAGGGGAAGTTCGAAACGCTCGTGCAGTTCAATCGATTGGGGACCTTGCTTCCCGAGTGGGGAAAAGAGATCGCGGCGACGCACGCGAAACAGACGAATCAGTTCCGCGCCATCATCGATCGGCCCGGCGGCGCCACTGGCCCGCTGAACAACCTCGGCCTGCGGATCACCCGACCCGGGGCGAATGGGAGCGTCAGTCCCGACGGCCGGTTCTGACCCCGCTCGACGGCATGAAGCAGTATCCAGTTAGGCACGTGCCGGCGGCCGTCCTGTTGATCGCTGTCGCAGCGATGTTCGTCGCGGTACACGCGCAGGAGCAATCCGCGATCTATCTGCTCGCGGTTGATCAGCAGGGGACGCCGCTCCTCGACGTCAAAGCGTCGGACATCGTGATCAAAGAGGATGTCGGTCCGAGCACCATCGTCAGCATCCGCCGCTTCGGCTGGCCGCTCAAGGTCACGGTCCTCGTCGATAACGGCCCGCGCACGAGGGATGCGCTCGTGCATTTCCGGACGGGACTCAAGAAGTTCTTCGCTGGCCTGCCGCCGACCGTCCCCGTGTCGCTCATCGCAACGGCACCCAACCCCCGCTGGCTGTTTCGTGAGACGACGGACAAGATCCAGATTGAGAAAGGCATCAACCTCATTACCATCGATGAGGGCCTGGGTCGTTTCAGTGATGCGCTCGTCGAGTACGCCGAACGTCTCGACAGCGAGTTCGAGAAAGTCGAGACGACGCACCTGCCACCGTACCTGCCCGTGCTCGTATCGATCGCCACTACGGATCAGGACGGCAGCGAGGTCCGGCGCGATGCCAACGTCAGGATGATCGCGTCGCTGCGGAAGCACCGTGTCTGGACCAACATGATCATGATGTCGGCGGGCCGTGTGCAGGCCGCGTCGGGAGGACTTCCGGCCATCGAGAGCAACGAAGGCCAGAACGGACAAATCGCCAAGACGCTGCAGGAGTCGACGGGCGGGCGCTATGTGCCAATCACCGGATCCGGCACGAGCGCGCTGAGCTCGACAATCCTGCCCGACATGGCCACCGAGATTGCGCTGCGCTACATCAAGCAGATGACACAACACCGGATCGTGTTCGAGCGCCCCGTGGGTGCCAAGGGTCCGATGAAGAATTTCTCTCTGTCTTTGTTGAATCACCCCGGCGCGAAGATCGTGCTCTCGACCGATGGGGCGATGCCGTAGCCCGATTGGGCTCGTCATCGCGTTGTGCCTGGTCGCGCCGGCGCTTCGCGCGCGACAACAATCCCCGTCTGTCCCGTCCCCCACCGTCGTCTTTCGCGACGTCGCTGCAGCGGCCGGCGTCAACGTCACACACGTCAACGGCGCGAGCCCCGAGAAGTACTTCGCCGAGATCATGGGTTCGGGCGGGCTGTTCTTCGACTTTGACGACGACGGCTGGATCGACATCTTCATCGTGGACGGCGGATCGATTGCCGATGCCAAAGTAGCAGCCACGGCCAGGCATCGTCTGTATCGCAATCGGCACAACGGCACATTCGAGGACGTCACGTCGCAATCCGGCATCCGCCATCGCGAGTACGGCATGGGGGCCTGTGCTGGCGATTACGACAACGACGGCGCGGTCGATCTCTACATCACCAACTACGGACCCAACGTGCTGTATCGCAACATGGGTCACGGCCGCTTCACCGAGGTCCCGGGCGCAGGTGGCGCAGGGACCGCGTTATGGAGCACGAGTTGCGCGTTCACCGACGTAGACCGCGACGGCTTTCTCGATCTCTTTGTCACCAACTACGTCCAGGCGGAGAAGACCAACAACAAGTTCTGCGGCAAGCGCAGTCCGGTCACGCTCCGCGGCTACTGTCATCCACTCGCCTACGACCCCTCACCGAACGTGCTTTATCGCAATACCGGTAAGGGCACGTTCGTGGACATCAGCGCGAAGGCTGGCATCGCTGGCTTTCGAGGAAATGGCCTTGGCGTCGCAGTCACCGATATCAACGACGACGGCTGGGCCGATGTGTTCGTGGCCAACGACGGCAAGCCGAACTTTCTGTTTCGAAACACGGGCAAGGGGACGTTCGAGGAGGTCGGCCTCCTGGCCGGCGTCTCGCTCGCCGCCGACGCCAAGCCGCGCGCCGGGATGGGGACCGCCTTCGGCGATTTCGACGGAGACGGCCGCCTCGATCTAGTGGTCACCAATCACGAGTTCGAGATGCACAGCCTGTTTCGCAATCTGGGTGGCGGCCTCTTTACGGACGCCACGCTCGAAAGCGGACTCGGACCGGTGACGCTTCCCTATGTGGGATTCGGCGTCGCGTTCTTGGACTATGACAACGACGGCCGACGAGATCTCGCGATCGTCAACGGCAACGTCGTCGACAACATCGCCGAATTCCGGAAGGGCGCGAAACACGCGCAGCCGGGGCTGCTGCTGCGGAACACCGGCGATCGATTTCTGAACGTGGGCAAACAGGCCGGACCTGCATTCGCGGTGGAAACGGTCAGCCGCGCGCTGGCCAAAGGCGACATCGACAACGATGGCGACCTCGATTTGCTCATCACCAGCAACGGCGGTCCGGTGCAGCTGTTACTGAACGAAGGAGGCAATCGCAACAACGCGCTGCTCGTGAAGACCATCGGCACGAAGACGAACCGCGACGGGATCGGCGCCCGGATTCGGCTGACTGCCGGCGGGAGAACCTTCGTCGATCAGGTGACGAGTGGGTCGAGCTATCTGACGCAGCACGACATGCGGGTGCACTTCGGCCTGGGGGCATCGACCAAGGTCGATCGACTTGAGATCACATGGCCTGACGGACGGGTTGACGCGATGGAGAACCTGCCGGCCAATCACGTCATCACTGTTCGTGAGGGTCAGGGGGAGACGCAGCGTGCGCCCTTCGCGCGCTGACCTCCGCCGCTCGCACCTGGGCGTGAGGATCGGTCTGATCCTGACGCTTGTCATCGCATCGCTGGCCTTCCCGCGTCCCGCAGCCGCCCAACGCGCCCCAGTTATTCGCGCGCTTGCCGACCTGCGCGCCGCGTTGGACGGCACATACGGCGACGAAGGTCCGGAGATTGCCCGTCTCATCGGTGCACTGTCGGCGGCAGCGACGACCTCGGACCAATCGATTCTGGCGTCCGACTCGCTGGACCCGAATGATCCGGTCAGGACGTACCTCGCCCTTACCCGTTCCGCGCTCGGCAGCGAAGAACGCACGCGTGCTCACGACACGCTGGTACGACTGGTCCAGGAGGTACTCCGCGGTGCCCGGTCAGCCACGCCGACCCCGTTCCCCCTTGCTGCTGTATCCCTCAACGCGCCTGGCGGAACGCCGCTCTTTCCTTTAGCGCGCTATGCCGATGGGTTCGCGCGTGCGACACGAGGTCAGATCGACGAGGCCGTCGCGCGCTTTCGCGAGGCAACTGCGGTCGATCCCCTGTTGGTCGACCCGGCGTCTCAATCCGACGGCATTCGACAAGCCGCAGGCGCGCTTCGTCGAGGCAGTCTCCGCGCAGCTCGTGCGGCGCTCGAGGACCTCGTCACCGCATATCCGCGTTCGTCAGAAGCGCACCGAATGCTCGCGACCGCAGCGGCGATCGGCGGCGACACGCGCACGAGCGTTGAGCATTTCGAAGCCGCCCTTCAGATCCGTCCCGACGATGAGCGGTCGTGGATCGCGCTGGCCAACGCTCATATCGAGGCCGGAGCGTTCATCGTCGCCACGCGCACCCTCGAGAAAGCCATCGCGACACTACCCGACTCGGGCGAACTCCGATGGAAACTAGCCGGATTGCTTGTGAAGGCTGAGCAGAACGCAGAAGCGCTGGCGCAGTATTACGAGGCAGAGCGACTGATGCCGCTTTTGGGGCGATCGCAGGTGCATCAGGCGGTGGCCACACTGGCATTGGTGCAGTTGGACGCGGCCGGCGCGGCAGCCGCCGTTGAGCGTCGCGTGCGAGAGGATCTCAACGACGCGTCAGCCCATCGGGATCTCGCCAGCGTGTACACGAAACAAGGCCGTCAGGACGAGGCCTTCGCCGAATTGGCGATCGCGGCGTGGCTCGACCCGGATGACCCGCTCACGCTCGTGGCGCTCGGTCGCAGTCTCATGGCCGATCGGCGTGATGAGGACGCGGTCGCGGCGCTCGAACGAGCGGTGAAGTTACAACCCGACCTGCGCGAGGCGCGGTATGCACTGGCGCAAGCCTTGACTCGAGCGGGGAGAGCAACCGACGCGCGAGCGCATCTCCTGGAATTCGAGCGACAGCGCACAGCGGCCGTATCGCGCGAGCAGCGCGACCTCGATATCGCTGCTGCCAAGGGCGAAGCTGCCAAGCGATCGTCGGCGGGACAACACGTCCAAGCCGTCGAGACCTGGAAGAAAGTCATCGCGCTCGAGCCCACCGTTGCACAGAACTACCTCGAAATGGCGGAGGCGCTGGCCAAGGCGGGCGCACTCCAGGAAAGCCTGCAGTATTTCGTCAAGACGGCGGATCTGGATGGCGTGGCCGAAGTGCATCTTCGCCTGGCGGAAATACTTGCGCGCCTGGGACGCGCGCGTGAGAGCGCCCTCGCGCGCGAGACGTACGAGCGGCTCCGGCTGGAAGACTTCCGGCAACGATCGCGCCGGTAATGCCTCGATCAGCACAACTCTGGATTGACACTGTTCTCGAACTAGCGTACAAGCGGCACAACTTCAGACGCGGTGCGGGAGGCTACGTGTCTGAAGTTCTCACTCTCGACTTGGAGGTCCATGATGCGAGGACTGACCAGGCCGCTGCTCGTTCTGGCAGCGGTCCTATTGGTACCCTGTGCTGCGTACGCGCAAAGCTCCATCGCGGGAATTGTTAGGGACGCCTCCGGCGCAGTCATGCCGGGCGTGACAGTCGAAGCCAGTAGTCCGGCGCTTATCGAGAAAGTTCGCACAACCACCACAGACGATAGCGGTCGCTATCAGATCACCGTACTACCCGTCGGCACCTACAAAGTCACCTTCGCGCTGCAGGGGTTCAGCACGGTCGAACGGGACAACGTGATCTTGACGACGGACTTCACGGCGAACGTCAACGCACAGCTCTCCGTGGGCAACATCGCTGAAACCGTGAGCGTGGTGGCCGAATCGCCCTCGGTCGACATTCAGAACGCGAAAGTGCAGTACGTCTTCACGGGCGACGAAATCTCCAACCTCCCAACCGAACGCGACCTCGGAGGCCTGCTGAATCTGGTGCCCTCGGTCACCACGAACCAGGGACGGTGCACGGGCGGCGTCGGGGCGTTCTGTAACGGCATCGCTCCGGCCTTCAACTCCCATGTGTCCGCGCTCGACGCCGATGGCCAGAATCAGGGCCGCATCGTTGTCGACGGCATGACCATCAACCGTGGCGCCGCGCCGCAGGGCATCAACCTCAATACCGGTGCCACCAACGGCATCGCGTTCGACACGGCCAACGTCCAGGAATTGACCTTCACGCTCTCGGGAGCGCTGGGTGAGTCGGAGACGGGTGGCGCCACCATCACAATCGTGCCGCGCACGGGCGGCAACCGTTTCGCGGGCTCGTATTTCACGAGCTACACCAACGACAATTTCTTCGATCGCAATCGCGGGACGCGGCTGTCGAACACGCCGGCCACGCAGGATCTGGTCAAAGACTACGACGTCAACGGCGCGTTCGGCGGCCCCATCAAGCGGAATCGACTCTGGTTCTACTTGCAAGGACGCACGAGAGGTGAGGAGAAGTATCCGAACGGAGGCACGGTAGGCGGGTTCGCAAACCTCAACGAAGGTAAGTTCGCGGCGAACTATCAACCGCTCCGCGGCGATAACAGCAAGGACTATTGGCTCACGTACACGAGCGAGCAGAAGAATCTCGCCTTGCGCCTCACGCTGCAAGCCACTCAGCGAAACAAGTTCAACATGGCCTGGGACGAGCAGGACGCCTGCACGAATCCCTGCAAAGGCATGATCAACATCGTCGATTCTCCAGAGAGCTACTTCTCGCTGCAGAACCGGCCGAACCGCTTGCGGTCCGTCTCGTGGACGAACCCGTTCACGAACAAGATCCTGTTCGAGGCTGGCATCACCGCCGTGAACACGAAGCAGGACTCGACCCGCCATCGCGAGTACCAGAACCGGTCCGAGCTTCCGCGCATCTGCGAGCAAGGGTCGACCACGGGCATGGACTCGGTCGCGACGAAGGTGAATACCACGATCACAGACAACGTCACGACAAACGGCGGCGCCGGCGCCTGTAGCATCTTCAACACCATGGTGTCCGGCTCGATCAACGAGGCGTTCAACAACAACAGCGGCATTCAGGTCCTCGACGACGGCACATACAGGTCTCGAGCGACGGCTTCATACGTCACCGGGTCGCACAACGCGAAGGTCGGCTTCGAGGGTGCCTACTTCTCCGAGGGCACGACCAACGTGGTCAACGATATGCGCCTTGCGTACCACTACGGCACGCCGGACGCCTCGTGCCTCACGGTTACGCCGACGGCCGCCAACCCGTACCCATGCGGCAACATGACGCTGCAGTGGGGAGCGAGCGATCCGTTCAACACGCTCAGACGTCCGCGACCGATCGGGTTCGACATGAACACCGGCTTGGGAACCGCTGACGAGCGCGTCTGGTTCGGGGCGGTCTACCTACAGGATCAGTGGACGCTGAAGCGATTCACGTTGAGCGGCGCCCTCCGCTACGATCATGCCCAGAGCCGCTACGGTGAAACCTGCATCGGGCCTGACCGGTTCGTGCCCGTACAGGCGGACGGCAAGAACTACTGGTGCTCCGCCCCCGCTGATGGCGTGAGCTACAACGACATCACGCCGCGCTGGGCCCTCGCGTGGGACCTGTTCGGCACCGGCAAGACCTCGATCAAATGGAACATGGGCAAGTACCTGCAGGCCGCAGGTTTCGGCGGTAACTACACCGACAACAACTCGGCGCGCCGCTCGACGAACCAGTTGACCCGCGCGTGGGACGACGTCAACGGCAACCGGATCGTCGAGTGCGACTTCTTCAATCCGGCACCACACACCGGGCCCGGTGGTGACGTCTGCGGCAGCCTGCTCGGGCCGGACGGCCAGCCGACGACGGCGTTCCAGACGTTCGGGCGTCCACCAACGGCAGCACAGCTCTTCACCGCCAACTCGTTCTGCGGCCGCACGGAGAATTCCTCTCAGTTGCACCGGGATTACTGCGCCGCCTCGGGACAGAACCTGATGTCAGGCTGGGGCACACGTCGCAGCGAATGGCAGTTCGGTCTTGGCGTCCAGCACGAGATCCTGCCTCGGCTCTCGGGTGAGGTGACGTTCAACTACAGGAAGTACTACAACCTTACCGACTCCGACACAGTCGGTCTGAATTGCGACTACTTCCTCGGCGCCGACAATGACCAGTGCATCGACAACCTGATGAACTTCGTGGCCAAAGACCACGACTTCTATAGCTTCCGAGCTCCTTCGGATCCGCGGCTCCCGAACGGCGGCGGTTACATCATCAAAGGCGTGGCCAACCAGAAAAATCTGGGCGCACTCCCTGGCGCGGGCAACGTCACCACCATTCAGAACGTGCTGGACTACACGTGGAAAGGCGTGGACACCAACTTCGTGTACCGCGGTCCCGCCGGCCTGCGTATCTCGGGCGGCACGAGCATCGGCCGGTCACTACGCAACACCTGTCGTGTGGACGGCGACCTCGGACTCGTGGCGGGAGTTCAGAGTCAACCGTACAAAGGGCGTGAAGGCAATCTCTATGGCGGCGGCTGCGACATCTTCAACCCCTTCCAGCTGAATGCGCGCGCCAGCGGCAGCTACACCATTCCGTGGGTCGATGTCCTGGCCGGAGTGGCGTTCCAGTCGAGACCCGGCGATGCGATCGCGGCGAACTTGAACGTGCCGTATACAGCGGCGGTATGGGAACCCTCGAGCGCGAGCCGCACGGGGACGTTGTTCAATGGCAACGTCGCCACCCAGACACAACAGATCAACCTTTTCGACTTCGGCGACTATTACGGCGAGCGAAGCAATAACTGGGACCTGACGTTGCGGAAGAACATCCGCTTCGCCGGGAAGCGCCTGAACTTCGGTGTCGATATCTACAACGTGTTCAACAGCGACGCCGCGACGGCGTACAACCAGACGTACACCGCGTTCTACGTCCCGAGCACGGGCCAATGGGTGAGCGACGATCCGGCGACGCCGCAGGTTGAAACGAACACCTGGGGCGACATCACGCAGCTCGTGAACCCGCGGTTCATGCGCTTCACGGTGTCGCTGGACTTCTAGGAAGGTCGTCGACGACAGAAAAAAGCCCGCGTGCTCTTCGGAGCGCGCGGGCTTCGTTGTGTACGCGCGACGAGTGCTCTATCGCGTGGCCGCAGTTCTCCACCCTGCAGCCGTGTATTCGCTGCGCGCGACTTCGCTGTAGGGCACCGGGCTGACCGTCGCGCGGATCTCCACCTGCTCGTGGCGCTCCACTGTCGGCTTGGCCGTGCCACCGTTCTCCTCGCCCCAGATGAAGGTGACTTCATTGCCAATCGTGGCATGCGCGGCGTCGAGGATCGCCAGCGTCAGCGACTGCCCTTCGTTCGCGCTGTAACCCACCCACGTCGAGATCCCGATCGTTTTGCCGTTCTTTGTGACCTTGTCGTACGGATGCATCGAGTAGACGGCCGACGGGAACTCCATGAACTTGGCGCGGTGATCCCGCTGATACTGGCTGCCGATGACGTGCATCACGTCGTCGGTATTCAGCGCCAGCGTTACCTTGGTGCGATGCGATCCCTTCGCGCGCTGCTCGAGCGCCTCGCGACCGATGAAGTCATGATCGAACTTGACGTGCGGGCCGTAGCCGAGATCCCACGGCGTCAGATAGTAGTCCTCGATGTTCGATGACACGAAGCTACCGCCGATCGACGCCTTCGCTTCGTACGAATCAGCCGGGAGCCACTGGCGATAGGACTTCATCTTCTCGCCGGTGTACACGGCCGGCAGCGGCGACGGAACCCAGCCCGACTCCAGCGTGTTCGCTGAATAGGCGCGGCCGCCAACCAGACGCAGGCCGAATTCCTCACCTGCCTTGAAGATCGCATCGCGAATCAGATCGTGCTCCGCGTACGGTCCGAACAGTTCGTAGCCTGGCTGCCCCGCCATGCCGTGACGAAGGGCTCGCACTGGTCTGCCCGCGATGGTGACATGGCCCATGTTGAAGAACTTGAGCTCGGGCGCTTTGCCGCCGATCACTTTCTCCAGCACCTTCATCCCGTTGGGCCCCTGGAGCTGGAAGCGATACGACTTGCGATTGAACGGATCGGGCCGCGCGGCCGAACGCTCGTCGAGCGTGACCTGCACGTCGTACCCGCCAGTCGCCGCGTGGAACATGATCCAGTTGAGCACCGGGATACGACCCACGAGATTGAACTGATTCGGCGCAAGGTAGAACAAGATCACGTCGCCGATCACGTAGCCGTCGTAGTTGACCGGCACGAACTGCTTGGCCTTGTCCACCGCGAAGCCGGTAAAGCTGTTGACACCCAGGCGTGAGAGCAACTTCAAGGCGTCCGGTCCTTCCACCAGCAGATCGGCCATGTGGTAGGACTGGTTGAAGAGCACACACGTCTTCTGCCACGCCTGCGTCTCATCCCGCCAGTTGGTGTATTCCGGCGGTACGCCCGGATACACGTTGGGTCCTGTCTGCTGATTGCGCAGCAGCGTGACCGGATTGCCTGCCGCTTGTAGTACGTCCTCCAGACTCTTCTTGCTCATTACGCTCCCTCTATGCGGCACGTCCAGAAAGACGTGCCCTACTTGCGACACGCCGAACGACGTGCCCTACGCCACGTAGGGCCGGTCCTTTTGGACCGGCCGAATTTCGCCCCACAGCTCCTGAGACGCGAGCCGCGCGCCTTCACTCAGCGCGTTCAACTTCGCCCACATCACCTGGGGGTGCACACGCTGATACGTCTCGAGTTGCGCGAAGCCACAGTCTGTGCCGGCGATCACGTTCTCGCGACCGACCAGCTTCGCGAACTGCACGATCCGATCGGCCACCAGTCGCGGATGCTCGACCGTCGTCGTGTGATGCGTGACGACGCCGGGGATCAGGATCTTGCCGGCCGGTAACTTCGTCGTCTGCCAGACGCGCCATTCGTGCTCGTGACGAACATTGGCGGCCTCGATCGCATACGCACCCGCACGCACTTTCAAGATCAGCGGCGCGATCGCTTCGAGCGGCGCGTCGGCCATGTGCGGCACGTGCCAGCTGCCGAAACACACGTGATAGCGCACGCGGTCCTCAGGGATGCCGCGCAGCGCATGATTCAACGCCTCGACACGCAGCTCAGCCCACTGGCGATATCGCGCCGGGCCGTGCTGCATCAAGTCATCGTACATGTTGGCGAGGACGGCGTCGTCAACCTGCAGGATCAGCCCGGCGTTGATGATCTCGAGGTATTCCTCGCGCAGCGCCTCAGCGACCGCAAAGACATAGTCGCGGTCGTCTCTGTAGTACTCGTTCGAGGAATCGTAGCCAGCGCTTCCCGGCGCTACTGCAGTGAGGAAGCCTTCCTCGACTCCAGCGGCCGCGAGCGCGGCTTTCAACGCGGCGATGTTGCGACGAATGGCCTCGTGTCCGCAGTAGGAGATCGGCGCCACGCAGACGTGGCCGGGCACGCCGGTCGCGCCGCGTGGAAACTCGTCCTCCATGAACTGTCGGAAACGAATCCGATCGCGACCGAGCCACGTGGGCTCGTAATTCGAATCAAGGCGCAGTTCGAAACCCGTCAACCGGTCGAGCACGTACTTCGACCAGCTCGATTTCCCGAACTCACCGTCGTTGACGATGTCGATGCCGGCTTCGATCTGCTGCTCGACCACGTTCACCGTGGCGCAGCGCAGCGTCTGCTCATATCGAGCGAGTTCCTGCGGCGACTCCTTCGCCGCCTTCGATCGCTGAAGCAGATCGGCAGGACGAATCAGGCTGCCGACGTGAGTCGTGAGGATGCGGCTGCCACTGTGCGTCATCGGGCTGGACGAGGCTCTGGAATCTGCGTCGTACGCAATGGCCGTTCTTGTCCCGGCACCGCAGGACGATCACCGAGCTTGAGCAGGATCAGCACGCCCGCCGCGAGGAGCGACCCGGTCGCCATCGTCATCGAGACAGTCGGCAACGAGTACCCGTAGGTAAACAGGAAGCCCGCGATGATGGGGGCCAGCACTGAGCCGCCGCGTCCGACGCCGACCGTGAATCCGGTGCCGAACGCGCGGACCTGCGTTGGGAATACGCGCGCGATGATGGCGTAGAGGCCGACGATGCCGGCGTTCGTGCAGAAGCCCGCCATCGCACAGATGATGTTCAGCGTCTGCAGGTCTGCAGGGCTGCGGCCGAACAGCGTCACCGTGACGGTGGACAGCACCAGTAACACGATGGTCAGCGGCTTCAGGCCAAACCACTGCGTCAGCAATCCAAACACGATTCCGCCCGTGGCGCCGCCAACGTTGGTCCAGACCAGCACACCCGCCGCGCTCGACGGCGGGAACCCGAGGTCAACGACGATCTTCGGGATCCACTTCACGATGTAATAGAACGTCGTGATGTGGAAGAAGTACGCAAGGGTGACGATGGTCGTGATCGCGACAAGCCCGGGCTGAAAGATCTCGGCGATCGATCGTGCGCGCGCTGCGGCGGAGATCTCAGGCAGTGCGTTCACCTTCGGATGCCCCATCCGCAGCAACGCGCCATTGATCTTGTCGAGCGCGCCTAACGGCTGCTTCCGTGCCAGCCAATGCACTGACTCGGGGATGACGAAGTAGACGACAGGAATCAGGAGTGCCGTGACACTCGCACCGAAGTAGAAGACCGAGCGCCAGTCGTTCCCGCGCAGGAGTTGGGCGGCGACGATGCCGCCGACCACGGCGCCAAGTGGATACCCGATCGACATCAGCGACACGCTTAGATCGCGACGACGCGCGTTCGAGAACTCGGCGGCCACGGCATTGATGGACGCCAGCATGCCGCCAATCCCCAGACCCGTGACAATGCGCCAGATTGAGAGATCGATGAGACCGCGGACAGTCGTTGCCAGGACCATGCCGACGGCCATGACGACGAGACAGCCGAGGATCGTCGGCCGGCGGCCGATCTTGTCCGCAACGCCCCCGAGGAACACCGACCCAAGCGCCATGCCAATCAATTCCATCGACAGCACGATGCCGAGCGCGGCGCGATCGATGCCCCACTCCTGCGCAATACCCGGCGACGCGAAGCTGATCGAGAGTACGTCGAAGCCGTCCAGTGCATTCAACGCGATGGTGAGGATGACGACGGCCCACTGCAGGCCGCGCATCGACTCGTTGGCGATGATGTCCCTCGGATCAGTCGTCGTCATGTTTGGCTTTCTGCCCGCGTGCTGGAACGGACGCGCGGCAACAGAGGATTATTACCGAAGACAGGACTCTCGTCTGGCGAAAAAAGACTTCGTATGACGAAAATTGGAGCGCGGCGAACGGTCAGTCCACCACGATCGGCGAGAGCGCGGCGCGGCTGAACTGCGAGCCCGAATTCGGCCAGAACAGAAATACTTCCATGAGATACGTGCCCGCCTGCCCCGGCTGAAACCGCGTCTCTGCAATGAAACTCGATCGGGAGCTCACGGACGCCGTGACACGTATGGCCTGATCCGTCGTACCGCCGGTCTTCCAGAACCTGATCAACATCCGATCGAAATCATTTCGATCGCGCGCAGACACGACACCCGACCACTGGACTCGCTCACCAATCCGGTAGTGTGTCGGCACGTCAGTGTCGAAGATGACATCGCGGAAGTCGCGTCTGCCGAGCACCGGATAGTCAACCTCGAATGTCTCGCTCAACGCCGGCGCCGAGAGCGGTCGAATATCGGTACGCAGATCGAGGCGATGGCCGCTCGCCACCTCCAGCGAACCGTAACCGTCATAGCCGATGACGCCGACACTGTTTGGATCCTCGAGTCGCCGCGCGGCGAACGTCCAGTAATCCATCTCGCGCTGAGACAGCAGCCGATCTCGAGAGACGATGACGGTGGCGCGGTGCCATTCCGTGTCCACCGGACCGCTACGCTCGCCCAACATGCCGATGACGTTGTAGATCGTCGCTGTTCGGGTCGCCCCTGTTACCGCGCGCCCAATGGCGGGCGAGCTCGCGGCGGTCGCTTCGAACTGTCCCTGCTCATCGAACAACGTGATTTCAGGCACCTGCTCCTTCGGCAGATGGCCCATGGCGTACAACGACAAGGGATTCATTCGCGCCGCCGGCGGCGTTTGCTCGATCTGCCACCCCGATGGCCCCTGGATTACACGTCGATTCGGGTACAGCACTGCGCTCAGGAACGTCTCCCCATTCGCCCAGAGTGGATCGTGCGCGCTCGGCTGGTGACCGGCACGCGAGAGACC
>JBKPRH010000472.1:0-6665 GCA_046765795.1 Acidobacteriota bacterium | reverse complement strand
ATCAGAAGGGCTGCTCATACACGCCCCGCGTATTCGGGATTCAGGTCGGCCAGTCGCTCGATATCGTAAACAGCGACGAGACACTACACAACATCCACGCACTGCCGATGGCGAATCGTGAGTTCAACCGAGGGCAGGCGCTGCAGGGCATGAAATACACGACGACATTCACGGCGCCCGAGGTGATGCTGCCGTTCAAGTGCGACGTCCACAAGTGGATGAACGCCTGGGTCGGCGTCCTCGAGCATCCGTTCTACGCGACCAGCGGCAAGGCCGGAGCGTTCGCGCTCGCCGGTCTACCGCCCGGCACCTACACGATCGAGGCCTGGCACGAGAAGCTCGGCAAACAAACGCAGCAGGTCACGCTCGGTCCCAAGGAATCGAAAAAGATCTCATTCGTCTTCAAGGTGTAATGCTTCATCTCTTTGCGATGCTGGTCGCGGCAACGACCGGCATCTTGATCTTCGCGGGCGGTCTCGTCACAAGCACTGAGTCGGGTTTGTCAGTCCCTGACTGGCCGAACACCTACGGCTACTTCATGTTCTTCTTCCCGCTCGAGAAGATGGTGGGCGGGATTAGGTACGAACACACCCATCGACTCATCGCGAGCACGGTCGGGTTTCTCATCGTCATCCTCGCGGCATGGCTCTGGCGCGCGGAGACGCGCCGGTGGGTGCGACGGCTCGGATATCTGGCGCTCGCTGCTGTGATCACGCAAGGCGTCCTCGGCGGCATCACGGTGCTGTGGTATCTGCCGGATCCGATCTCGATCGCGCACGCAAGCCTGGCGCAGCTCGTGTTCTGTCTGACGATGACCATTGCGCTGGTCACGTCGCCGGGATGGAAGCGCGCCTACGCTACCAACGGCCCTGCGCCGGACGATCGCGTGCTGCAACGCGTGGCCGCAGTGACCACCGGACTGATCTATCTACAGATCGTGGTCGGCGCGACGATGCGGCACACGGGGGCGGGGCTGGCGATCCCGGACTTCCCGCTGATGTTCGGTCAGCTGATTCCGCCGCAGTGGGATCCAAAGATCGCGATTCACTTCGCGCATCGTCTTGGTGCCGTGATCGTGAGCCTGGCGATCCTTGCCACGACGGGTCACGTGTTCTATCACCACAAATCGCGGGGTGAGTTACGGCGGCCGGCGATGCTGCTGCTCGCGCTGTTGCTGGCGCAGGTGACGCTCGGCGCGCTGACGGTGCTCAGCAAGAAGGAATTCATCATCAACTCCCTGCACGTCGTGACTGGCGCGTCGGTGCTGGTAACGTCATTGATACTCACGCTTCGGGCTCATCGCGCGCGATTTGCCGCGGACATTCGTCGAGCGGACGCTTCAGCGTCCGCGGACACGCGTCTCGGGCGACTCGCGGGAGATCACGCGTGACCACCGCAAATGCGGCCATCGATCGTCATGCCGTTACCGGCACCAGATCACGCGCAGCTGACTTCGTCACGCTGACCAAGCCGCGGCTCAATCTGCTCGTCCTGATCACGACGCTTGGCGGTCTATATCTCGCGTCGCCGGACGGAGTGGCCACGCCGCTCCTCGTGCACACGCTGCTGGGCACAGCACTCGTGGCCGGAGGCGCAGCGGCGCTCAATCAGGTGTGGGAACGAGAAACCGATGGCTTGATGCGCCGCACGAGCGGCCGGCCACTGCCGCAGGGGCGCCTCGGCGTGAACGAAGGCACGTGGTTCGGCGTTGTGCTGACATCGATCGGTCTCATCGAGCTGACGTTCGGCGCAAATTCCACAGCCGCCGTCGTCGCCTTCGCGACATCCGCCAGCTATGTCCTGGCCTACACGCCGCTGAAGACACGAACATCACTGGCGACTCTCGTTGGCGCTATCCCTGGCGCGCTGCCGCCCGTGATTGGTTGGGCGGCAGCGACTGGCGATATCTCGCTGGCGTCGCTCGTCCTCTTTGGCATCGTCTTCTTCTGGCAGATGCCGCATTTCCTCGCGATTGCCTGGATGCATCGCGAGGACTACGCGCGAGCGGGCATTCCACTGCTTCCCGTGCTCGAGCCCGATGGGCGGCGCACTGGGCATCAAGCGTTGCTGTATGCAGCAGCGTTGTGGCCGGTGAGCCTGCTGCCCGCGCTCGTTGGACTCGCCTCTGCGCCGTACAGCATCGTGGCCACAATTCTCGGTTTCATCTTCATTGGATTGAGCGCGCTCTTCGCGCGCGAGCGCTCGATCGCCAGCGCACGACGGCTGTTCCTGTTTTCGATCACGTATCTGCCGCTGCTCTGGGGCGCCCTGGTCGCCAATCGTCTGTGGATCTGAGCATCTCCGCTCTTCCTCACCTCAACGCCCTGCTCAACGGTACTTCGGCCGTCTTTCTCATTACCGGGTACGCGCTGATTCGCAACGGGCATCAGGTGGCCCACAAGCGGAGCATGATCGCCGCGCTCATCTGTTCCGCTGCGTTCCTGACGAGCTACGTCATCTATCACTTGCACACAGGTTCACGTCCGTTCCCCGGAACCGGCGCAATACGTGGCATATACTTCGCAATCCTCATCACGCACGTCGTGCTCGCGGCGGTAATCCTGCCGCTGGTGCTCATTACGGCGACACGCGGCCTACGGTCGCAGTTTGAACGACATGTCAGGATTGCTCGATGGACGCTGCCTCTCTGGCTGTACGTCTCGGTCACCGGCGTCATCGTCTATCTGATGCTCTATCAGCTGTACTGATAGCCCTCGTCCTCGCCTCGTCTCTTGCGATACCCGTAGTCCACGCGCAAGCCTCTACCGTCAGCCCGGCTGAAGCGACCACGGTACTTCCTGGTATTCCGCTGGCCACACCCGTCACGATTTATCCGCGTTTGATCTCGGCGTATGCAGCGCTCCTCGCCGCGGCGATGCTGAGCTTGCTGTATCTCTATCGCGGCCGTTCGTTCGTCGTCTATTGGATCGGGAGCTGGTTGCTCGTTGCGGGTGGGCTGGGAATCGTCGCGCGTCCGTACTCCGACCCGACATTGGGCAACGTGCTGACAGGACTCGCGCTCCTGTTCAGCGTGTCGGCCGCGGGATTGATGCGCTTGTCGGTCGAGTCATTTCCACAGCACTCAATTCACTGGAATGGACGGCGTATCACAGCGATATCTGCGGCAGCGCTGTGGTTCCTGGTGGCGCCCTTTGTGGTGCCGCTCCCGAAGGTTGTCCTCACCGGTACGGTGGCGACAGCGGGGCTGCTCGCATGGTCCGGCGTCGGTTATCTCCATCTTGCGCGGCAAGCACGCTCGGCGGGCGCACTGGTAATGGGGGTTGGCCTGAGCCTGATCGGCAGCAGTCATCTGATCGCGAGCATGATGTCGCTCTTCATGGATCTCGGCACCGGGCAGCGCCTGTCCGCAGTGACGGTCATTACCACGCTGTTTGTCGCGCTCGGGATGCACATCCTCGTCTTTGAAGACATGACCGACGAGTTGCGCCTCGCCAATCGACGCCTGGCCGGCGCGAACGAAGAGGTGCGGCGGCTGGCCATCACCGATCCGTTGACCGGATGTCACAACCGCCGCTTCTTCGATGAAGTGGAGCGACGGGAAATCGAGCGCCATCGCCGATACGGGACGCCGCTGTCGGTGGTGTTCATCGATCTGAACCACTTCAAGCGGCTGAACGACACACTGGGCCACGATCGCGGCGATGCTGTGCTCTGGATGATTGGCAACCTGCTTAAGGGTCAGGTCCGCCAATCGGACTACGCCATCCGCTGGGGAGGCGACGAGTTCCTCCTGCTGCTCTCATGCGGACTGGAGGAGGCCCAAACCAAGGCCAGCAACCTCAAGGCGGCCTTCGAGCAAGAACGCATCGGGGCCGCACTGCCCGAGTATCTGGGTATCAGCGTCGGGGTGGCGCCGGTCTCCCCCGAGCAGGGCTTCCGCGCAGCAATTCGCGAGGCCGATGCTCAGATGTACGGCGACAAAATCCCGGAATCCGGGGTGCAAACCCGTCTAGGCTAAGATACTAAGCGCTTCGCGTGACGGGGACGCGATGGCCTCGTTTCGAGGAGGAAATTCATGCGACGCGCCTCGCTTGCCCTAGCCGCCGTCATCGTCATTTGCCTGGCTGTTCCGGCACTCGCGCAAACGGCGAGAGCGTCCGGTACTGTGAAAGACACCTCCGGAAAGACGATGAAGGGCGCAACCGTCAGGGCAATGAATAAGGACGCGTATCCCGCCCAGATCACGTCGACCACCGACGACAAAGGACGCTGGGCGATGATCGGTCTGAGGACCGGGACGTGGACGTTCGTCGTCGAGGCGCCTGGCTATTCGAAGCAGGAAGCCCAGTGGCCGGTTCGTGTGGCAGGCACCGCGCCCATGCACTTCGTGCTCGCCCGCGACCTCGGACCCATTCCCGGTGCACTGACCAAAAATATTCAACAGCAGGTCGCTGCCGCGAATGCGCTGCGTGACAAAGGTCAGCTCGATCAGGCGCTCGCCGCCTACGAGCAGATCCGCGATCAGAATCCGAAGCTCACTGCGATGAACCTCGTGGTCGGCAGTATGTACCGCAAGAAGGCGTCGCTCGAAAGCGATCCTTCCGCGCGTCGCGCGCTGTTCGATCGCGCGATCGCGTCGTATACGACGATGCTCGGCGACGAGTCGTCGGCCGAACGCGCCAAAGCCGAGATCGAATCCACCCGCACAGAAGCCTCAAGCACTCGATAAACCATGCCGACGCACGCGCCGGCCAGGGCCATCCGTCGATGGCACGCCGCAATCATCATCACGCTCTTCTTTGCTGCGGTCGCCGGAGCAGCGGCCGTCGGCTGGTGGTACGCGCGCGAATCGCCGGCGCATCAGGGTCCGATCCTGTTGATCTCGATCGGCGGTCTGCCAACGTCAGATCTCGCCTCCTACGGCGCTGAGCGTACGAACACGCCCGCAATCGACGCGCTGGCGAAAGAGTCGATCGTCTTCGAGCGCGCCTACACACATTCACCGCAGACGCTGCCAGCGCATGCATCGCTACTGACCGGGCAGCTTCCACCCGAGCACGGCGTCCGCGACGAAGCCGGGTTCACGCTGCCGGCTCGTGCACGCACGCTCGCTGAACTGCTCCGCAACCGCGGCTTTACGACAGGGGCCGCGGTGTCGTCGTTCCTGCTGCGCCCGCAATCGGGATTGTCACAGGGCTTCTCGTTTTTCGACGCGGAAATCCCCGCGCCCAACGGCGACGAAGTGCCCGCGGTCGAGCGCGAAGGCGCGTTGACAATTGATGCCGCCGAGCGCTGGATTCAGATGCGCAGCGGCCAGCGGTTCTTCCTCTTCGTTCAGGTCGATGGCCGTGATGCAGACACTGCCGTCGCGAGGCTCTCGGCCGCGCTGAAGCAGCATCGTCTGTACGAGGGCTCGACGATTCTCGTGGTTGGCGATCACGGTGAAGCTGGTTCGGGCATGTCGCTCGACGACACCGCGTTGCACGTGCCGCTGATCGTCAAACAGCCGAATGGCGAAGGCGCCGGACGCCGCGTCATCGCGCCGGTGCAGCACATCGATGTCGTGCCGACGATTCTCGATCTCGTGCGTGCGCCGGAGCCCAACGGTCTGCGGGGTCGATCGCTGCGTCCTGTCCTCGACGATGAGCGTGCGGTCATTGAGAGCCAGCCGATTTACGCCGAGTCGCTGACCGCGTACTTCCGGTTTGGCGGCACACCGATGTACGCCTTGATCGGTGATCACTATCGGTATGTCCGCGGCGTGCAAGAGGAACTCGTCGCCCTGGCTCCGCCGGTTGACGAGGCAGGCGGTGGCGCATCCACAGAGGCCGGCCGTTTGCGATCGGCTCTCAACGAGATGCTGGTCGCATCCACAGCCGCACATCCTGCCCCCTTCGCCGCAAGTGACGAGGAGCGCTATGCGTTGCTCGGATACCTCGACGTCTTCCCTCAGGCTCCCTCGCCTGACGGGCCCGATGTCACGGTGCAGAGTTCCACCATCGACGCGTATCGTGCTGCGGCCACTCTCATCGGACAGAAGAAGTACTCGGCAGGTATTCGTGGCTTGCAGACGATCGTCAAGTCGCAGCCACAGCTCGCCGCCGTCCACTATCAATTGGGTGCGCTGTTGTTGCGCATGGGCCGGCTGGACGAAGCGACTCAGGCCTTCAGCACCGTTCGTGAGTTGCGTCCCGATGCGGCGGCCGGTGCGATGGCGCTCGCCGACACGCTGATGCGCGCAGGCAAGACGATGCTCGCTCGCGAGCAGGCCGACATCGCGATTGCGCTGGCCGAGCACGAGGATATGCGTGTGCTCGCAGCGGCACACGAGATGGCCGCGCGCGTGGCGCTCGCGGACAAGGACCCCGAGTTGGCGACGCGGCACGCCGATGCCGCTCACACCGCGGACAGCACATTGCCGGTGCCGCAGTTCGTGCGCGGACGCCTGTTCTACGACGAGGGCAAGTACGAAGAAGCGGCGGCGCAATTCAAAGAGGCTGAAGCCACGCTGCGCGAGCGCGGCGGCGCGATGGCCGACCTGCACTTGTATTTCGGCGAAGCGCTGGCCCGCCTCGATCGGTATCCCGATGCGGAAACGCAATTCCGCGAGGAACTGCATGCGTATCCGCGCAACCTGCAGGCCTACACGAGTCTCGCGATGCTGTATCGCGCGAGCAATCGCGACGCTGATGTCGAGGATGTGC
>JBKPRH010000471.1:0-8801 GCA_046765795.1 Acidobacteriota bacterium | reverse complement strand
TAACTGGGGGCACCAACGTACGAGCCGGTACCGAGATCAAGGTGGCAACCGAAAGGCCGTCCGTGCCGCTCACCGTGACGGAACTGGATCGCGGCTCGTGGGTGATCTTTGAGCTGCCGGGATTCACCACTGCAGCGTCGGGTATGCCGCAGGACAGCCTGGATGCGCTGCGCCAGGCCAGCGCCACCTCGTACTACAAGGGTAAGGATGCGCTCTGGGTCAAGGTTGTCTCCACCGGTGACCCCGGCAACGGCGCCCCGGGTGGTGGAACCAGCGTCCAGGTCAGTCGGTAGACTGGACCCTGCCGCATGAACGAGAGCCCCCGGCTTGTGCCCGGGGGCTTTTTTACTTCTACAGCAATCAGCCGAGTGCGGCGCGCGTCTTCATTTCCGAATCGCGGCGTCGTGGACCTCTTCGAGAAAGCGGATTCAGCGTCGATCCCTTGAGGAGGATTTCACCGCCCTGCCGGTTTGTAACCCTTCCACACCCATTCGAACGCTTCGGGCATCGTCTGCATCTCCACGGCGCGCTCGACGTGGCCGGACGCTTCTGAAAACACGAACTGGTACGGGTAGCCCTTGGCTTTCAACGCCGCGGCCATGCGGTTGTTCGCAACCACCCAGGCCGAAGGGAACTGTCGTGTGATCTCGTCGCCATTTCGGTGCCGCTGGAATATCTCGCGCACGAGGGTTGTTATCGTACTCAAGCGAAACAGTGGGTCATGACGTGAGGATTCTGGGACTCTGCGGCAGCCTTCAAGCCAACTCAAAGAACCTGGCCCTCTTGGAGGTCGCCGCGACGTCGGTGCCGCCCGATGTGGAGTTGGTGATCTTCACGGGCCTCAGCGATCTGCCACATTTCAACCCTGACGTCGAGTTGAGCGGTGTGCCGGAGAGCGTGTTGCGATGGAGGCGGGCGCTGGCCGAGTGTGACGCCGTCCTCATAGCGTCACCCGAGTATGGATTCAGTCTGCCCGGTGTGCTGAAGAACGGCATCGATTGGGTGATCGGGTCTGGCGAACTCGAGGAGAAGGTCGTGGCCATTACTGCTGCGGTGCCCGCGCCGAACCGGGGGCGACGTGGACTGCAGGCACTTGGTGACACGCTGTCCGCCGTGCGCGCCGCAGTCGTCGGCGGAGACCCAATTCTATTGGGGCCCGAGTTCGACGCTCGAGTCGGCACGCTCGTCCGGACGTTGATCGCGGCCGCGATGGCGGATCGACGCAGACGTGACAACGTCACGGACCCACAGTCTGGCGGCTGACGATCACGCGAGCAGGCGACCCGCATCTCGCGCCGCAACGTCTGTTCATTTCACCAGATTCACAACCGCGTAAAGAACCAGAACTCGAGTCGGCGCGCAGCACAGCCTGGCGTGATGCGTCCTCGTTTCCACACCACAGTCGAACGTTGCGTCACTGAAACGGGACCGCAAAGCGATCTTTACGTCACGTCTCCCCGCTGGCCGTTTCGTACTGGCTCTCGGCGGCACGCAACACACCGCGTCCGAAGAAGACCCACGATGGAATACACCGGCCCCTCAGTGAGTTTGCAAGTTCGAAAGGCAGGACCTGACAACAGTGAAACTTCTGTCCGTTGCGTTTCGACTCATTCATACACGCTCACGCTTCATAACAGTCTGCGTGATGGCGAATCTCGCAGCCGTAGTTCCGGCAAAGGCCCAGTCGGGTCCAGAGCCGACGGAGGCGGCAGCACCCGCCGCCTCCGTCGTCCAGCAGGAAGACGATGACGTACAGACTCAACCCTGCCGAACCCGACTTTGTCGTCGTGAACCTGCCGACAACGTTGCGGCTGCCGCTGTTCAAGAGCAACTTCCGATTGACACATCGGTTCGCAGGCAACTTGAGAAACGGTTCGTTCAGTCAACAGGCGGGCAACCTGTTCGGAATCGATCAGGGCGCCATCATCGGGTTCGAGTACCGATTTGCCGTCGCAAAGCACGCGCAAGCAGCCTTCTATCGATCGGGTTTCGAAAAGACCATTCAGTTGTATGGCAAGTACGACCTGCTCCAACAACGACGATCGATCCCGGTATCGATCTCGCCGCTCGTCTCGATAGAGGGCACCAACAACTTCCAGGAGAAGTTCGCGCCTGCAGTCGGCGCCGCGATTTCACGGCACATCGGAACCCGACTCGCCGCCTACGTCACGCCGATGTGGGTGCATAACACCGCCGCCTCGCTCGAACCGATCGCTCATGACCACGATGGCGGCGCGCACACGGAATCAACCGAGGCGACGCACGTGCATCGCGACACCACCTACGTCGGGTTCGGTGGTCGCATGCGATTCGCGTCTTCGGCGTATGTCGCCGCCGAAGTCGGGGTCCGCGTCCGGGGCTACGCCCCCGATCAACCCGGGTATGGCGTGAGCATCGAGAAACGCGTCGGTGCGCACATGTTCTCGTTGACCTTCACGAATACCTTCGCCACGACGTGGGCCCAGCTCGCGCGCGGTGGTGCCGCCAACAGTCTCTTTCTCGGATTCAACCTCGGACGGAAATTCTTCTAATCACCAACAGGAGCTGATAGACATGAACGCTCTCAAACCTTTCATCTATTTTTCTGCGTTGCTCGTTCTCGGATGTGTCACGGTAGGCTGCGGCGACTACAACAACGCGTTGATGACGCCGTCGCCGGCTTCGGTGGCGAGGTTCACCGCGACGCTGCTTCCGTCCAACGAAGTGCCCCCAGTCAGTGGCACTGAGGCGAATGGATCCGGAACGGCGGCGCTCACATTCAACTTGACCAAGGATTCGAGCGGCTACATCACCGCCGCGGCTCTGGACGTCACGGTGACGGCGACGGGGTTCCCTGCCGGTACGTCGTTGACCGCATCGCACATTCACGGAGGAACTGCGGGGGCCAATGGCGGAGTGCTCGTGAGTTTTGGCCTGGCCGCCGCCGAGGTCAGCTTCGCGAACGGAAGCGGATCGTTCACCAAACGAAGCGTGTCGCTAACCGTCGATCAAGCGAACTCGATCATGGCTAACCCCTCCGCTTTCTACGTCAACGTCCACACCGCAGACAATCCGGGCGGCGTGGCGCGCGGCCAGTTGATCGCGCAGTGAGCGAGTCACGCCATGCGACTGTGGAGAGTGCTCGTGGCTGTTCTCGCGATGCTGGCGATCGGATCGGCAGCCCGCTCCCGTCCGCACGAGATGGTGGTTGGCGCCGATCCGTCGTCCGCGTTGACCGTGCGAACGCCGGTGCCGGCGACCGTGATGTCGACGCTTCGCCGCGCGTGCTTCGACTGTCATTCGGAGGAGACGCGCTGGCCGTGGTATGCGGCCCTGCCGATCGCATCACATCTCATCGAGCGTGATGTGACCGAGGGCCGCGGACAACTCAATCTGTCGCGCTGGACGCAATACAACGCGTTCGATCGCGCGGACCTGCTCGACAAGATCTGCCAGCGGATATCGAACGGCGCGATGCCACCCTGGCAGTACCGCGTGATGCATTCCGACGCCCGACTGTCGAGGACAGACATTCGTGCGCTGTGTGAGTGGAGTCAACAGGAGGCGGAGCGTCTCGTGAAGGGAGGGTCATGATGCTGACGAAATCCACGGTGCCACTGCTCGGCATGATTGTCACGTCGATCTATCTGACGTTCGCGTTCGATGTGGCAAACGTGGCGACGCAAGCGCCCGACGACTCGAATGGCTGGCACCTTCCCGAAGGGGCGGCGGCGGAACGCAACCTGGTGCCCGTCAACGAGGCCCTCCTGGCCAGAGGCCAGAACCTGTACAAGGCGAAGTGTCAGCGATGTCATGGTGCGGACGGTGCGGGTCACGGTCCCGAGGCCGACCCGGATCATCCCGCTGGTGATTTGACCGATGGCCGCGCGGCATTGCGCAACCCGGACGGTGTGATGTTTTACAAAATCTGGAACGGGCGCGCGAAGCCCAAGATGCCGGCGATGAAAACCGACATGACACGGACGGACGTATGGACGGTCATTCACTACGTGAAGACGCTGCGCAAGAGCTCGTGAGCGGCCGGGCGGGTTCCGCTGGCCCACGGCTGGCTCCGCTGCTTGCGTACGTCTGTGCGTTTCATCTTGCCTGGATCGCGTGGCCTTTTGTCGTCTACCCGCGATTGATAGCGCTCGGAGAGAGGACCATCGCGTACGCCATTGCGAATCTCACGATACGCCTTCTGGTCTGGGTCGCGCCGGTGCTTCTGTATCTGCGCTTCGTTGATGGCGTCGGGCCTCTCGACTACCTCAAGTTGAGGCCGCTCGGACGCCGCGAGGTTGCGGTGGCCGCAGCGCTGATCGGAATCAACCTGCTGGGATCTCTTGCGCGGTTCGGCCTTCCGCATCCCTCCATGGAAGCGGTCACGTGGAACAGTGTGCTGGGCACGTCGCTCCTCGTCGGCTTTATCGAGGAGATTCCCTATCGCGGGTTCATGCTGCAGAAGTTCGCCGAACGCGTGGGCTTCTGGATCGCCGGTCTCATCACGTCGGCGTTGTTTGTTGCCATCCATCTTCCGGGATGGCTGGCGCTGCACATGTTCAGCGTCGGCAACGTGGCAACGATCTTCGTGTTCAGCGTGGTGATGTCGCTGGCATTCACGTATTCGAAGTCGCTGTGGGTGCCCATTCTCACCCACAGCGCAAACGATTTCCTTTCATTCGTCATCTTTCGTGTCTGAGCTATGGAGGTTTCACCATGGATCCCAACATCGATCTCATAGATCTTGGCGACGGCGTGCATCTGAGCAATCTGATGCCGTTGACGAAGCTGTTGGTGTGGACGTCACACTCGTTGTACCGATTCGTCGTGGGGGTCGATGATCTCTACGTTGAGGGTGGCACGTACTTTCCCAGTCGCACGTCGGCGGATTCTGTCGGCGCCAGGCTGGGGCGCCATTCAGTGAAAGCCGGGTGGATTTGGGTGGGTCTGTCGATGGAGATCCTCGTCGGCGACAGGTACGTCGTCACCTCACCGGTCCACGGGATAGTCGCCGAGCCGCCGGGTGCTTCGACAGTCCATTAGTCGAATCGCAAGAGACATGACCGACGTCAACGCGCCTCGCACGCGTCGCGCGAAAGGAGAGGACAAGCATGGGGAACAATGGGGTCGAGCGCGCATCGATCACGATCGACGCGCCGATCGAAGTGGTCTGGTCGGTCTTCACGGATGTCGAGCGATGGCCCACGTGGGCATCGTCATTCACGTCGGTCGAACTCGTCGACGGTCCGATGCGTCTGGGCGCGAAGGCGCGCATTCGCCAGCCGAGGCTGCCCACTGTCATCTGGGAAGTCACGAAGTGGGAGCCAGGGCGGTCGTGGACGTGGACGGCGACGAGTCCAGGGGCACGCACTGAAGCGTCTCATGTCCTGACTCGCGTCGGCGACCGCACGGTCGCCGAACAGTCCATCACTCCTTCAGGTCCGATCGGGCGGCTGGCCGCATTCGTGTGGCGCTCGCTGACCCGCCGGTACCTCGCGATTGAGGCGGCTGGCCTGAAAGCACGCAGCGAGCAGATCGCCGCCGCCTCCCGGGCGACCACGGTCGCGCACCCGCCGTGACGGAGCTCCCACGCGGTCTAGACGTGCACGCCATTCAGGACATTCTCAATGTCTTTCAGTAGCGAATCGATTGACATTCTGCGGCCGGCGGCATGAGCCCGGTTCCATCGGTCAGCGCCGAGTCGGAGACGCACGTCGCGTTCGGCCTGGTCTCTGAGGTCTTCTACTGACTTGTCGATCGCTGTGGCACCGGTGCGCTGGTTGATCGCGTCGCGAACGCCGAGTATCTGCGCCGCCCATATATCCTTGCCCTTCAGAGCTGCCGCGGCCGCCAGCGGAATCAGCGCGAAGACGAACGCGAAGTTGTCATGCAGCTCTCGCATCTTGGTCAGCGATCCGTGTACGTGCGCAATCGCCTCGTCGGGACTCCCGCGTCGCAGCGCCAGGATCGCGCGCACGTAAGCGGCGAGCGACGAAAACCAAGGGCCGACGTGTTGAAGCATCGTGTCGGCCTCATCGAGCAGGCGGTCGGTGTCCTCCATGTCACCGCTCGCGAGAGCTACTGCCGCCATTCCCATCACGGCGTTCGCGATGCCCCACGGAATCGACGCCGTTCGAAAGCCGCGCAACGATCCGGTAAAGCACTCACGCGCGGTGGCTCGGTCGCCGATGCCGTACGCGACATGACCGAGGAGCAGCTCGGCATACGACGCTGTTTCCAGTTCGCCGCAGGCCTGGGCGCGCGCCAAGGCGCGTGTCGCGGCGGTACGACAATCCTCGTAGGCGCCCAGCGTGAACCACATGGCACTCGATCCGGCCAGCGCTCGGCACTCGGCCGACACTGGAAGAGACCGCAAGTCCAGAATCTGTCCATACCACCGGAGACCCTCGACCGCGTGCCCGCGATATACGTAGAACCACAGCAACTTCCACGTGACGTCTGCCGCTTCGGCGCCTCGTCCGCGCTCGAGCAACCAGGCGAGCGCGGCGCGATAGCTCTCGAGATCATCGCGTACGCGATTCAGCCACTCGACCTGGTCGGGGCCGAGCAGCCCCTCCCAGACGAGTGAGGCTTCAGCGAGACAGTATTGGACCAGCCCCTCGAGTGCGTCGTCACGCTCATGTGCCGCGCTCAGTTCGAGCAGCGCGTACGCGCGCACGGTCTCGAGCATCTGGTACAGCGGTCGACCGGGAATCGATCCTCCGACTCGCAGCAACAGGCTCTTATCGATCAGGCCGGCGACTGCGGCGAGCGCTCGATCGATTCTGCTCGACGGGACGTCGGGTTCGGCAAGGACCGCGGCGGCTGCTTCGATCGAAAAACGAGCCGGCAGCGCGCCGAGTCGGCGGAACACGCGCTGCTCGTCCGGTTCGAGAAACTGATAGCTCCACGCGACCGTCGCGTTCATCGTCTGCTGCCGTTCGGGAAGATCGCGCGGGCCCCAGGTGGCGGCCGACATCAGGACATCTCGATCCAGCCGGCGGAGCAGGTCTTCCGGCGTCAGCGACTTCAACCACGGCGCGGCGAGTTCCAGGGCGAGCGGCAGCGCGTCGAGCCGACGGCAAATCGCCATCAGCACCGCGACATTTGCCGCCGTCAGCCCGAAGTGAGGTTGCACGTCCTGCACGCGCTCGATGAAGAGTCGCAGCGCCGGGGAACGTTCCACATCGGCCGAGATGATGCTCAACTCTTCTTGCAGTGCGAGCGGTCCGACGACGTACTCCCGCTCGCCGCGCAGCCGGAGCGGTGCGCGACTCGTCGCCAACACTCGAAGCGATGCGACCGACGACAAGAGTTCAGCGACGAGCGGCGCCGCGTCGAGAATCTGTTCGAAGTTGTCGAGCACGAGCAGCGTGGGACGATCGCCACAGGCCAGACGCGCGCGTCTCGGCAAGTCGAGCGCCGTGACGTCGGACAGCCTGAGTCCTTCGGCGATTGACGAGGCGACGAAGGCAGGATTCCGAATCGCTGCCAGCGGCACGAACACCACGCGGGTTGCGGCCTCTGCCGCGATTCCGTGCGCGAGTTCCATCGCCAGCCTGGTTTTTCCGGATCCGCCCGGTCCGGTCAGCGTGATGAGACGAGAGCGACGGTCGGCGAGCCACTGCCGCAGCGTCTGGACCTCGGCCTCGCGGCCGATCAGCATCGTCGGCGCGACGGGCAACGACGCGCCACTCAATTCGTCAGATGCAGTCTGAGCTGGTGTGTCAGCCGCTGTCGTCGCGCTGCGAACGAGCGCGTCGCGCGTCGCCCCGGTCAGATCCAGCGCGGATGACAGCGCTCGAACGGTCTCAACGTGAGGCCGCCGCCGCTCGCCGCGTTCGATCGCGCTGATCGCGTTGACCGAGAGGCCTGCAATCGACGCCAGCTCTTCCTGTGTGAAGCCCGCCGCCTCGCGAAGCTTCTTCAGTTGCGAGCCGAATTGACCCGGAGTGCGGGTCTTCATGAGCCAGAAATTGTACGTCAGCACCTGGTTCGTGTGAGCGCTGTGTGAGTTTTGTGCAGGCCTCGTGTGTGGTTGTTGCCGCTTTCGCCTTGCACACTGACGACATGGCAAGCGACGCAACAACGACACAGTCTGGGATTCGTGAAAGCTTCGACGTGGTGGTTCTGCCGCATCTTGACGACGGCCTTCGGCTGGCCCGCTGGATTATGCGGAATGAGCACGATGCGGCCGATGTGCTGCAGGAAGCGTCGCTGCGGGCGTTTCGATACTTCGCGACCTTCACCGGCGGTAGCGGACGTGCGTGGTTCCTGAGGATCGTTCGTAACACATGTAACGGCTGGCGCGTCCGCCACGTCTCGGCGCTGAACGAATCGTTCGACGAAGAGCTGCACAGCGACACGCGGCCACCACTCAATCCCGAGATGCTGACGCTTCAGCGCGATGACCGGAGGTCCATCGAGCGAGCAGTAAACGATCTGCCGGCTCGATCTCGCGAGCTGTTCGTGCGGCGCGAGAGGGACGGCCTGTCGTACCGCGAGATCGCCGATGCGATGGATCTGCCTCTTGGAACGGTTATGTCCGGCCTGTCGCGCGCTCGTCAGGCGCTGCGAGGGGCGCTCGCCGGCCAGCGGGACACGTGAAGTGGTCCTCCAATCACAGAGGCCTTTTGCAGGAGAAGTCATGAAGACGATGAAACCGGGTTGTCAGGAGATGGTTGGAGTTCATCGCGCTCACCGGATGGACCCGCGATGACGGAACGCCCTGATCTCAGGTCCTGTGTGTCAGCGGCTAAGCCGAGGCCGTACGAGCGTGTCTCGATAGCCGCTGAAACGAGCCCTTACGAGAGGTTCAGGAC
>JBKPRH010000470.1:0-24094 GCA_046765795.1 Acidobacteriota bacterium | reverse complement strand
ATGTTGGGGCCGGAGATTCGACGGGCGCGGGTTCCGGTGCGTCCGGCTGCGGTGGATTGAGCTCGTCGAGGCGATGCTGCGTCTCATCGTGCTGACGCTGTGTGCCGCGGATGTTGTCGGTGAGCTTCGGCTGCGTATTCGACTGAACGTACAGCTCCAAGGCGCGCTGGTAGGCCTCGACCGCCTTGGACAAGTAGTCGCTTTCCTGCGGCATGCCTTCGAGCTTGCGAGCAATGCGGACGAAGCTGGTGCCGCGCGCGCGATAGCCGTCGGCCAGCAGGCTTGTCTCGCGTTCCGTCAGCATGTAGCCACGCTGCTGCGCCTGCTCCAATGCGTTGGCCCCACGATCCACATCGTCGAGACCAAAGATGAAGACGCGCGCGAGGCCAAGGAATGGATCTGGCCAGTCTGAGCGAAGCTCCGCGGCTTCGCGGAAGAGCGCGACGGACTCACTCAATTCGCGCTGCGATTCAGCCTCGTCGTTCCGTTGCTTGGCCGCTTCACCATCGATGCGGTGCAGGTGGCCCTCGCAGTAGCGCAGTGCGGCGACCAGGCGGTTATTGCCGGGCGCGAACGTGACCGCGCGGCGCAGCGCGTTGCGCGCGGACGTCCACTGCGCTTCACGCACGTTCGGCAGTCCCATACGGTAATTGCCGATGATGCCGTCGGTCAGCGTCATGGTCCGCTGGACCAGCGCGTGCTCGAGTCCGGCTGTGCCGAATTCCAGGCCGCTGCGCGCATCGAGCTGCGCGCGCGTCTTCCACAGGTCGCCCAATTCGTCGAGTCCTCGCGTCGAGACCTCACCAGCGACTCTGTTCGACTCGCTCATGACCGAGAACTCGGTGGCGAACATGTTGTAGATGATGATCGCGACGATCACGAGCGCTGCGCGAAACACGTACCGTCGCGTGCGGCTGCGAGCCGGCGGCGCGGTATTCGCGTCCTGGACCTTCGATGGGGCTGCTGGCGGACGCAGCGCCGGCGGACGCAGTGCCGCGGTTGGTAGTGGTGGTGGCACGACGGGCCGTGTGCGGCGCGTCGCTTCATCTATGGGTGCTTCGTCCTGTGGTGTCGTGCGTCGTGTCGACTCTTCGACCTGCGCACGGGCCGGCCAACCGTGTACTTCGGCCAGCGTTCGTTGTCCGCTTGTCAAGCGCTCCAGGTCTTCGCGAATCGCGAGGGCGTTCCCATAGCGAACATCCGGTGTGGGACCCAGCAAGCGCGCGACGATGGCCGCAAGGCCGTCGGGACAGTGACCGGTCAGAGCAGGCGCGGGCTGTCGCGATCGGATGATCCGTTCAAGGCGCTGCGTGTCGGGGGCATCGAACGGACGTTCGCCGCGAATCATCTCGTAGAGCATCACGCCGACAGCCCACAGGTCGGCGAACTCATTCACTTCGCCGTCCTCGTCCAGTCTTTCGGGCGAGAGATAGGGTCTGGTGCCGAAGTCGTTTCGCGTGACCTTGCGACTGAGTGACAGCGCCTTGGCGATGCCGAAGTCCAACACTTTGACGGCGCCGCTCGACGTGATCCGGACGTTCTGCGGCTTGAGATCGCCATGTACAACGGAGCGCCGTGGCTGCCCGTCGATCACCGCAGCAAAGTTATGCGCCGCTTCGAGGAACGTGCACAGCTCCACGGCGATAGCGACGGCGCGCTCGATGGGAAGAGCGCCGCGTGAAATCAGGTCGGACAGGTTCTCGCCATCGAGATACTCCATCGCCACGACGAAGTAGCCGGACTCGTTCGGAAGATGCTCGTAGACGAGGGGAACGTGTGTGCTGATCTGACTGAACTGCCGCTGTAATTCGGCGCCCAGCTGCTCGGCTTCGAGAATGTCACGTGCTTCGCCGGTGATGCCGATGGGTACCAGCTTGAGCGCGACATTCCGGCTGGTTCGCGTGTCTGTGGCCAGGACGACAAGCGCCATCCCACCGCGGCCGATTTCATGAATGACCTCGTACGGTCCAAGCCGATGGAAGACGGTATTCATGGCCGCACCGTCCTGCCTGCCATGAACCAGTTGTCATGCTCCAATCTGAGCCGGATTTCAGAGTTCAGGCCCGTGAACACGTCGGGACGCATGCCGACAAACACGTTCTGCTGGAGAAACGGCACCGCACCCTGTTCTACGGTGAACGCCGCGGGCGTGTTCTGGGACAGACCGTTCCGGGTGAAGACGTTATGGGTGATGCGGGGGCGGGCACCTGCCTGAATCGCCAGCGCAACGCCCGGATTGTCGCGGATATCGCTGCTCATGAGCTCGGCGGAGGACTCGCGCGCGAATGACACCGCGGCCGTCGCTGCACCCGCCACTTCAACGTTGATGATTGAGAGGCCTGAGCCCTCAATCACAATGCCGACGCCGAGCGGCGTTTGCGAATCGCCGACGATTCGGAATCCCACGAGCGACCCGCTGGCCGATCCAGTGGCGACCACGGCGGGATCGGGCTTGGCGTCTGACGCGGTTGCCGGCAGTCGAATCGTCGCGCCCCGTGGCGTGCGGCTGATCAGATGGACGCTTCGTGTCAGGGTGATTCGCTCGCGGTATTCGCCAGGCTCGACGAAGATCTCACCGCCCGGCTGCGCCCGCTCGAGCGCGGCGGCGATTGATTCGCCAGGGTTGACGATTTGCGTTTGCAGCTTGAGTGACGCGACAACAGCCGGCGGCCAATCCAGTGCGGGGAGGTAGCCCGCTCGATAGGCGAAGAACCCTGTGACGATCAGCAACAGGCTGATGATGGTCGCCAGCATCAGACCGCGTCGTCCCCGCGTGTTCCCGAGCGACACGGCGGCCGACTCAGTCGCTTTCTGGATGTAGACGGCGGTGACGTTGTCTTTGCCGCCAGCGACGTTCGCAGCATCGATCAGACCGTGGACGATGGCATTCGGATTGCCGGCGTGCTCGCCAACGACACGAAGAATCGCGGCCGACTCGACGAGATCGCTCAGGCCATCGCTGCACAGCAGCAGCGCGTCGCCGGGATCGAAGGGGACTTCATGCAGATCGACGAACTCGGGATCGTCCGGTCCGTGCGGCTCCGAGCCAACGTCGCGAAAGACCTCGTTGCGCCGAGGATGGCGCATCGCATGATGCTCAGAAATTTCGTGCGCGTCCTCGCGCTCGCCAACCGGTGAATGGTCACGGGTGATCTTGTCGATGCGGCCATCACGGATCTTGTAGAGGCGCGTGTCGCCGACGTGACCAACCATGGCCGTCCCATTCTGGATGACCGCGACCGTCAGCACGCATGCCATGCCCTCCCACTCGGGGCGAGTGGATGCAAGACGATGAATCTCATTGTTGGCAACGGTGATCGCTTCGCGAACGCGCTCGCCAACCGGTCCAGTCTCGCGCTCGAGCCGCTCTCGCAGCATGCAGAGTGCGACGTCGGCAGCTTTGCCGCCAGCTGCCTGTCCGCCGACACCGTCGATGACGATGAACAGCCCGCGCGATTCGTCAACGTGGAAACGATCCTCGTTGACCTCACGCTGAAGGCCGGCATCGGTGGCACCGGCGGCCGCGATCGTCTTGAGCGTCGGCATATCGCGAGTTCAGCTGCGCCCCGGTTTCAACAGCCACATCTGCGCGGCGACCACAGCGACGAGCGCGATGAGGAAGACGTAGCGCGTGATGAGCAGGAGCGTCATTGTGACACCACGCCGAAGTCGAGGTAGACGGTTTCAGCCAGGCCGATGCGCGCCTGATCCGGCAGTGGCGTCTCGACGCCGTTCTCGCGCTTCGTGCCGTCCACGTCGTCGTATCCGCGGGGCACGTGACGGCCGTTCAGCGTCGTGCCGAGCGAGCTGAGGTCAATGAGAAAGAATCGTCCTGTCTGCTGATCGCGACGGATTCTCGCGTGCTCGCGGGAGACATCGGCTGACGAGGCGATCTTGATGTCCACCAGAAACGAGGCACCACCGCGTCCGATGGTCACGGAGTCCTTCGAGATGTCGTACTGGTGATGACCCGATTCGTCGTCATGGGTCACGCGCGCCAGTACGCGAGTTGTGGCAACCGCCTGTCGAGTGACGGTCTGCTCGCGAGTGGTGACCCGAGGGCCGAAGTGCACGGTCGTGATCCGGCGTGTGCGGCTGCCGCCACCGAGTTCAGTGTCCTGCGGCGCGCGAAGTTCCGAGTCGATTACGAAGGCGCCTTCGGCGATGTCGCCGTCCGGATCTTCGAGGAACTCGACCTGCCAGTCGCCTGTCGCGCTCTCCACCGGCAGCGATGTCCGGCCGATCAGCCGTCCGGCATACCGCTGCATCGTCGATCGCCGGTTCAGTTTGTCGACTTCGTCGCTGAGGCCACGGATCGTCTGCTCGCGCAGCAGTGGAAGGATGCCTTCCAGACGTGCGTACTCCGACGGATGCAGATAGATCAGGTATCGGCTGGGTGCGATCACCGAGTACATCAGCGGCTCCTGATAACGCCGCATGTTCTCGAGCACGGCGACGATGAGATCACGGGCGAACCGGCGTGGTGTGTCTCTCACAGTAGAATCGCGCCTACGATTGCACAGCGCAGTGATGCAAGTCCTAAGGATTAGCCAAGGATCTTCTAGGTCTTGGAGCGGCCGGTGAAGGCGCGCTTCGATGCGTTCGAGATCGACTCAGAGACGCGGCAGCTGACCCGCGGCGGCGAGGGGATCCACCTGTCGCCAAAGGCGTTTGCGGTGTTGTGTGCGCTTGTCGAGAAGCGCCCGAACGTCGTGCCGAAAGCCGACCTGTTCGGTCAGATCTGGCCGGACGTCTTCGTCGTCGAAGGCAACCTCAACGTGCTGGTGGGCGAGATCCGGCGGGCACTGGGTGACGACCCGCACGAGCAGCGCTTCATTCGAACGGTGCACGGTGTCGGCTACGCGTTCTGCGCGAAGGCCACGAACGTCGAGCGCGGGGCAGCCGCTGAGAACCCGCCTGCCCGATTCTGGCTGACGTGGAAGACCCAGACGTTCGCACTCGCCGACGGCGACACCGTCATCGGCCGGGATCCGCGGTCGCAGGTCTGGCTCGATCATTCCGGCGTGTCGCGCCGCCACGCACAAATTCGGATCGCTGGGACGGAACGTCCAGTGCTGACCGACCTCGGGAGCACGAACGGCACGTTCGTCCACGGTGAACGTGTCGACGGGCCAACGCCGCTCGCCGACGGCGACGTCATCAAAGTGGGGTCGGTGACCGTCAAATTTCGCGAATGGACGGACCGGACGTCACGAACCAAGCGCATACGGAGTTGATTCCAGGTTCCTGGTTCCTCTCTGATTCCCGATTCCTGATTCCTCTCTGTGCGCGTATCATTCGGCAGCGCGCCGCGACGCGCGCGGGAGCGACATCATGTCTCAGCGCCTACTTCTATCCCTTTTCGGAGCTGGCATAGCCATCACCGCGGCGACGTCGATTGTCACGGCACAACGAGCCGGGGCGCCGCCGCTTCTGATCACCGCACACAACAATGGAACGCCCACGCCCTACACCGTGCCGCGCACGCCGTGGGGTGATCCCGATCTGCAGGGTGTATGGAGCAGCGACGATACCAGCGGCATTCCGCGTGAACGTCCTAAGGAACTGGGTAACAACCTGTGGTTGAGCGACGAGGCCTTTGCCGCTCGAGTCAAGACGGTGGCGGCTGGCGTCAAGCGCGGCGAGACTGATATCGGCTCGTTCCGCAACGACTTCGCGCGCCGTGCGTTCCGCCAGACGTCATTGATCATCGATCCGCCGGACGGCAGCATGCCGGCGTTCACCGCAGAGGCACAGAAGCGTCGCGCGCCGCGCGACCGCGGCACGTTCGGCGACGGTCCGTTCAACACGTTCGAGGACTTCACGCTGTACGACCGCTGCATCACCCGCGGCATCGTGGGTTCGGTGCTGCGCGTCGTCTACGGGAACGGCAACCGCATCGTGCAGGCACCGGGTGTCGTGGCGTTCAGCTACGAGATGATTCACGACACGCGCGTCATCTACACCGACGGCCGGCCGCACATCAACAACGGGATCCGTCAGTATCTGGGTGATTCGCGCGCGCGATGGGAAGGCGACGAGCTCGTCGTCGTGACGACGAACCTGACGGACAAGACCAGCATTGGTGGTAATGGCAATGGCCTGCGTCACAGCGACAAGATGACGATCACCGAGCGGTTCAAGCGTGTCGCCGCTGACGTGCTCCAGTATCAGTTCACCGTTGACGATCCGGTGACCTACGTGCGGCCATTCACGATGTCGATGCCGCTGACGCCGCTCGACGGTGGTGTGTTGCTCCCATACGAATGCCACGAGGGCAACTACGGTCTGCCGAATGCACTCAGCGCTGAACGCGCCGAAGACAAGGCCATCGAAGAAGACCGCAAGAACGGAATCGTCAGGGCTCGGCGTGCGATCCAGGTCCCTGTTCCGAACCGTCCAGCTGCGCCTGCCGAAGAGAATTGATCCGCGTCAAACCCGGGGTGGCACTTAAGTGCCACCCCCATCGTGCTGCACAGTTTTCATCACAAAACTCATCGACCCTGATAGGATTCGCCCCTCACACGGGCTGAGGTTCGGGGTCATGCGCACTCACCCTTCATGACCATCCGGGCGGGCGGGGAGCCCCAATCGGAGGGACACCATGAAGAGACGACAGTTCGTTGAACAGTTGGGAATTGGATCCGCTGTGCTGGCCGCCGCGAGTGTGGCCAACGCCGCGGCGCAAGGCGAGCACGACCACAAAGCGCTGACAGGGCCGCTGGCTCATGCAACGGTCGGCTTCGGCGCGTGGCCGGTCGGAACTCCGGCGGTGCCGCGCGATCGATTCACGTTGCCGAACGCTCCGCAGGGTCCGAACGTTCATGCACTGCTGCCGAATGACGTGACGATCAAGGAAGGCGGCTCGGTGAGCTTCATCGTGGCGGGCTTTCATCACATCGTTGTCTATGCTCCGGGCAAGGACCCCAACGAGGTCAGTCAATCGGTGCTGCTGCCGATCCCCAATGCGCCACCGGTTGTCGGGCTCATCGACGATCCAGGGCAGCGCATCTACCGCGGCCTCGATCCACGGTTGGCCACTACGCCTCAGGATCGAGTCGAGGTGATCGGCTTCAGCACGCGAGGGACCTATCTCGTCATCTGCGCCGTGAACGTCCACTTCAACGATGGGATGTTCGGCTGGGTGAAAGTGATCGCCTGAGGCACCAAAGCTTGCACTCCCTTTCGCGCGAAGAGTCGAGCGGAAGGGAGTGTAAAGCTCATGAAAACAGGAATCCTCTGCATGGGTGCCGCGATGCTTGTCGTCACGGCCGGGTGCAACCGCAACGATAGGACGGGCGGTGGCTCCGTGCTCGATCGCACGAATGGTCAGCAAGCGAGCATCACGGTGAGCGGCTGTCTGCAAGCAGGCGAGCAAGGCCTCGGATCGCGCGAGCCGAATGCCGCCTCTCGATCGGCGGAAGGCGTCAATCGATTCGTGCTCGCGAACGCCACGTCATCTGCGTCATCACCGTCATCGGATGCCTCGCGGCCCTCAACGTCAGCGACGGCGTCAACAGGTCCGCTGTATATCCTCGAAGGCCGGGCAAACGAGCTGCGCACGCATGTGGGCCAGCAGGTCGAAGTGACGGGCAGGCCCGCCGACGACCGCTCGTCCAGCGCTGAACCCAACCAGCCAAACGCCCAGCTCCTGCGAGTGGAATCGGTGCGCATGGTCAACGTGAGGTGCGACATTACGCGTTAGGCGCTCTCACCACGCGCGCGGCGCGCGTGCCGACAACTCACACCTGACCTGTCCGCCGCAGCTTCAGCGATCGCGGACCTGTCCGCCGTAGCTTCAGCGAGCGCGGACCTGTCCGCCGTAGCTTCAGCGAAGGCGGATTGACCGTCATAGCTCATCGCGCCCTGTGTTGACCGTTGTGCACAGGGCGGCGCAAGATGAAGCCCCTGCGGATCGGTCAGGTGTGAGATGACGACTCCTACACGAATTTCTCGACGACGATTGCTCAAGCAGGGCTCGGCTGCGGCCGCTGCCGCGGCGGCGCTTGGCCAGGTGACCACTGCGGCGCAAGGACAGGGCCCTGCCGTGATCACCAACCGAACGTTCCGCGCGTGGATCTCGCGTGGCACGGGACGTGGTCGCACCACGTTGCAGGACGTTCGGCTGCGGCCGATCAGCGGGCGTCAGGTTGTCGTGCGCACTGAGGCCTGCAATCTGTGTTACTCGAACGTCGGCGCGGTGCTCGGCATCCAGGCCGCCGTACCAGCAGCCGCGGCTGCGCCGTCTGCAGGCGCGACGACAAACCAGGCAGCCGTCGGTCTGGCTGGCGTCAACGCCAACTCACTCGCGCTGATTCAAGGACACGGTGGTGTCGGCGTCGTCGAAGCAGTTGGCCCCGAAGTGCGCCGCGTGCAGGTCGGCGATCGC
This sequence comes from Acidobacteriota bacterium, assembly GCA_046765795.1. GTDB lineage: Bacteria > Acidobacteriota > Vicinamibacteria > Vicinamibacterales > UBA2999 > Gp6-AA40. The sequence goes on along the minus strand of JBKPRH010000470.1, from coordinate 15,705 downwards.
GTCTGCGTGTCGGGCACTCCGCAGTGCGGCTCCTGTTATCACTGTCTGCGCGGCCGCGCCGACGTATGTCAGCTCCTCGGTCGCAATCTGCCGTCCGATCTGGTGGCGGTGGGCGACTTGAAGGACGGCACGCCCGTGTATTCGAACTCGCACATCGGCGGTCTCGGCGAGCTGATGATCACGTTCGAGGAATGGGTAGTGCCCGTTGTCACCAAAGCGAATGCCGTGGATCTCGGCATGGTCCTGAGTTGTGTGAGCGTCGCGGGACTCGGCGCGACGACGACCGGTACGCTCGCGACCGTCGCGCCAGGATCGGTCGTCGCGGTCGTGGGTTGCGGACCACTCGGTCTGAGCGCCGTGCAGGGTGCGCGCATCGCGGGCGCGTCCACGATCATCGCCATCGATCCGATCAAGGTACGGCGCGATCTCGCGATGAAGGTTGGCGCGACTCACGCCCTCGATCCCAATGTCGAAGGCAACGCCATCATCGAGCGCGTGCGAAGCCTGTCGAATGGACCGACCAGCCGCGCGTGGAGCGGCGGCCGGGACTCGGGCGGTCGTCGCAGCGGCGCCGGTGCGGACTTCGTCGTGGAAGCGTGTGGTGCGGAGTTCGTGCGGCCAAAGCTCGAACAAGGGCCCGACCCGACCGGCATCCTGCCGATGCAGCAGGCGTATGAGATGTGCAACGCCGGCGGCCATCTGGTGACCACCGGCCTCGTGCGCGGAACGATCGCGCTGCCTGCGTTTCTGTTCGCCATCGGCGGCATCTCACACTCGGGCGGCCAGGCCGGCGGCGCGAATCCGATGCGCGACATCCCGCGGTTTGTGTCGCTGCTCGACAGCGGTCAGTACAACGCAAAGGCGCTGGTCACGCGCGTCGTCCCGCTCGCTGACATGCTGGGTGCTTACGAGGAAGTCGCTTATAGGACGACGATCACGGCGATCATGACTGCGTGACTTTCGCACGCCTCACGCTGACTTCGCTTGCCGACGACACACCCGAGGCACAGAGGCACAGAGAAAGAAATGGATTGCCTCTAGCCCGCTTTGATTCGTTCAGCAGTGCGGGACCGCAGTCCCGCACCTATTACGACAAGATCTCTTTGAGTCGTTCTGCCGGCCGCGCGAGGATGGCGCGCGCGCCTTTCTCGACGATCGGCCGCTGTATCAGATCCGGATTCCTCACCATCAACTCGACGATCTCATCGTCTGAGAGATCGCGCTCGCCGAGGCGAAGCGTTTTGTAAACCGGCTCCTTCGTTCGTAGCAACTCGCGCGGCGACATCTTCATCTTGCGAAGCAGTTCGCTCAGCTTCTTCCTTGGAATCGGATCGACGTAGTAGTTGACGGCATCGAAGTCCACGCCGCTCTCCTTCAGGGCGGCGTGCACCTGTCGGCAGGTCGTGCAGGTCGGCTTCTGGTAGATGACGATCTTCATCAGGCCGTGCTCGATTGTTGATTGTCTGATCTTTGGTTGTTGATTCGTTGTTGATTTTCGATGACTGAATGTTGATTGGTCGGAGCTGTGTTCAATCAACAATCACCGATCACTAATCGACAAGTAATCACCAATCAAAGATCGTCCAATCAACAATGCTCCTATTTGGCCAACGGATCCGGCCGCAACTGGAAGTGCGCCGCGAGCGGCTTCGTGCCTTTGCCGCCTTCGATCAGCCACGGCGTGCGATCGCCGTTGGCGGCCCACAGGCCTCGTCCTTTCCAGCCCGCCTTCGCATCGTCGATGCGACCGTCGAATCCTTTGGCGTAGAAGCCGAGCGGATACGGCACGCGCAGGACGATCATCCGGCCGTTCGCGTAGGCAATGATGCCGTCGTTCAAATTGCCGGTAGACATCGGCACGTCGTCGCCCAGGCCGAACGTGTTGTGCTGATCGACCCACGAGTAGTAGCTCGACTCGGCGCTGTTCTCGCCGATGCCTTTGAATCCCGGTCCCGGGTACTGATGGAAGGTCCAGCCTTCGGGACAGTGATCGCCGGTCGCCTTCGGACCGTTGAGCGGCCCTTTGCACTTGCGCCGATCGAAGCTGCCGAGATGACCGCTGCCGAGTGACACCCACACCACGCCTTTGCTGTCGATGTCTGCGCCGCGCGCGCCGAAGCCGGGCATCGGCACGCGATAGATCTCGGCAAGCGCCGTCTCCGGTGGATTCGATCCCGGCGCGATTCTGACGACGGCACCTGGCACGCCCATCGTCGCGCCCCAGATCGATCCGTCAACCGGACTCGGCATCACCGCGTAGAACGCGGAATTGATCCGCGTGTCTTTCGTCGGATCGGGCTTCTGATCGGGCTCGACATACGCGTCGCGTTTGCCATTGCCATTGGTGTCGAGCACGAGCGCGGTCCAGCCTTGCGACTTGGCGGCGTCGCCGGTCTTGTCGAACATCTTCGTGTTCACCCACCCAACAACGGGACCGCCACCGCTCGTCCACAGCGTGTCGTTCGCGTCGTACCCGAACTGCAGGTGGTGCGTCGAGAAACACGTGTCGATGAACGTGTACTTCTTTGTCTTGATGTCGAGGACCGCGATGTGACGGACGGCGCGGTCCATCGGGAAGGCCTTGGCCGATGGGTGATTCGAGCCGGCTGTGCAGAATGCCGGATTCTCCGGGCCGCGTACTGTCGCGGCCAGCCACACGCGGCCGTCGCGGCCGAACATCGAGTTGTGGTTGTTGGCGCGCGTCTCCCAGATTCGCTCGTTGCCCCAGTACGGCGATGGCTGCAGCGCATCGAGCGCCGCCGCGTGTCCGGGACCGAGGCTGAGCGGCATGCTCGTGTCGCGCACCGGCGCAACGAACGTGGTCGCCACGTTCTTCACGGGGTCGAGCAACGGCAGCGTGTCCGAGCTGTACTCGGGCGATCCGATCAGCGGCCCATTCGCATTCACGGTGGGGAAGCGTCGATCGCTGGCGATCAAGTCGTGCAGGTATTGCTTCTCGTTCATCCAGTCACGCAGCGTGACGACGATGTTGCGCTCGACGCCTTGCGGCCGCGGCGGTTTGGCAAACGGCAGCTCGCCCTTCGCGATGCGAGCGGTCCAGTCGCCGTAGTTGGCAAACGCGACGTCGCCGAGTCCAGTCAGCTGTCCGAACATCAGCTGACCCGCCTGGCCCGATTGCACGCGGCGACGCCACGCGTCGGCGGGAGACGCGAACGTTCCGAGCGCCGCCGGAATCGTGCGCGTGGACTGCTGACCGAGCTGATGGCACCCGATGCAGCCGGTGTTCTTCATTGCGCTGATCCAGGCGGTCTGCGTGATGCGATCGGAGATGCCACTCTTGCCGCCGAATTGATCCGCCGCCGGGATCTTCAACATCGAGTACCAGTAGATCGCCGGATAGTAGTGCGCCGCCTCGGCCTCGTTCGGCGCGATGACGGCAGTGATGCTCACACGTTGACCCGGCTTTGTTGTCGTCTTGGCGCTGTCAACGAGCCCATAGCCACGCGCCCAGACTTGATACGTCGCCGGCGGCAGGTCGGGCACGACGAAGCGACCGCGGTCGTCAGTCACCACGCTCTTGATGTAACGGACCGGCAGGTCGCGCGTCTCGGCAATGACCCAGACACCTGCCTCGGGACCTTTCGGTCCGGTCACGACACCGCCGATGTCGTCGTTGTCGATGGCGACATCGTTTGCTGGCTGCTGTGCGTAAGAGGTCGGATGGAGAAGAAATGTTGACAGGGAGATCACGGCGGTGAGACCCATGAGCGTGATCAGTCGGCTCTTGGTCATGGTGTGCGCTCCTCCGGCGGATGGAAAGCGCGATGGTACCACGACCGGTCCTACGGCCTCGACGCATGTGCGCCTCCTGCGCGCTACCTGTGCTCCACCGAAAGTTCGCGCACGCCGAGCCGGCCGATATTCACCTCCTCGATCGACAGCCTGCGCACGACACCTCGCTTCACGGCGATCGCGCCAATCGCCAGGCCGCCGATCGCCACAGCGCCGACGGCGAACGCGCCAAGCGCAAACGCCCCGGTGGCAGCCGCGCCCATGGCGATTCCTGACGGGATGTTTCGGAGTCTCGAACTCTCGCGGACGGCAATCACCTCGTACACATGTGGATCAGTCGAGGTCGCCAGCGCCGTGGCTTCTTGCAGATGTGGAAGGGCCGCGGGATGGCGAAGCATCGCCTCGAGGTCCTCGCGGCTGCGCCATTGCGCGTAGTTTGTGACGCGCGTGCCATCGACGCTCTTGTGGAAGTTTGCCGAGATGAAGCCGGGGAAGTGTCGAATCGTGTCGTCGGTCGCGCGAGTCAGCAGCTCGACGAGCTGGTCCTGCTTGGAGGGGTCAACCGTAAAGACGTTGATGACGGTTGCTAACCGGTCTGTTGAGCGGATGTGTGACATGAGCATGGCCTCGCCTGTCATGAAGCACCTTGCGTGCCGAGGCCGGTCTTGCCATAGACTCTTGCGTCTCCGGCTCGCGCCGATCACGAACGAGAGCTGCCATGACTACTTACTTTGCGCCCATCTCGTCGGATGAACGCCTACGGACCCTCGATGTGCTGCGTGGTGCGGCGCTGCTCGGCATCGCGCTGATGAACATCGTCTTCAGCGGCCTGCCGATGGCGGCCTACTCGAACCCGAATCTGTGGGGCGGAAATGACCCGCTCAACGTTGGCGTGCTGGCCGTGCAGTGGGTGCTGTTCGACGGCAAGATGCGTGCGTTGTTCTCGATGATGTTCGGCGCCGGCATCGTCTTGTTCATGGACCGAGCAATCGCGCGCGAGAACAGCGTGCGCGCGGGGGACCTGATGACGCGGCGGTTGCTGTGGCTGATCCTGTTCGGGGCCTTGCACGGGTGGCTGATCTGGGCGGGCGACATCCTGTACGCCTATGGGCTGTTCGGCCTGCTCATCGTGCCGATGCGCAACGTGTCGCCGCGCAAGCTGCTCATCACGTCGGGTGTCGCACTGCTCTTGTTGTCGCTGGCTGTTGTGGGCATGGGGTTCAAGCAGCGTTCGACGCGTAATGCCGCAGTGGCCGCCCGTGCGGCCGAAGCACAGGCGCAGACACTGACGAAAGAGCAGCGGGACGCAAAGAAGGAATGGGACGAGGCCTATAACACGGCGCTGCCGTCTCGCGAAAAACTTCAGGAGGAAATAGACAACTACCGCAAAAGCTACGGCGGCGTCATGACCCAACGCGTGCCGGTCATGCGCCAGTTGAATTTCGCTCCCGTGTACTTTCCGGGCGGCGTCGATATCTGGGCGCTGATGCTGATTGGCATGGCGTTGTTCAAGCTCGGCGTCCTGCAGGGCGATCGGCCGACTGGCTTCTACCTCCGTCTGGCGGCGGCCGGGTATGGATTCGGGATCGCCGTGAACTCACTCTCGACCTACGGCATGATCACGTCGAACTTCGACATCGTCGCGACCATTTTCTGGAACGTGCCGTACGAGCTCGGCCGCGTCGCCGTCGCGCTGGGGCATGCCTCGGTCATCATCCTGCTCGCGAAGAGCGCGGTCATGAAGTGGCTGACCGATCGTCTCGCCGCCGTCGGGCAGATGGCGTTCTCGAACTATATTTCGCACTCGATCATTTACGCGCTCGTCTTCTACGCACCCGGCCTGCGGTTGTTCGGACAGCTGCAGCGCTATCAGCTCTATTACGTCGTGCTCGGGATGTGGATCGTGAGTCTGGCCGTCAGTCCGATCTGGCTGCGCCATTTCCGCTTCGGTCCGCTCGAGTGGTGCTGGCGATCGTTGACGTATTGGAAGCGGCAACCGATGCGACGTCGGTCCGTCGTTCCCGCCGACGCGTACGCAGTAGGCTAGTGCGATGCGGTTGACGGCGGGCACGCGACTGGGCCCGTACACCATCCAATCTGCACTCGGCGCGGGTGGTATGGGGGAGGTGTACCTCGCGAAAGACACCAACCTCGCGCGGGACGTGGCGATCAAGGTACTGCCCGAAGCGTTCGCCGACGACGCGGAACGCCTCGCCAGGTTCGAGCGCGAAGCCAGAACGCTTGCCGCGTTGAATCATCCCAACATCGCCATCGTCCACGGGCTCGAGACCGTGCCGCTCGATGCAGGGCACGTGCGCGCGCTGGTGATGGAGCTGGTGGATGGTCCAACACTCGCCGAACTGATCGGCGGCCTGAGTGTGCCCGAGGCGTTGCGTCTCGCGCGGCAAATCGCCGACGGCCTCGAAGCCGCGCATGAGCAAGGCATCGTGCATCGCGACCTCAAACCAGCCAACATCAAAGTGCGCCCCGATGGCACGGTGAGAATCCTCGATTTCGGTCTGGCCAAGGCGGCGGGGGAGCCCGCACGCGCGTTCTCGCCCGGCCTGTCGATGTCTCCGACGATCACCTCCCCGGCGATGACGCAGGCTGGGCTGATTCTTGGGACGGCTGCCTACATGTCGCCCGAGCAAGCGAAGGGGCGCGAGGCAGACAAGCGCAGCGACATCTGGTCTTTCGGCGCGGTGCTCTTCGAAATGTTGACGGCACGAAGGGCGTTCGCCGGCGACGACGTGAGCGACACGCTTGCGAGCGTGCTGAAGAGCGAGCCCGATTGGTCGATCGTGCCGGCTGACGTTCCTCCGGCTGTCCTGAGCCTGATGAGGGGCTGCCTTGCGAAGGATCGCCGCGAGCGCGTGTCGGACGTAGCGGCAGCGAAGTTCGTGCTCAAGGATCTGAGCGCGAATGGTTCTGCATCCGCTGTCGTCCGCCACTCGCCGTCGTCATGGCGCGTGCTTCCGATCGCGATCACGGCTGCGCTCACTGCCGCCATTGTCGCTGCCGTGGCATGGATGACGCGACCAACGCCTCGTCCATCCGAGGTCGTGCGTTTCTCGTTCAGAAGTGAAGGTCCGTTTACGTCTGTGGTCCAGCAGATGGTTGCCGTGTCGCCCGACGGCACGAAGGTGGCCTATAGCGCGGGCGGTCGCATTCGTGTGCGCGCCATCGGCGAACTCGAGTCACGAGCGATCACGGATTCAGAAATGGTCCCACTCAATCCGGTGTTTTCTCCCGACGGTGAGGCGATCGCGTTCGTGGCTGTCGCTGAAAAAGGTCCTGACGTCAGACGGATCCCCATCGCCGGAGGGACTCCCTCGACGCTCGCGTCGCTCCAAGGCCTGTCGAACTTCTCGAGCATGAGTTGGGGCCGCGACGGCATTCTCGTCGGCACGACAGCTGGTGGCGGAGTCCTCCGCGTGTCGCCGAAGGGAGGTCCAGTTGAGCGGATCGTGACGGTCGCGCCCGACGAAAGCGTGCATAACCCGCAGATGCTGCCCGACGGTCGGACCGTGCTCTTCACGCTGGCCAAAGGCACGAACGATGACCGATGGGACAAAGCGACGATCGTGGCGCAGTCGCTCGCGGACAACAGCCGGCGTGTGTTGATCCAGGGCGGCGGCGATGCGCGATACGTCGAGAGCGGGCATCTGGTGTACGCGATCAGCGGAACGATGTACGCCGTTCCGTTCGATCACACGACCCTCACCGTCAGCGGTACTGCGGTGCCGATCCTCGTCGGCGTTCGCAGGGCACCAGGCGCAACGAACGGCGCGGCGCAATTCTCCGTTTCCGCTGGCGGAACGATGGCGTATCTGACCGGCCCGGCGACGTCATTGTCCACCGCTCGTGGCTTGCTCGTGAGTGATCGCAAAGGTGATCCCGTTCCGCTGAAGCTTCCGGTCGGGATCTATGCGCATCCACGGGTGTCGCCCGACGGCCGGTTGCTTGCCGCGAGCCGCACTGAAGGCAGCACGTCCGACATCTGGACCTACGACGTGTCCGGCAAGACGCCGATTCAGCGCGTCACGTTCGACGGCCAGAGCCGGTTTCCGATATGGTCCTCCGACAGCCGCCGCGTGACGTTTCAATCGGCGCGCGACAATGCGATCTGGTGGCAGGCTGTTGATGGAGGAACACCAGAGCGGTTGACCAGTCCAGTCGACGGCGAGGAACACATTCCGGAGGAGTGGTCGCCCGATGGGGCGCACCTGCTGTTCTCGATCCGCAAGTCGTCTCGATATCACTTATCAGTGCTGACGCTCGCGAGCAAGCACACCGCTCCATTCAGCGATGTCCAGTCGCTCGATCCCTTCAGCGCCAGCTTCTCGCCAGATGGTCATTGGGTCACCTACGCGTCAACGCTTGCAGGGAGCGGCGCGCTGACGCCGAACCGCGGCGTGTTCATCGAACCGTTTCCGCCGACCGGCGTGAAGCGTCAAGCGCCAAAGACTCTGCTGGATTTCCATCCGCGATGGTCGCCGGATGGCAAGAGCATCGTGTACGTGCCGGGCGCCGGCCGGCCGCTGGTGTCGGTCCCGGTCAGTACCTCGCCGTCAATCGTGTTCGGCACGACGACCGAGGTATCGCGGTCGCCGATTCCTGGCCTGCTATCGATCGACGTCCGCGGATTCGACCTCTTTCCTGACGGTCGCATCGTCAGCGTGTCTTCGGCCCTCGGTGATGAAGCGGGTGGTTCCGGCTCTGAGGTCCGCGTGGTGCTCAACTGGTTCGAAGAGCTGAAACGCCTCGCGCCGGCCAAATAAAGGAATCACACATCAGCAATCGTCAGCGGACGCGGACTCTTGCCGTCGATGTCGATGAAGCCGTAGTCGCGCGCGAGGGCTGCGGCGACGACCACCTTGCCTGTGTGGCGCACGACATCCGGATCGGCAGCGAGTGCGGCGATGGCGCGACCGATGAACTCCGGTGACTCGGAGTTGCTCAAGTCGAGCCACGCTGCAGACGCCATCACCTTCTCAGTCCGCACCATTCCCGGATAGAGCGACACGACCGCAACACCGTGCGGCTGCAGTTCGGCGGCCATGTGCGCGGTCATCTTATCGGTGGCGGCTTTCGACACGCCGTAGGCGACGTTCCCGAGATGCTTCTGTGCCGCCCAATGCGAGAGGTTGACAATCAGTCCGCGACGACGAGCGACCATGCCTGGCGCGGCGAGCTGGCTCGCGTGATAGTGCGCGCGAACACCGGCAGCGAACATCGCATCCCATCGCCACAGCGGCTGCTGCCAGAACGGCTTCATCCACGTGAACTCGCCGTTGTCCACCATCCGCTCGTAGCCGCCCCAGACGTTGTTGACCAGCACGTCGATCGGGCCGTCCTGCGCTATCCGCGCGAACGCGGCCTCGACGTCGCCGTCCACCGTGTGATCGCAACGGATGCCGATCGTGCCTTCACCGATTGTGGCGAGATCAGATTCAGTGCGCCCGGTGACAAACACCTTGGCCCCGTGCGTCGCGAGCTCACTCGCGACGCCCCTGCCGATGCCGCGGCTGCCTCCCGTAACGACAGCGATCTGGCCGTTCAGCACACGACTACAGCCGTCGGAGTTGGAAGGTGCCCCGCTCGGCACCGCGCGACCAGGTTCCCGTGATCCGCCGGTTGCCGGCGACCGGGTTCTGCAGCGTGCCGTCGAAGACCTGACCGCCGGCTTCGATCCGTACTTTGAAGGTCGGCGGAATCCCTTGGGTCGAGTCGCGGCCTTCGGGCGCGGGCTTGCCTGGAGTGATGTCCATCATCGCGGAGGTGATCGGGACGGCATTGGGTCCGGGATTCATCGTGCCGGTCGTCTGCTTGCCGTCCCACTTCATGATGATCGTCAGATCGCGCTTCTGCTTGCCCACCTCGTACTCGCCGTACCACGTACCGGTCAGGGGATGCCCTTCCTGAGCCGCAATCGGCGTGGCCAGAGCGATGACGACCAGAATGAGTAACGCGCGCATGAGCGTCATACCTTTGGTCCGGCTTCCGCCTTACGGAACGAAGAACCGCGTGTTGTCGATCTCTTCCTGGCTGCCGAGCATCAACTCGGGCCCCTGGTTGAACTGCTGGCAGATGTATTCGAACAGCTCGTCGCCAGGTCTCCAGCGCAGCGTGAAGTCGGTCGTCGTCCACGGCCTGGTGTACGCGCCCGGGTCGTCGATCGTGGCCTGATACTTCAGCGTGTTCATGTCGCTGCGCGTGATTCGCTCGGTGAATTTCAACTGGGCGGTGTGCGGCGTGCCGCGCGTGTCCATCCAGAACTTCTCATTCAGTCCGCGCGTTTCGACGACGAGCGTGTCGCCTTCCCAGTGGCCGATCGAATACCCGTAGTTCGTCGGGGCGAGATTCGCCGGGAACGAGCGTCCATCGAGATAGATGATTCGGTAGGAGTTCGGACCGCCGTTGTCCATGATGTACATGCGCTTCAACTCGGGGACTTCGACGAACTCCGTGCCGTACGGCGTCGAGAACTGCCGCGACACGCCCGATGCCTTGCATCGAGTATGCGGCTCGAATTGATCGATCTGCCGAATGTCGTACACGGCGCGGGCCCATGGCTGAAACGGGATGTCATCGAGCTTCAGTCCGCGCGGCAATGTCGTGACGCCAGCGCCCCATCCGCCCACCGGTTGTCCGGGCACCGAGCCGAGAATCGGCTTGCCGTCCGGCCACCGCGGTGTCGGTGCTGCAGGCGGTTCAGGCGCACCGCCGCCGCGACCGCCGCGTCCCTGAGCCGCTGGGTCTGCGTTCATCGCGAACACGATCGCTACGGCGACGAGCGAGCCGAATACGCACGCGCGATTCATCAATCCAGTGATCATGGCCGGTTGTCCTGACACAGAAAGTACGGCGTCTCTTCCCCCGGAACCCAACTCAACGTCCACGTGCTTTTCCACGGCCGCGTGTAGGCGCCCGGATCGTCGATGGTCACCTCGTAGCGCATCGTCGCCATGTCCACGCGGGTGAAGCGTTCGGTCAACTGCAGCTGCTCGGTGTGCGGAAGACCGCCGTTGTCGAACCAGAATTCCTCGTTGAACTGGCGAGTGTTCACGACGAAGGTGTCGCCGTCCCAGCGGGCGACGGCAATGCCATAGAACAGCGGGTTGTCGTCGTTCCCCTGAATCTGTCCGACTTGCTTGCGTCCGTCGGTGTAGATGATACGGCGGTTGCGGTTCCCGCCGCCGAGCAGTACGAAGACACGCTTGAAGTCGGGCTGCTCGACGAACTGCAATCCGTAGATCTGCTGGAACTGACGCGGGCCGCCCGGGGGCTTGCACGAGAGCAGCATGGGATCGCGCTCCAGATGCGTGCTTTGCCGAAGACGGTAGAGGCCAAGCGCCCAGGGCTGCATCGGTGCCACGCGTGGCGCATCGGTGATGTTGTTCAGCAGACCGTAATCGCCAATCTGCACCTTGACGCCGTCCTCGATCAGGAAGTTGCGGCTCGGATATCCCCAGTAGCCGGTTTCACCGGGCGGCGGACCGAGCCGCGGCCGGCCGTCTGGCCATCGCGGCGTGGGACCTGACGCGGTGGGGCGCGGGCGTGGTGTGCCGTTCACGCCCACATAGACCTCGCGGCCGGTGCGGGTCACGACCACCGACTTCCCCGAGATCTGCTTGCTGCCGTTGCGCGCGATGTAACCCTCGACGCGAATCGCCTCGCCCGGATTGAGCGAGGTCTCGCTCCATCCGTTGTTGGCGAGGATGATTGGACTGTCGACCTGGACCGCCCATAACGTCGGCAGCGGATCGCCAGCGACTTTCATGAGCACGTGCACGTACGGGTTCGCCCAGTCCACCTGCGTCACCGTACCGGTCAGGGTCAGCGGCTTCGTGAGATCGAACTTGGCCGCAAGCGGGTACTGCGCGCGGAGAGACGCCGCACCGAACAGCATCGACAGCGCCGCCGCCCAGGCGACTCCATGCCTCATCGGAACACCACCTCCAGACAGGTCGTGCGGACTATACCTTCAGGGGCGAAAGAAACCAACCGTGGCTGTCACCGCGCGAGCGCGTACACCAAGGCGACGATCGATGTGGCGAGGGCGATCGCGCTGATGATGGTCGCCGGCAACGAGGTCGCCGACAGAAAGCTCGGGGCGTGCCGGTGAAAGGGCAGCGCCGCTTCCAGCGCCGGAACGATCGGCGGCGGCACGTCGAGCAGCGACTGCTTCATCACCTTCTTCGCTGCGAGCACTTCGCGCATGCCTTCTTCGAAATGCTGCTGGTGAATGCTCTTGAGCAGATCGCTGCCTTCTTCAGCGGCCGCGGCCAGTGCCGCTTTCAGCACGGCGTTCCGGATATCGCCGCCGCTCACGTCATAGGCCTCGGCCAGCGCACGGAAATTCACATCGTCGGCGAGCGGTGTGCGCGAGGGATGAACCTGTACGCGCCAGATCCGCTCGCGTTCCTCGACACCCGGCATCTCAAACAGGATGTGCGTGCGTATGCGACGTTCGAACGCGGGGTCGAAATTCGCTGCCAGATTCGTTGCGAAGATGACCACACCGTTGAACCGTTCGAGCTCTTGCAGCAGCACGTTGATCACCGTGTTGGTCTCGCGCACGAACGCCTGATCGAGCGACGACGATCGACGTGAGGCGATCGCGTCGGCTTCGTCGAAGAGCAGTACGGCGTTCTCCTTGCGAGCCATGCGGAACGCCGCAGACACGTTCTTCGCAGTTTCACCCATCCACATCGACTCGACATGCGCGTAGCGGACAATCAGCAGCCGTGCGCCAAGCGCATGCGCGATCGCTTCCGCGCAGATCGTCTTGCCTGTGCCGGGCGCGCCGGCGAAGTTGAAGGCGAGCGCGAGACTCGTCGGATGCCGTTCGCGAAAACCCCAGCGGTTGAACACAAGGTCGTGCTGCGTCACGTGCACAAGCGCCTGCTCGAGTGAACGCCGTGTCGCCGGCGGGAGTATCACATCATCGAGGGTGCGCTGAGGCACGACGCTTTCGACAACACGTCGATCGTCGTTACCGGTGAGCACGCGGAGGAACGGGTTCGACATCGCATCAGCGTACCAAACACGGTACAGCTGAGCCTGGGGTCTCAACGGCCGAGGTCGGTACGTTCTCTGTTTACCCGGACAACTTCGTCCGATAAAATGTCTGCACGCACTGACGACGATCACCATCGCGCGTCATGTCGCGTTCCTCCATTCAATCGAGCCGTTCCACGCGGCGGTGTGTGTCTGGTCGCGATCTAATACGGCGTGAGAAGTCGCCGCACTGGGGAGTACTGTGCTTCGAGGAAAGATGCCACACATTCGACTCGCTTGGTTGGTAGCCGGAGTGTTGACTGCCGCGCTTGCTATTGCGGTGTACGCGTTCCGGTCGCGACCAGTTGTCGAGTTCACTCCAGTCGCCTTCAGCGATTTCCTTCGCGAGGTCAAAGCCAACCAGGTCAAGTCCGTCGTCGCCGACGGTGATGCGGTTCGGTTCGAGCTTCGGGATGGCGCTCACCTCGAGACGACGGCGCCGCCGGGCTACATCGCGCTGAACCCGACGTTCCTGTCGGGCTTGCTGGAGCGTGGCGTCCAGTTCAGCGCCAAGCCCGTCGATCGCGCGAGCGGCGAGCTGTATCAGTCGCTGGCGATCGGGCTCTTTGTGTTCGCCATCGCCGGCCTCGTGTTGTTCCGCGTCACCGGCCGCGTGACGACGCTCGAGAAGGTGCGCACAGTCGATCCCAACGACGTGACGGTCACCTTCAAGGATGTCGCGGGCGTGGACGAGGCCAAGGATGAAGTGCGCGAGATCGTCGACTTCCTCAAAGACCCTGGCCGCTTCTCGGCAATTGGTGGACGAATTCCACGCGGCATCCTCCTCGTCGGACCTCCGGGCACAGGCAAGACGCTTCTCGCGAGATCGATGGCCGGCGAAGCAGGTGTCCCATTCATTTCTGCAAGCGGTTCCGATTTCGTCGAGATGTATGCGGGCGTTGGCGCGGCCCGCGTGCGACGGCTCTTCAAGGAAGCCCGACGCCATAAGGCGTGCATCATCTTCATCGACGAGCTCGATGCCGTCGGACGCAATCGCGGCAGCACCTCCCTCAGCCACGAAGAGCGCGAACAGACACTCAATCAGTTACTCGTCGAGATGGACGGCTTCTCACGCGCGGACAGCATCGTCGTCGTGGCGGCCACCAACCGTGCCGACATTCTCGACTCAGCGCTGCTGCGACCGGGCCGCTTCGATCGCCAGGTCACCGTCGGCAATCCCGATCTCAACGGCCGTGAGCAGATCCTGCGCGTGCACACGCGGAAGGTCGAGCTCGACCCCGACGTCGATCTCCGGTCCATTGCACGCGGCACGCCGGGGTTCTCGGGCGCCGATCTCGCCAACGTCGTGAACGAAGCCGCACTCATCGCGGCGCGGCTCGGACGCCACACGGTGAGCAATGCCGATATGCACGCCGCGCGCGACAAGGTGCTCATGGGTGCCGAGCGCCGGTCGCTGATCATGAGCGAGTCTGAGCGCAACACCTGCGCGTATCACGAGGCTGGCCATGCGATCGTCGCGGCGCTGTTGCCTGAAGCCGACCCGCTCCACAAGGTCACAATCATCCCGCGCGGCCGGGCGCTCGGCGTCACCATGCAGTTGCCCGAGGCCGATCGTCACGCGCATTCGAAGTCCTTCCTCGAGACGCAGATTGCGATCCTGATGGCAGGCCGTGTTGCCGAGGAGCTGTGCCTGCGGCAGATGACCAGCGGTGCTTCCAACGACATCGAGCGCGCGACCGAGCTGGCCCGCAAGATGGTGTGCGAACTGGGCATGTCGCCGCTCGGCCCGGTTCACTTCCGTCGCCCCTCCGGGGCCTGGGATTCGGATTCACGCGCCGCCGGCTTCAGCGAAGAAGCGGCACGCCGCGTCGACGATGAGATCAGCACGTTCATCATGCGCGGCTACGAGACCGCGCGTCAGATCATCGAGCGTGAGCGTCCCGCGGTGCGTGCATTGGCGCTCGAACTCCTCGAGGTCGAGTCGGTGGATGGCGAGCGGATGAAGCAGATCATCGCGGAGAACACGGCCACCGTTCGCGCGTGATTCACTGATCAAGATTTTCAACACCGTTTCTATCCGGTGGCCGGCCGAAGGCCGGCCCTGCGCAGTCTCTGTCCTCTGTGGCCCCTGTGGCCCCTGTGTTCAAATTACTCCGTGCCCTCCGTTTTCCTCCGTAATCGGTAGGATCGAGAGATGCCGGAGCTCCCTGAAGTCGAAGCCGTCCGCCGGATGCTCGAGCGCACGGCGCGTGGCGCGCGCATCGATCGTGTCGAGCTTCGCCGCCCGGATTTGCGCCGGCCGTTCCCACCCGATTTCGTCTTGCGACTCACCGGGCAAACCATCACGTCCGTCAGCCGGCGTGGCAAGTATCTGCTGGCGACGCTCAGCTCCGGCGACACGCTCCTCGTGCACCTCGGCATGTCGGGCGCGTTCCGAACCGAGCGACCGCGCCGTGCGTTTAGAACCGAGCGACCGCGTTCTGCATCTCCTCCGTCTCAGCCCATCGATCCTCACGACCACGTCGTTATCGTCCTGTCGTCGGGCGTCGTCGTGACGTTCAACGACCCGCGCCGCTTCGGACTGATGGATCTGATTCAGGCGAACGATGACCACGAGGCGTTGCGCGGAATGGGGCCGGAACCGCTGGACGACGCGTTTGACGCGATGGTGCTGGCGCGCGCGTGCGCAGGGAAGCGCGTGGCACTGAAGGTTCTGCTGCTCGATCAGCGGCTGGTCGCCGGCGTCGGCAACATCTACGCCAGCGAAGCACTGCACCACGCAGGGCTGTCGCCTCGGCGTCGCGCGTCCACACTTGCGACGGCGGCCGGTCGTCCGCGCCAGGCGGCGTTCACGTTAGCGGCAGGCATCAAAGCGGTCCTGGAAAAGGCCGTCGCCGCGAACGCACGGGCGTACGAGTCAGGTCGATT
>JBKPRH010000469.1:0-13563 GCA_046765795.1 Acidobacteriota bacterium | reverse complement strand
CACCCATCCGGTCCGGGTAATCGTCGGGTCCGATGCGACGGCCGGCCATCAGCGACAGGACGACGAGCCCCAGCTGCGTGATGTCCGTGCGTTCGTCGATGCGAGCGGCAGGCGAGGACCGCGGCACGATGATGCCGAACTCCGCCCACAGTCTGGCGGCCGGCCATTCAAGGCTGTCGAGAGCCTGGCCGACCATGTGCTCGCGAATCATCAGCCGTCCGTCGGCGCTGAGGATGATTCGATCGACCGTCACCGCTCCGTGCGCCACACCCGGGCCGACGCGCTGCAACGCGGCGAGCGCGGGGACCAACTGGCGAATGAGACGCAGCGCAAATTCTGCGCTCCGCGGCTTCTTCAACGCCTCCGATAACGAAGCGCCGCCACTGTACGTCGACACCACCGCCAGACCATCCTCGTGTCCGAGGCGCTTGATCGGGCGAACCTGAGGAAACGAGTCGTGCTGAAACGACGTCAGCTGCTCGACTCGCTCGCGCAACGCGGCGTCGAAACGCGGCTCACGTGCCAGGGCGGGCTTGAAGCGGAGGATTTCCCACGACGGTGCGTTCGTGTTGTCGAACATCAACAACCGATCGCCAAAGCCATCGGATTGGCCTTGCGCGTACCACGTGGTCAGGCGTTTGTCCGGGCCCCCTTCAGAAGAGAACTGATCGAGGAGCAGATCATGACCCGTGTTCATGCCATCAGCATCCTTGGTGCGCGGTGCCGAAGCGGACAAACGTCGCAGGGCTGTCAACGAGAAATCGAGGATGACCCATTGTGCACGAATCGATCGCCGAGGAGAAGACTCGGAGATCGATTCGAGAGAAAAAAGTTGGGAAGAGGATCAGGCGCGGCCCAGGGCCGACGCTCGCGCGGCCGCAACGAGCGACCCTTCGAAGGGCAGATCGGGCTCGCGCGTGAACACACCGATCAAGGGAGCGGTGAATCCGGACGAGTCGCCACGCGTTTCGAGCATCTGCTCGATCCGCGAGCTGATCGTCGCGGCTTGATCCGCGGATGCACCATACAGCAGCACAGCAATCTCGTGGTCGTTCAGCATCCCGGCGCGGTCCCCGGCGCGGAGCCGCGCGCGTATCCGGGCAACCCATGAGGGCAGTAGCCCCGGCGCTGCCATCGCGGCGTCGACGGTCATCACAATTATTGAGGCATGCTGGCCCGCCGCCACGGCATCGGTGGCGAGTTGGTCGAACATCGTTTCGACCGGACGGGCACTGCCGCGCCGCTCGACATCGCTGGATCGCGGAAGCGCCGCCTCGATCCACGGCTGCATCGCCGCTACGCCGGCCTGTGCAATCTCACGCTCGAAAGCCGTGAATGCAGTGTGATCGCGATCAAACAACACGGTCATCACGCCCCCGGCGTCCGCCGACCGCACCAGCAGCCGGGTCCCGCGCGGACGATCGATCGACGACAGCAGGTCTCCATTTCCGACGGCCAATGCCTGCCGGCCCGTCGTCGTTGTGACGAGGAGACCCGCCTGACGAGCGCCGACGGCAGTCGATAGACGTTCAAGGGCGGCCAGTGCCGCATTCCCTATCGGTTCGTTCACCGGCGCATGCCGGCGCGAGAGTTCGGCCACGATTCGGCTGGTACTGGTCGTCAAGACGTCGTTCAACGACTCGCGCAGGATGTCGGTATAGACCCGCAGTCGCACCTGCACGGCGTCGTTGATCATCCCTGAGAACACCAGGGCCCACGCGGTGCCCGAGCCAATCGTCATGCGCGCCACGACGGTGTCGCCGGGGTCGATGGCCAGCCCGGCGCGATCGACGTCGGCACGGGCCAGCCGGATGACGTGACCACGGCGCGGCAGGACCGTCTCGTCGAGCGGTTCCGTTGATGAAGGATGCGCCGTCATGGAGGAGGCGTATTCGAAGAATCCGCCAGACGCGCCCGCCACATACGCGCGCACTCGCACGTCGTCCCAGACGCTCAAGGCTTCGATGAAGGCGCCAATCACCTGACGAAGCGAGCCACGCGAACTCGCCTCACGCAGGATGCGGCGGAACGACACGAGGCGATAGCCCTCGGCGCTCACCGTGTTGGGCTGCGCCAGGCTCGTGTCAATAGCGCCGGTCAGCCACGGTCCGATTGACTCGAGATCGTCGCGGCACTCGTCGGTCGCGTCTTCCGACTCAAGCCTGCGGGCAAGCAACAGAACGCCGCCGCTGACGAGACGGAAGCAGACGATCTGCATGCCTTCGACGACGGCCGCGACAGGCGCCCGTGAACGGACAGACGCCGAGAGCGCTCCGAGCAGCGACTGCTCGTTGTTGGTGAGCAGCGTTCGGACGGCAGCGGCATCGCGGGTTGATCCAACAGGAGAAACCGGCGCGTCATACACGTCCACAACTTCGATGACTACGTTGAGCCTGAGGGCAAGCTCGACGAGCCAGTCGAACGACTGACGAGCAACGGAACTATCGTTATCGAGCAATTGCATTGAAGAAGTTTCGAGGGGTCGCGGCGACGCGTTCCGAAGCAAATTATTCGGAGATTCGGCCCGCGTCAATCTCAGCAGCAATGATTTAGCGCAATCTCATCCGTGCGGCAATTGAGAGTCTTCCTTAGGTTGACCTAAGGCAACGCAAACACGAACATCTGGCTCGCCGTCCCCGGCTTCAGCTCAGGCGTAAGTCTGGCGACGCCACCAGCCACAAGCGACGGTCCAGTACTCACCGCAACGTACTGCTTCCCGTTCACGGCGAACGTGATCGGATAGCCGCTCACCGGCGATCCGAGATTCACATCGAACAACACCTTCCCGCTCTGATCGTCGAGCGCACGGAAGTGGCCGGCCGCGTCACCTACGAAGATCAACCCGCCTCCCGTCGCGACGAGCGAGAGGATGCCAGCGCGCTGCTCGTATTTCCAGAGCGTGCGTCCGGTTTCGGCGGAGATGGCAAACACAGCTCCAACCTTGTCCGTGCCTTTTGCCAGCTCCGGCTGCATGCTGACTGCGTACAGCGACGCATCCGGTTCCTGCGTCGTCACCTTCATGCACATGTTCTGGAGCGGGTAATACATCGCATTGGTCTGCGGACTGTACGCGCCAGCCGGCCAGTTCTTGCCGCCGTTCACGCTTGGGCAAACAGTCTTTTCCTGACCCTTCGCAGTAAAGAGCACCTCAGGATTCCCCGTGACCGCGCCGGTTGCGCCGTCGATCTTGCTGATCACGTTCTGTTGAACCGTCGGCCGAGCCCACAGGAACTCGCCTGTTTGTCGATCGAGCGTGTAGACGATCCCGGTCTTGCCAGGAATGCCGGTGATCACGCGACGCCGTTCACCCCGCTTGATCTTCGGATTGATCCACGCCACCTGACTCGAGTCAGGCGCGACGGCCGTCTCGAGCAACAGCCGCTCGAACGGATGATCGAGATCCCAGTGATCGACGAGGTGCTGGTAGTACCACACGATCTTCCCTGTGTCGGCATTCAGCGCGAGCGTGGAGTTGTGGTACAGGTAGCGCTTGTCGTTGCCGCCAAGCATGTACTTCGGTGCCGGTGACGTCACCGACGTCCCGATGTAGACCATGTTCAGTTGCGGGTCGTAGCTCGGCACCATCCACGTGCCGACGTGGATGCGCTTCTCCTCGGGAACATCGCCCCACGTCTCGTATCCAGGCTCACCCGGTTTTGGAATCGTGCGCGTGCGCCAGACTTCTTTGCCGGTCACGGCATCGTGCGCCGTAATCACGCAGGCATCGGGCCCGCCCTCGGGCTCGCAGCCCCGCCCGGAGATGATCTTGCCGTTGGCGATGATCGGGCCGGATGTCTGCTGCGCGCCTTTCTGGTAGTCGAGGATTTTCGTTTCCCACGCCAGCGCGCCGGTTTTTGCGTCGAGCGCGAACACATAGTCGTCGGCGCTCGTGTCGATGATCTTGTCGCCGTAAATCGCGAGGTTGCGATTGATCGCGAAAACGGGCATGAACTTGCCGAGATCGGCAGGCAGCTTGCGCTGATACTGCCAGAGCAGATCGCCTGTCTTGGCGTCGATCGCCTGCACCAGGTCGCTTGGGTTCGGCAGGTACATCACGCCGTTGTAGATCAGGGGCGTCGCTTCCTGGACGTTGCCCGGGCCCATCCCGCGCGTCCACGACATCTTCATCTGCGCGACGTTGCTGCGATTGATCTGATTGAGCGGACTGAATCCCCAGCTGTCGAGCGTGCGTCGCCAGGTAAGCCAATCGGCGGGATTGGGCTTCCAGAGCATTTCGTCCGTGACCGGCACGAAGGGCCGGTCACCGACCGGCACGAACGGCTTGTCCTGCGCGATGCCATTGACCGTCCATACCAGCCCGGTCAGCGCAATCAGCGCCACTTGCCCCAGCATCCGCTTCATAGTCTCCTCACACAGCAGCGACTCGCGTTTTGGCGTTGACGAATCCCCGTGTCGCCACGTAGCCGAGCGCTACGAAGGCGATCAATGCCACCAGCTGCGCGATCGCAAACGGCGGCTCGGACTCCGTTGGCGCTAGAGCGTGCAGAACCGGCACTCGCCGAAACGACTGAACGATCAGGACAAAGAAGTTGAAGTACTGAGCCATGACCGCGGTAATGGCATAGGTCCGCGCCCACGGGCCCTGCAGATGTTTGACCCGCAGCGCGACGATCGCCAGCGTCAGGACGATGATCGAGATGATGCCGGTGCCGATCGCGGGCGTGAACCCGTTAAACGGAAACAGAAAACCGGTGACACTGGTCGCCACGGTCGTGACGAGGAAGAGATCCGTCCACCAATCAAGTGGCTTCGATCGCACCATCCCGACGATGGCGACAAACCCGGACAGGATTCCGATCAGGCTGATAAGAACGTGGAAGGCGGTGAAGAGTTCGAGGCCGGTCATACGGCACCCCCGATGCCACGCATCTTATGCCGAATGCGTGACACCGGGGTGTGGGACAAATCTGTCGTCGAACGACGGTTCGGACGCCAACCTACTTCGCCGCGACCGTCTCATCGCTGTCAACCTTGCGGTCTTCGTCGGTGAGCCGCGCCGCCGCGGCGAGGTCGAACGGCTCCTCAGCACCCGCCTTCACCGCTTCGACGCGGACGAGGTTCTGCTTCGCCTTCTTGTAACTCGGGTCTGCGGTCAACGCGCCCTTGTACGCGGTGGCCGCCGCCACGAAGCGTCCCTCGTGCTCGAGCGCCATGCCGAGGTTGTTCTGGAACGCTGCGACCTTCTCGTTTGTCTGAACGGCCTTGGCCAGATACGGCAGCGCGTCTTCGCCGAATCCATGCTCGAGATACAGCATGCCGAGATTGTTCATCGACCACGCATCGCTTCCGTCGAGCGCGATCGCACGTCGATACGCATCAACCGCCGGCTCGAACTCGCCCTTCGCGCTGTGCGCGCGGGCCATCAGGCGCGGCACGGTCGCTGACTCCGGATCGACAGCCGCGGCCGTCGTCAGTTTCACGATGGCATCGTCATATCGCTTCTGCTCGATGAGGACGCGGCTCACGTTCACGAGGCTCTTCATGTGCTTCGGGTCGATTCGCAGTGCCATCTCGAACGACTCCTCGCTCTTCACGAGATCGCCGCTCTTCCACGCAGAGAGACCGAGCATATAGTGGCCCCAGGGGTTGTCCGGACGACGCTGGGTGTACTGCTCGAAGAGTTTCGTCGCCTCGCCGTAGTTCTTCGACTGATAGGCGGCCTCGCCGTCGGCGAACGACACCGGTCCGCTTACTGTCGGCGACGGTGTGCCCACGTACCCTTCGCCGTCGATCGCCTTCGGCTTCGGGCTCCATGCTTCCTCCGCCTTGGGCTGTACCTGCTCCGGCTTCGTCTTCTGTGAATCGCGCTTGTTGCAGCCGACCACTGCACACGCGAGCACGACAGCCGCCGCGACTTTTCCATTGGGTCTCATATGCCTTCTCCTCTATGCGGCCGTTTGTGCGGCCGGTATCTGGGAGGGCATATGGGCAAGGGATCAGCCAGAGGGATTGCGAAAACGTGTCGGCCGCTAAGTTGAGGGCTGGCCATGGGTTGTCGAAAGAGCCGGTGCAGAAGGGTGCAGCCGCGACTGCGTTTCCCCGTGTTCGGGCCCACACGACGGCCGGCCGCGCGGACACGGGCGTCGGCGTCAACTCCCAACGCCCAACTACCAACTCCCAATCACTCTCAACCTCCAACGCCCAACTCCCAACAAACTCAAACGACCACGTGGACTAGGAACTCGCCATGGAGTGGCACTTGGGATGCGGTTGGATATGGAGAGGACTGATTGGAAGAAACCCTACGATTTGCGCGAGCGTTGCGACGGTGTGACTTCCTGACCGCTGAACACCATCCAATCATCAAAGAGAGCGATGAGCTCGTTCGGATTGTTGCCACGGTGATTCGCAAAGCTGACGGCGGCAGTTGACCGACGCCGCCCCTTGAAACTTGAACCTTATTGGGAGTTGGGCGTTGGGAATTGGGAGTTCCAATGTGTCAAGCGGGTCTTAAGACCCGCCGCTACGGAGTCCGTGTCGGCGCATGATTTTAAGGAGGCTCGAATGGTCGGCGAGGCCAAGTGCTTCGGCGGTCTTTGTGACGTGCCAGTTGTGCTTCTCAAGAGCAGCGACGACGATCTGGCGTTCGGCCTGAGCCTTCATCGCCTTCAAGGTGCCCGGCGCCGCTGACGGATCGGCGGCTTCGTCGCGATCCTCGCCGCGAATCTCGGGCGGCACTTCATTGGCCGAGATGACTGCACCATCCGAGGCGATCATCATGCGCTCGAGCATGTTCCGCAGCTCGCGCACGTTGTTCTTCCGCCAATCGTACGCACTCAAGAGGGTCACGGCATCCGGCGCGATCGTCTTCGGGCGCATGCGGAGATGCGACGCGATGCTGTGGAGGAGATGCTCGACGATCGCGGGAATGTCCGAGAGGCGATCGCGGAGCGGCGGCACACGAAGCGTGTGGACGTTGAGGCGATAGAACAGATCCTGCCGGAACCGGCCAGCCTCGACCTCCCGCTCGAGCTCGCGATTGGTGGCGGCGATCACGCGCGCGGCAATCGGGATCGCGCGATCGCCGCCAACGCGCATGACCTTCCTGTCCTCCAGCACACGCAGCAGCTTGGCCTGCGACGGTAACGGCAGCTCGCCGACTTCATCGAGAAACAACGTGCCCGTGCCCGCGTTCTCGAATGCACCGCGGCGCAGACGGTCGGCGCCCGTAAACGCTCCGCGTTCATGACCAAACAACTCGCTCTCGACGAGCTGCTCGGGAAGCGCCGCGCTGTTCACGGCGATCAGCGGATTCTTCTCGCCCGGTCCAAGTCGATGGAGCTCGCGCGCGACGAGCTCTTTGCCGGTCCCGCTTTCGCCGATGATCAACACGCTGCTGGGAATCGGCGCAACACGGGCGATGCCGTCGCGCAGCGCACGCATCGCGGCGCTGTCGCCGATTAACGGCGTGTCGCCATCGAACCGTGACCGCAGCGTCCGCAGCTCGGTCACCATCCGTCCGCGCGAGACAGCGTTCTCGATCTCCTGTACGAGCCGCTCTATTGGTTCGGTCTTATCGATGAACCCATAGGCCCCGAGCCGCACGGCCTGCACGCAGCGGTCGTAGCTGCCGGTTCCCGTGTAGACGATCACCGGCACGTCGATGCCGCGCTGGCGCAGACGCCGCAGTACCTCGAACCCGTCTGTGCCAGGCATTTCGAGATCGAGCACGACGCAATCGATCGGCTCACGACCGAGAAGGTCGAGCGCTTCGTCGCCACCACCGGCAATGACTGCCTCGTACTTGCCGACGCGGCGAAGGTCGTAGGCGTACTGCTCGGCCATCGCCGCCACGTCGTCGACTACCAGAACCTGTGTCATTCACGCCCCATGCAATTCAAAAGGCAAAAGTCAAAATGCAAATCGTGCGAGTGCCGATCGACGCAGTCTGTCCATTTTGCATTTTGCACTTTGAATTTCAGGTCGCCGCAGGCGACCTGGTGACTGGAATCTCGATGATGATGCGGGTGCCGCGTCCTGGCGCACTCTCGACGCCGATCGTGCCCTGCACGTCCATCACCAGCCGCCGCACGATCGAGAGGCCCAGCCCCGTGCCGCCTTCCTTCGTCGTGTAGAAGTCGTTGAAGATTTTGCCCGACTCCTCGGTCGTCATGCCGCGTCCCGAGTCGGCGACCGTCATGCGAACAGCCGGTTCGCCGTCGCGCTGTATCGATGCGGTCGCGATCGTGATCCGTCCCGGCTTCGACTCGAGGCTGTCCACCGCGTTCGCCACCAGATTTTCGAGGATACGACGGAAGGCGATCGGATCGCCGATCACCGTCGGCAGATTGCCGGCGAGATCGGTCTCGACCTCGATCCGTTCGCGCGCCTGCGCTGCACTCGCAACATCGGCAATCAACGTATTGAGATCGCACGGACGCCGATTCGTTGGCGGGGACAACCGCGCGTAACTCGTCGCCAGCGTTTCCAGATACGTGATGCTGGAATCGACCGTCTGACGCCGGTCAGCATAGACCGCAGGCAGCGCCGCGGGATCGTCGCGCTGCACCTCCGACAGGTGACGCATCACATTACGCAGCGGGATGAGGCCGTTCTTGATGTCGTGATTGACCTGTCTCGCCAGGTCGCCGACCGTCGCGCGGCGTTCCGCGTCGCGAACGCGGGCGGTGCTGCTGCGAAGTCGAGATGTCAGCTCACCGAGCAGCCGCGACAAACGTCCGACTTCATCGGCGCCTTCATCGAACCGCACATCGAGGCGATCGAGGTCGAGCACCGCGGTCTTCTCGGCCAGATCCGCGAGAGGCCGACTGATCCGCGATGACACCCACAACGCAAGCACGAGCGCGGTGATGCCGGTGCCGGCCGCCGTCGCCAGAAACCAGGAGTCGGCGCTGCGTAGCAGCGCTCGAAGCGGCGCCTTCGACTGCCTCACCTGTAGGCGGGCCTGCACATCATCGACGGACTGACCCGCGCGACTGCGAATCAGCGGCACCTTCAATTCGCCAAGCGCGGCATCATCTTCAGATGTCGTGTCCGGCTTTCCTGGCCCGAGCGAAGTCGAGGGCAGCCGGACGGACGACATCTCGCCGCCGGGATATTGCAGCGAGACGACAATCGCCGGGTCGCGCGCCAGCCGCTCAAGAAAAGCGCGATCGACGGCGATGCCCCCAATCAGCGTGAACGTCTGATCAGCCACCATGAAGGAGTCGCGAGTCCCCAACGCGAGGAGATCGCGATCGGAGCCGGAGCTGATGATCCGTCCCTCGCTATCCTGAATATGCAGGACGGACAGACCGGTCAGCCGCATCGCGTTCGCGGCGTAATTGGCCAGATACGCCCGCTCGGTTTCAATACCGAGAACGGCGAGTCGAAATCGCTGATCGTTCAGCAGCGCGTTCTTGAGCGATCCAAGCCGGTCGCCGATGCCGGCTCTTTCGCGACCGAGGTCCTCGTGAATCACCTCCACGACCGAGTCCACGCGGACCTGATATTCATTCGACAGACGACGGGTGATGTCCTGGCGGATGCCGAGCGCCAGAAGCGCGATCGGGATCAACACGACCGCGGCAAACGCGAGCAGCATCCGGGTTCGCAAACTCACGGCTGAATTATGTGCTGGCACTGAACATCTCGACGCCACTCATCTCGGACGCCACTGTGGTCGGGTGTTGTCCGTATGTCGCCGACACCGTACTTGGTGTGATCGTCGCGCGTGCCGTGTGACCAGGTTGTATGAAGCGCGCACGTTACGGTCGTGCTCGCGTGAACGACTCTCGCCAGATTCATTCACAAAGTGGGAAGCTCGCCAGCCGTTTTCGCCTGAGGTGCGAAACTGAACCCGCCGGTACGAGGCTTGCCCTGTCACCGATGCATGAGGATCAACCGCCGATGCCCCGTGTGTTCGGTGGGCATGGGACTCGCCAGGCGGGCCGTGATCGGCCCGGCCAACAGGCTGCGCGTGCTCCTCGCGTGTCAGTCGTGTCTGCACGAGTGGGAAGTCGAAGAGGAGCCGCCGACGAGGCCGCCGCCGGGAAACGATCGTCAGTCGTGAACGCACATCGGCGGGCAGCCGAGAGCAATCGCATAGAATCGGCGACGAATGCCCGTCGGCCCAGGTACGCGTATCGGCCCTTATGAGGTGACCGGCCTTCTTGGTGAAGGCGGCATGGGCAAGGTTTGGCGCGCCCACCACTCCGCGCTGAAACGCGACGATGCACTGAAGATGCTGCCAGACGATCTGGCGTCGGACCCTGATCGACTGGCGCGTTTTCAGCGTGAAGCCCAGCTGCTCGCCTCGCTCAATCATCCCAACATCGCGCACGTCTACGGCCTCGAACAGGCCGATGGGGTGCAGACCCTCGTCATGGAGCTCGTCGAAGGCGAGACCCTCGCCGATCGTCTCGTCCACGGTCCGCTGTCGCTGGAGGATGCGCTGCCAGCCGCGCGGCAAATCACCGACGCACTCGTGACCGCACACGAACAGGGCATCATCCATCGCGACTTGAAGCCGGGCAACATCAAGCTGCGGCCCGATGGCACAGTGAAGGTCCTCGACTTCGGCCTCGCGAAGCTGTCAGCGCTGGACGACCCGACCCTGCCAGGCAACAAGCTCCCTCATGTCTCGAACTCGCCGACGATCACCAGCCCGGCGATGATGACGCGCGTCGGCGTCATCCTCGGCACCGCGGCCTACATGAGTCCGGAACAGGCTCGCGGCCGCGCCGTGGACAAACGCGCGGATGTCTGGGCATTCGGTTGCGTGCTGTTTGAAATGATTTCCGGCCGTCGCCCCTTCGAGGGGGACGATGTCACAGAGACGCTCGCCGCGGTCGTCAAATCGGAGCCGCCGTGGAGCGTCCTGCCCGCGACGACGCCGCCGTCCATCCGGCGGCTGATCGAGCGTTGTCTGCGAAAGGATCCGGCGCGGCGTCTGCGCGATATCGCCGACGCAAAGTTGGACATCGACGACGCGCTGTCCGAGCCCGCTGGGCGGGCGTCGATCGACACACCGCGCCGTTCATCGGGGACTCGCGAGCGATGGTTGTGGGCGACGGCCTTGTGCGTAGCGATTGGCGCCCTGGCCGTGATGACGATGGCGTACCGTCGCGCCAGTGCGATCGAAGCGTTAGAGGTCCGGCTGCAGATCGTCACGCCCCCAGGATCGATCGAGGATTTCGCCATCTCGCCGGATGGCAAGGCAGTGGCATTCGCTGCGTCAGATAGTGGGCCAGCCGAGCTGTGGATTCGTCCCCTCGGCGCGTCAGCCGCACAGCGATTGCCTGGAACGGCGGGCGCCGAGCATCCGTTCTGGTCGCCCGACAGCCGGGCGATGGGTTTCTTCGCCGATCAGAAGCTGAAACGGATCGAAATTGCGAGCGGCACGGTCCAGACACTGGCCGATGCACCGGCGGCTCGAGGCGGTGCCTGGGGCGACGACACGATCGTCTTCGCGCCCGCGAACATCTCACCGCTCATGCGTATAGCAGCGCACGGCGGGACTCCGGTCGAGGCGACACGCCTCGCAACGCAGCACGCGTCGCATCGCTTACCGTCATTCCTGCCGGACGGCCGCCGCTTCCTGTTTATGGTGACCGGGCCTCCGTCGGTGCAGGGCGTCTATCTGGGGTCACTCGACTCGACAGAGTCCAGGCGGCTGTTTGAAGGCGACTCCGCAGCGGTCTTCGCCGGCCCCGACCTCGTTTTCTTCCGCCGCGAGTATGCGCTGATCGCACAGCGCGTGAATCCTGAAACGCTACAGCCGGTGGGCGACCCAATGACGGTTGCCGAATCAGTTGGTGCGCGCGAGAATTTCGTCGGGGCGCTGGCGGTGTCGGCGTCTGGCGCAGGTGTCTTTGCCTATCGACCCGGCGTTCCCACGCCGCGGCAACTGGTCTGGTTCGACCGGCGCGGTACGCGCCTTGGCGTGGTCGGGGATCCAGACGAGCGTCTCGCTGGAGGTGACGCGTCATGGGCAATGTCGCCGGACGCGCGCACCGTTGCCGTCGTACGCCAAATCAATAACAATAACGACCTCTGGTTGATTGATGTCGCGCGAGGTGCGCCACGACGGTTCACGTCGGACTCCGCCAGCGAGTCGTATCCAACCTGGTCGCCGGACGGCAGCCGCCTGGCCTTCGGATCGTCACGTCTGCATGGCTCCGTCGTCCATGACGTGTTCCTGAAATCGGTCAACGGCGCCGACAGCGAGATGCCGGTGCTCGAATCCGCAGAGAACAAGTCTCCGGTCTCCTGGTCGGCCGATGGACGATTCATCCTCTATACCGTGCTCAGCGCGAAAAGCGGGGCGGACCTCTGGGTCTTTCCCGTGCAGGACAAGGGGACACCGTTCGCGATTGCGCAGACCCCGGCCTACGAGACGTCCGGAGCGCTCTCTCCTGATGGCCACTGGGTGGCGTACCAGTCCACCGAGACCGGCCGCGCCGAGATTTACGTGCAGCCGTTTCCCGGCCCGGCCCGCAGCACACTCGTGTCCACCGGCGGCGGAACGACTCCGTTCTGGCGTGGTGACAGCAAGGAAATCTTTTACAAGACGCTCGACAATCGGGTGATGGCGATTCCGATCTCGATGAACTCAGGAGCCGTCGAACCAGGTGTCCAGGTCGAACTCTTCACGGTCCGGCCGACCGCGACATTCAACGCCACTCGCGACGGCCAGCGATTTCTCGTCAACACGCCGACCGGCGACGAGACGACGCCGCCGATCACCGTCGTGCTGAATTGGAAGCCGGTCCAGTAGTCCTCAATCGGTTCATCGAGGCCGCACGATCTCTTTCGCGTTCTCTGCGCAGACGAACTCGATCAAATCTGTGTCCGGCAGCAGGACCTGCGGCTGCACATAGGACAAGGGCCTCGTATATGTCTTCGGGTCGTCGATGACAATGGCCACGTCCAGATGGCCGAAGTCGCGCCGCGTGATGCGCTCGGTGAGACGCATGTCTTCGCTGTGCGGATGTCCCGAGCCATCCAACCACGTCTTGTCATTGAAGCCGACCGTCTCGATCACGAGCGTATCGCCGTCCCATCGTCCAACCGAATACCCCATCCAGCTTGGTTGCGGATCCTTCGGCAGTTCGCGACCATCGAGGAATATCTGGCGAAACATCGTCGCGGCTTCGTAGAGGAACACGATCAGCTCGGGTGTCTGCACGATCTTGTACGGATGCGTGTAGGCGTTCAGTCGAGGCACGCCAGGGGGCAGGCATCGGATCAACGGATTGTCCCGCCTGAAATTGTCGTTGCGCTGTTTGTAGAGCGCTGCTGCCCACGGCTGAAACGGGACGTCCTCCGGCTTGAGGTCTCTCGTGATGTCGATCAGGTATCTGGGTGCGACGATGCCCTCGACGCCTCCGGCCTTGTCAGTGGCATCAGCCACAGGCTGCCACACGCCGGACAGTTCTGGCCTGCCGTCTCCCGTGCGCGGCGCCGGAGCTGTCAGGTTTGGTTTCCCGTCAGCCGTTCGCGGTATGCCTCGAGTGGGCTGATTCAACCATTGGCCCGCAGCGGGCCTCCACGTGACGAGGAGGGCCGCTGCAATCGCGCAAGACACCAGCGTTCGATTGC
>JBKPRH010000468.1:0-9503 GCA_046765795.1 Acidobacteriota bacterium | reverse complement strand
AGGCGATTATCAAAGGAGCATCGTCGTGATCCTCAACGTCGTGTCAGTCCTGGTCTTCATCGTGATTGCCGGAATCGGCATCGTGCTGACGGCCGCTACCGGATCGCCGACGTGGGTCGCCGGCGCCGCGGTCATCGGCGTCATCGCTGCCCTCTCTCCTCGTGTCGCACAGCAGTGGGAGCGCGCGGTCGTGCTGCGGCTGGGCCGTTTCGTCGGGCTGCGCGGTCCGGGGCTGTTCTGGATCGTGCCGTTCGTCGACGTCGTCGCGCGATCCATCGATCAACGGATGATCACCACGGCATTCGCCGCCGAGCAGACGCTGACGTCGGACACCGTTCCCGTGAACGTTGACGCGGTGCTCTTCTGGGTCGTCCACGATCCCGAGAGAGCCGCGCTCGAGGTGCAGAACTATCCGGTCGCGGTGAGTTGGGCGGCGCAGACGGCACTGCGCGACATCATCGGCCGCACCTCGCTGGCCGACCTGCTCCGCGGCCGCGAAAGAATCGAGCAGGACCTGCAGGCGCTCATCGATCAGCGATCGACGCCGTGGGGTGTCAGCGTCCAGGCCGTCGAGATGCGCGATATCGTGATTCCGAGCTCGCTGCAGGAGGCCATGTCACGCGAGGCGCAGGCGGCACGCGAAAAGCAGGCGCGCATCATCCTCGGTGAGGCCGAAGTCGAAATCGCGAAATCGTTCGAGACTGCCGCGCAAGCCTATCGCGACAACCCCACCGCGCTGCACCTTCGCGCGATGAACATGCTGTACGAAGGATTGAAGGAGAAGGGCGCGCTGATGCTGATCCCGAGTACCGCCGTCGAGTCCATGGGCATGGGAGGGCTGCTCGGCGCGGCGGCCCTCCAGCAGGCGCGTCTGGCCAGCGGAGGCAATGAGAAATGAAATCGGGAGTCGTCGCCGCGCTGCTGCTTGCTCTCGCAGTTGTGCTGTCCGCACAAGCGCCAGAGCCTCAGCGCGGCTTCGACGTCGTCTCGATCAAGCCAAGCCAATCGAGTGCACCCGGCGGCGGCCTTCGTTTCAACCCAGGACGCGTCGAGTGGACGAACACAACATTGAAAAACCTGATTCGGATGGCATACCAACGATTCGGATTCGACCCGCGCGAAATCGTCGGTGGTCCGGGATGGATCGATTCCGAACAGTTCCACATCATCGCCACCGCTGATCAACCTCCGTCCAACAGAGCCGACGGCTTCCCCGAGGAGTTGCTCGCGATGATCCGTTCGCTCGTGGAGGATCGGTTCAAAGTCGTCGTTCACAACGAGCAGCGCGACGCGCAGATTTACGCCTTAGTGCTGGCTCGTACCGACGGCAAGACTGGGATCGCATTGCGCCAGGTTCCGGACGCGTGTGCTGAAGCCATGAAGGCGATGAGTGAACGAACACCACGGAGTGGACCGCCACCGTGTTCGTTCGGAGCTACTGCCGGGAGGCTGATAGGGACTGGCGTGACGTTAACGATGTTTGGGCACGTCCTGTCGAATTTCGTGGGCCGGAACGTTGTCGATCGAACGGGTCTCAGCGGGAGCTACGACATCGAGTTGACGTTCGATCCGGCATCAGCGGCGAAGGCGCCACCCGGAGCGCCACCAGGGCCGTCGCCGACCGATGACACCAAACCGTCGATCTTTACGGCGCTGCAGGAGCAACTGGGATTGAAGCTGGAATCAACGCGCGGCCCGATCGATGTGCTCGTGATCGATCAGGCCGAGCGTCCAACAGCAAATTGATTTGCGCCGGGTCTATAGAGCAAGACCCGGCCTACGTCTGTCCGTTACTTCTCGGGACGCTCGTCCGGGGCACCGGTACCGGATGAACCAACGAACAGCTTCTTGCCGTCCGGGAACGTAATATCGCGACCGTTCGCGCGGTTCGCCCCATCCTTCGCTTGGAATCCTTCAACGAGGATCTCCGTGCCCTCCGGCAGAGAATTCTTTGTCCAGCCGCGGCGGAGCAACGCGTTCGGCGCGCCGCCTTCGATCATCCAGCGCTCGACCTTGCCGGTGACGGGATCCTTCACATCCATATGGATCCAGGAGTGAGGGTTGATCCATTCCATCTTGACGACGGTGCCCCGCAGCTTCACAGGTTTCTTGGCGTCGAACTCTGCCGCGAAGGAGTGATGTGCCAGCGCCGGCGTGACGGCGATCGCAAGCATGAGAGCAACACCCGCGGCGATACTGACGACCTTGGTGACCATCGATTTCATCTCCTGCACATCGGTCAAACACGAAGACCGACACTTAGTTTACGACCTCGACTACGCCGATATTTCTTAAGATTCGATTAACTCAGCGAGTGAAGACGGTCACCGTCTCGACGTGCGCTGTATTCGGAAATAGATCGAGTGCTGTGATAGGACCAAGCTCGTAGCCGCTGTCGAGCAAGGCGCGAATATCGCGAGCGAGTGTCGCGACATCACAGGAGACATACACCAGTCGGGCAGGCTTGAACGCGAGAATTCCCGCAACTGCATCGCGCGAGAGACCCGTTCTCGGTGGATCAACAATCACGGTCTCCGCAGTCGCGGATCGATGACGTGCGAGAAAGTCCTCGACGCTGGTTCGCTCGACGCGCACGCGATCACGAACCGGTTCGGAGTTCATCTGCAGGTCTGCACCGCTGACGGGGTCGCCTTCGACGAGCGTCACGCGATCAGCGCCGGCAGCAGCCAGAGCCAACCCGAATAATCCCCCACCCGCATACAGATCGATGACTGGTCCTGACGGCACGAGCGTCATCACGTGCTGCACCAGCGCGCCAATCAGAAAACGATTGCCCTGGAAGAACGCGCGAACGTGTCGAGTCAACCGCAGCGCTGGCAACTCATCACGAATCTGAAGCACGTCGGTTACGTGCGGCGTGCCGGCCAGCGTTTCCGCGACTGGCGAGTCCGACGTCTGCGCAGTGAGACCGACGAGTCCGGTGGCAAGCGCGGAATAGTTCGCCGCGTTCACACCTTCACGCAGGTCCAGGTGACATGCCCGCTCGTCGCCAGAGATGTTCTCCGCCACCTCGACACCGACGACTCCAGCCGCACCGGCGGCGCGGATTATTTCCCCTGCGGCCCCAATCCATTCGCCGGTTGCATCCAGCAACTGTCCTGTCCGGACTGCGTCGCACAGGTCATGACTCTCCTCGCGATAAAACCCCAGCCTCCCATTGACCACATGCAATCGGGCACGCATCCGATAGCCTCGCTCTGGCGACCCGATGACATCAGGATCCCGTTCGAGGGCCACCCGCCCGATTCGTACAAACGCATCGCGGATGATTTCGCCCTTGAGCCGACGCTGCCGCTGGTAGGCGATGTGAGCGAGCACATTGCCGCCGCATCGCGGGTCGGCGGCAACGGTGCGGCGATCGGGTGACGCGGCCAGCACGTCGATCGTTGACGCGAAGGCGACGCTCTTCGTCGTGCGATCGACTCGGGCGGTGACGCGTTCACCGGGCACCGCTCCCCACACGAGCACGACCTGGCCGTGATGTCGGGCGAGCATGCGTCCGCCGGCAGCCGGCTTTTCAATGTCGAGTGTGAGAACCGACCCGGTGTGAATCATTCGAACGCGATCGTCGGAAGCTTGCGACGCTCGCGGAGAAGTCTATCGACCGCCGAGCGCCGTGACTGCTCGTAGGTCTCGGGCGCCATGCGTCCGCGAAACGGCGCCAGGTCCTCGTCGGCCTCCGTGCTGAGCGATTCCATCGTGTCCGCATCGCACTGGGCATGCACAGCGTCGAGCAGCTGTTTGTCGAGGGCGCGCAGTCGCTCGATGAGCATCTGCCGGGCCTCGCCGCGAATGGACTTCGCGCCCGCTCGGGCGACGTCGATGTCGTGGACGATCGCATCGAGGGTCGCATCGAGAGAGCGATCCTGCCCTGCTCGTAGTGCTGTTAACCGTGCGACCACACGCTCGAGATGCGCCGGCAGGGATTCATGGCGGCGTGCTTCTGGCGAGGACGACGCATCCGTCGGCACTCCACCGGCACTCGCCGTGATGCCGAGTGCGCGGCGCCACTCATCGAAGACGTCCATCACATCCGCTTCGCAAAACTCAATCCGGATCGGCCGTCGACGTGGACCTTTGGCGTAATAGCGTTCGAAGTACCGATCGATGCCGCGCGTGACGACAGTCAAGGGAACACCCTTGATCGCCCAGCCGCACACCTGCTCGAACGCAGGTCCAACGATGCGAATGAGGTGACCGTCGTTCTTGCGGCACAGATGCGCCTCGACCTGCCGGCAGTAATCCTCTACGGCAGCCACCGCACCTCTCCAGAGATCACCCGTGCGCGGGCGGTGCCGTCACGTACCAGAAGCGCGCCAGTCTCGTCGATGTCTTCCGCGACGCCGTGACGCCTGACGCCTGCAACGTCCCATTCCACCCGGCGCCCCAACGTCGAGACTGCTCGATCGCGCCACCGCGCGATCACGGCCGCGCTCGCGCGTGACTGCAGATCGCGGTAGCGCACGTGCAGCGCAGCGAGGCACTCGACGAGTAACAGCCCGCGATCGATCGCTCGTCCGAGCTCAGACTCGATTGATGTTGCGCGCGCCGCGACATCAGGTGGATAGGCGGCCGGCATCAGATTGATGCCGCAACCGAGCACGACGTGCTGCACGCCGGATTTCGACGTCCCCGCCTCAGCGAGAATCCCAGCCAGCTTGCGTCCACCGATGTACACGTCATTCGGCCATTTGAGCTGCGGCTGAAGACCGGTGGCCGCCTGAATACCGTCGGCGAACGCCACGCCGGCGGCGATGGTCAGCAAGCTCACCGCATGCGCCGCGGGCCGCATGAGGATAGACATGTAGAGACCGGCGCCGGGAGGTGAAGCCCAGATCCGACCATGCCGACCGCGGCCGGCCGATTGCGCGTCCGCAATGACGACAGATCCCTCCGGCTCGCCGCGATCGGCGAGTGTGGCGACGACATCGTTGGTCGAGCTCACCTCCGCGTACCAGAGCACGTGCCGCGAAAAGAGCCCGGCGCGGTCGCCAGCCACGGCCAGCGCAGTCGCCAGATCGTCAGGCAGGACCATGGTTCAGATTCCGATCTCGAGACTGAGGTCGGCGGCCGGAGCTGAATGCGTCAACGCGCCAATCGACACGAAATCGGCGCCGGTCGCAGCCAATTCCGGCATGCGGGCCAATGTGACGCCACCCGAGATCTCGGTCTTCGCGCGTCCCCGACATTGCCGCACCGCGTCGATGATGTCCGGCGTCGAGAGATTGTCGAGCAGGATGATGTCGGCGCCCGCCCGGAGCGCGTCAACGACTTCGCTGGGGCTCTGCGCCTCCACCTCGATCGGCAGACCTGGATTCGACGCGCGCATACGCTCGACTGCCGCACACACACCACCGGCAAGCCGCACGTGATTGTCCTTGATCAACACGCCGTCGGCGAGCCCGAACCGATGATTCACGCCACCGCCAGCCCGAACCGCGTATTTTTCCAACGTACGCATCAGCGGTGTCGTCTTTCGCGTATCGAGGACCGTAATCCGTCCAGCGGCGGCATCGACGAACTGACGCGTCAACGTCGCGATGCCAGTCATGCGCTGCAGAAAGTTGAGGGCCACGCGCTCCGCGGTCAGCAGCGCCGCCACACGTCCGTCGATGTGAGCGACCTCAGCACCTGGCTCGCACAGCGTGCCATCCGTATGACGGATGCGGATGTCCACCCCGGGATCGAGTTGCCGGAACGCTTCCGCCGCAACATCGAGCCCAGCAATGACGCTATGCGATTTGGCGAGCAACACGGCGCGCGCGCGTCGAGCTCCGTCAACAGTCGATGCGGTGGTGATGTCGCCCGAGCCGATGTCCTCGGCCAGTGCACGCGCCACGAGATCGCGATACGACTCAGGGGCGAGTGGTTCGAAGGACCTCGCTGTCACGCCTGTGGTTCAGACGGAGGCGCCTCTTCGATGAAGGTCAGCACGGGCGCACTCACATCGCTAAACGTGAATTCCCTGACGTGAGCGGCCGCCATGAAGTCCTTCGCGGCCGGCATCATGATCTCGAAGGGTTTCGGGAAGACGACGTTCACCGGTACTTTGATCGACTTCTTCTGCAGCGCCTTCTCGCGTCTGACGCTGCCCAAAGCCTCGCGTGCCGCGTCGAAGATGGGCAGGGCCGACGCGTCCACGCCGTCGATCGGTGCCACGACTTCTTCCGGCGTGGGCCAACTCGCCCGATGCACCGAGCCTCGCTGCCACCACGACCACACCTCTTCGGTGACGAATGGCAGGAACGGTGCGAAGAGACGCAACAATGTCGAGAGTGCGACGAGCATGGCGCTGTTCGCCGACGCCGCGCCTTCCTGCGTGAAGTCGCCGTAGCGTCGTGACTTCACCAGCTCGAGATAGTCGTCGCAGAAGCCCCAGAAGAATGTCTCAGTGGTCGCCAGGACTGAGGCGTAGTCGTAGCGCTCGAGACTCTCAGTGGAGCTCTGAACGAGATAGGCCAGATTCGTCAGCATGCCGCGATCGAGCGGTTCTGTGATCGGTCCGCGTGGCTCGGCCTGCATGAGCGCGAACTTCGCGGCGTTCAGCAACTTGATCGCCAGGCGACGGCCGACCTTCATCTGCTGCGCATCGAACGCCGTGTCCGTCCCGGGACGGCCGCTCGCCGACCAGTAACGGACACCGTCGGAGCCGTGCTCCTCGAGCAGCGCCATCGGCGTGACGACGTTGCCCTTGGACTTCGACATCTTCTTGCGATCGGGATCGAGCACCCAGCCCGACAGCGCCGCGTGGCGCCACGGCAGCGAGTCGTGCTCGAGATGCGCGCGCAACACGGTGTCGAAGAGCCACGTGCGGATGATGTCGTGCGCCTGCGGACGCAAATCCATCGGGAACACGCGCGCGAAAAGCGCGGGATCATCGAGCCAGCCCGACACGATCTGCGGCGTCAGCGATGACGTCGCCCACGTGTCCATGATGTCCGGGTCGCCGATGAAGCCGCCGGGCTGATTGCGCTGGTCGGCGGTATACCCGTCCGGCACATCGGTGGACGGATCGATCGGCAGCCGTGCTTCGTCCGCGACGATGCGATGCTCGTAATCCACGCTGCCATCAGCGCGTACCGGATACCAGACCGGGAACGGCACGCCAAAGAACCGCTGACGGCTGATGCACCAGTCGCCGGCAAGACCGTTCACCCAGTTCTCGTAGCGAACCCGCATGTACTCCGGATGCCACTGCAGTTCGTTGCCCCTCGCCAGCAGCGCCTTCCGGTACTCCATCGTCTTGATGAACCACTGGCGGCTGGTCACGATCTCGAGCGGGCGGTCGCCCTTCTCGTAGAACTTGACCGGGTGCGTAATCGGGCGAGGCTCGCCGATCATGTCGCCAGACTCGCGCAGCATCTCGACAACGCGCGCGCGCGCCTTGGAAGACGACAGATTCGTGAGCTGATCGTAGGCCTGCTGGGCGCGGCCGGCGTCGCGAGTCTCCCACCCGCTCGCCCCCCAGGTCACGGCACGGAACGCGCCGTTCGGCATGATCACCGCGCGAACCGGCAGCGACAGCTCGCGCCACCACGTGACGTCGGTGAGATCGCCGAACGTGCAGATCATCGCAATGCCGCTGCCCTTCTCGGGATCGGCTAACGCGTGCGCCTTCACCGGTACGGGCACGTTGAAGAGCGGCGTCAGCACGTCAGAGCCGAAGAGCGGCTTGTAGCGCTCGTCATCTGGATGCGCGACCAGGGCCACACAGGCCGGAATCAGCTCGGGGCGCGTCGTCTCAATCTCCACGTAGCCAGAGCCCGGTTTCGCGAAGCGGATGCGGTGATAGGCGCCAGGCTGTTCGCGATCCTCGAGCTCGGCCTGCGCGACGGCGGTTCGGAAGTCGACATCCCACAGCGTCGGCGCTTCGAGCTGATACGCAACGCCCTTCTTCAGCAGCCGCAAGAATCCAATCTGCGACACTTTTTGTGAACGGCGATCAATGGTCGCGTAGGTGCGCGACCATTCCACCGAGAGGCCCAGCGTTCGCCACAAGTGCTCGAACGCTTTCTCGTCTTCCGCGGTCAGCCGCGCACACAGCTCGATGAAGTTCGGTCGCGAAACGGAGATCGGCTGTTTGCCAGGCTTGTCCGGTGGAACAAGATTCGGGTCGTAGGGCAGCGATGGATCGCAGCGCACGCCGTAGTAGTTCTGCACGCGGCGCTCGGTCGGCAGGCCGTTGTCGTCCCAGCCCATCGGATAGAGCACGGCCTTGCCGCGCATGCGCTGATATCGCGCGATGACATCGGTGTGCGTGTACGAGAACACGTGGCCGACGTGTAAAGAGCCGCTGACCGTGGGCGGCGGCGTATCGATCGAATAGATCTGATCGCGCGGACGATCACCGGGCTCGAAACGATACGTGCCGTCCGCTTCCCACTTCGCGGTCCACTTCGCCTCGAGGCCTTCTAGTGCGGGCTTCTCTGGAAGGGTAATCTGCAATCGGTCCATTTGATGATTTTGTGATCTTTGATTATCGATTGAATTGCTGATCTTCGACTGTTGATTGGCGATTACCAGGTGCTTTCAATCACCGATCAACAATCACCCATCAACAAGTAATCACCAATCAAAGATCACCAATCACAAATGGCGGGTCAACGCTTTGCGTTGACCGCGCCCTTGATGCGCGCGATTTCCTCTCGAATGAGACGTTCGGCGACCTCACCAACAACCTGTCGGACCAGCTCACGAGCCGCGTTCGGCGAAAGACGCTCGAGTACGCGGCGCGTCACCTCGTCAACGAGTTCATCAGTGATCGCGACGGGCGCAGCCGGGGCCGTCGCCTGCGCTCGCGCAGCGGGTCTCGGCTCGCCCTGCTCCATCGCCAGCAACGCATGGAACGCGTCGAGGATGACGTTCCCGCTATCGGCCGGCGGTGCCGGTGCCGTTTCGGTGTTGCGCGAATGGATCGCATCCATCATCGAGGACCCGATGGGCGCCCCATACGACACATCCGCTGCGGGGTTGGACTCCCGCGCCGGTGTCGAGCCGAGCAGCTTCTCGAGCGTCGGCACTTCAGAGGCTCGGAAGTCCTCCACCTCCGACGGCATGGGCCGACGCGTGTCCGGCTTGTTGTCGAGTACGGCCAATGCCGCATCCAATCCTTGAAAATAATCGTCGAGCTTTGCTTCGGTTTTCCGTGATGGCTCGGCGGTCGCGGCGCGCTCAGCGGGGGCAGAGAACTGGGAGACGGGCGGAGCCGCAGGCTCAACCGCGAACGCCGGTATCGCCTTCTCTTTCGCGCCGTCGACCAGTTCGCGCACGCGCGCGACGACCTGCTGCGGCTCGAACGGCTTGACCAGTACGCCGTCGCACTTCACCTGCTGCGCGCGTGCATCATCCACGGGCTCGAACGCGCCGGCCAGCAGCAGGACCGGGATATGCGAGAGATCTGGCCGTCCCTTGACGAACGCGGACACGTCGTAGCCGCTGCGCTTCGGCATACCGATGTCGGCCAGCACGATGTCGGGACGCTC
>JBKPRH010000467.1:0-10672 GCA_046765795.1 Acidobacteriota bacterium | reverse complement strand
CGTCGGGATCTCCGGCGGCGACGCGATCTGCGCGATGACTGCGCCGTCACGTTCGAGCGCGGCCAGATGATCGGCCATCGAGTGATAGCACTTCGGCTCCGACCAGAATTCCTGCATCAACGGATAGAGTGCCGGCGGCAGCTTACGCACTTCATTGACGAGGCGCGCAAGCGTCTGCGCGGCCGTCTCCCCGAACAGCCGTGAGAATCGCTGCGGCGCGGCCGGCGCTCCCCCGATCAGCAAGCCGAGCAGCGCCCGTGGAATGCCGACATGCGCGAGGCCCGCACCGATGCGAGCCAGATACTGGGCGCGTCGGAGACGATACGCACGTTCGGCATCCGGCTTCAGCCACTCGACGGCCGGATCGACGAGCACCAGTCCCGCCACAACATCGGGATGGCGCATCGCATATCCGCGGACGATGAAACTGCCGAACGAGTGACCGACGAGGATGCACCGCTCGCCAGGCGCAACACGCGCAATCACCGTGGCGAGCTCGTTCACGATTCGATCGAAGGTCCGCGGACAGGACGCCACATCGCTCCACGCCAGACCGGCGCGATCGTAGGTGCACACGCGCGTGAACGGAGCGATCGACGGCACGACCGCCGCCCAACTGAGAGAGGATGCGGCGATACCGGCTTCGAAGACGACCGGCGGACGGCCAGCCCCACTGCACGTGACGTGCAGCCGGTGACCCCCGACATCGATCAGTGCACCTGGTGCAGGAAACCGCCGCGACGCGGCTCGGCTGGCGGCGCGCTGGTAAAGCATGCCCGCCGCGACGAGCGCGGCGAGCACACCGGCGAGAAGGGCTAGTTGCTGGATGTACGTGGGACTCGCTGAATCAGCTCGACGTCGAGCTGGATGAACACATCGTCGGCAACGGCAAGGCCGCCGTTGTCCATGACCTCGTGATACTTCACGCCGAAGTCCTTGCGGTTGATCTTGCCACTCGCCGACGCGCCAATCTTGGTTTGGCCGCGCGTCGCGATCGGACCGAGCGGCGGCGTCAGCTCGAACGTCACGGTCTTGCTCGTGCCACGAATGGTCAGATCGCCGGTCATGTTGTATCGGCCGTTGGCACCCGGCGTAATCGACTTCGATACGAAGGTCATCGTCGGGTGATTCGCGACGTCGAGGAAGTCGTCGGTCTTGAGATGCTCGTCGCGCTTGTCGACGCGCGTGGAGATCGACGTGACGTCGATGGTGGCATTGACCTTCGCCTTGGTCAGATCTTTGCCGTCGTAATCAACGGTGCCGCTGACCGCGCCGAAATCACCGCGGATGTCAGAAATCAGCAGATGGCGAACCGTGAACTGCGCCCGCGAATGAGCCGTGTCGATCTGCCATGTCTGAGCGGCTGCGGGTGCGACCGAGAGAACAAGTGCAGTGAGGACGTATGAGAGTCGGTACATATGGAAGTCATTATAGGTGCTTGACGAGCGTGAACGTCCGGCGTGACGATGGCGAATGGAAACAGCCAGCCGCTTCTACACCATCGCGGCGACTCTTGCGTGCCTCGTTACCGCAGCAACTCCCATGACCGCCCAAGACGACATCTACGATCGCGTCACGAATGGCTATGCCGTGTCCGAAGGAGGCGTGAAGATTCATTACGCCTCGCTCGGGCCGAAAGACACGGCCAACGCCCCGCTAGTCGTCATGATTCACGGCTTCCCCGACTTCTGGTACTCGTGGCGGCATCAGATGGCGGCGCTGTCGGATCGATTCCAGGTCGTCGCAATCGATCAGCGTGGCTACAACCTGAGCGACAAGCCGGCCGGCGTCGAGAGCTACGACATGCGCCTGCTCGTTGGCGACGTCGTCGCGGTCATCCGCCATCTCGGACGCGACAAGGCCACCATCGTCGGCCATGACTGGGGCGGCGCGGTCGCGTGGCAGTTTGCCCTGGCATTGCCGCAGATGACCCAGAACCTGATCATCCTCAACCTCCCACATCCGAACGGTCTGTTGCGCGAGCTGCGATCGAACAAGGATCAGATCAAGAACAGCGAGTACGCGCGGAACTTTCAGGCAAAGTCGCCCAGCGATCCAACGGTCTTCTTCGGTCTACCGATGACCGCCGAGACGCTGTCGTCCTGGGTGCGGGATCCCGAGGCACGCAAGCACTACGTTGAGGCTTTTCGCCGATCGGACTTCACGGCGATGCTGAACTACTACAAGCGCAACTACCCGAAGGCCGGTCCTGACGCCCCGCCACCACCCGACATCCCCAAGGCAAAGATGCCGGTTCTGATGTTCCACGGACTCGGTGACACAGCCCTGCACAGCGATGGCCTGTCGGGCACGTGGAACTGGCTCGAGAAGGATCTGACGCTGGTGACAGTTCCGGGCGCCAGCCACTTCGTTCAGCAGGACGCCGCGGAGCTGGTCTCGACGACCATGAAGTGGTGGCTGACGATGCGCACGGCGCGCTGATCGCCGCTTCAGCCTTTGACGATGTAGCCGCGTTGCGTGAGGACGTCACGCACACGCGGCCGCAGGTCGCCCTGCAGCTCGACGCCGCCTTCGACAACCGTCCCACCGGTCCCGCACGCCCGCTTCAGGTCTTGACTGAGCTCCTTCAGGAATTCGGCGTTCTCCGGTAGCCCATAGACGACAGTGACGGTCTTGCCCCCGCGGCCTTTCTTCTCGACTCGCACCTTTGCGACGATGCGGGAAGGGAGTGGAGCGGCTGCTGCGTGCCGTGTGCTGCACTGGCAGTCGCGTTGCGGCCAGCCGCATTTCGGACACTTGCCGGCAGTTTCAGTGGAGTACACGAGACGTGCGTTGTTCTTGAGACTAACTGACCCATTGTACGCTCGTTCTTCGAGAATGGCTCTTACTGCGACCATCTACAACTTCGACATCGAGCTCTCGGACACCGACCGTCACGTCTACGAGACGCTGGCGCTGCGTGTCGCTCGCCACCCGTCGGAGTCCGAGGAGTATCTCGTCGCGCGAGTGATCGCGTACCTGCTGGAATTCACGGAGGGGATCGAGTTCTCTCGCGGCGTCTCAACGCCTGACGAGCCGGCCATCGCAGTGCGGGATCTGACAGGCACCCTCGTCAAGTGGGTTGACGTCGGCACGCCTGACGCCGCTCGCCTGCACAAGGCGTCGAAGCTCGCCGGACGTGTGGCCGTCTACACGCATAAGGATCCGTCGCAATTCCTGAAACAGCTCGCGGGCAAGATGATCTACGGAGCGGATACCTTGGAGCTGTACGCCATCGATCGCGCGCTCGTCAGCGCACTCGTCGCCCGTCTCGAACGTCGCGTGGAGTTCAGCGTGTCAATCAGCGATCGGGAGCTTTATGTGTCGATAGGCTCGGACCAGCTGACGGGCAGGGTGGTCCGTTTGAGTCGTGATTCGTGACAGGTTGGGAGTTGGGCGTTGTCAAGCAGCCGTTGTCTTCGCTGGCTCTTTGCGCGGCAAGTGCTTCAGGACCACCAGCAGCGCCACTTCATCGGGTCGTAATCCGGAAGGCGCCTTCGTCGAGGCCTTCTCCGCGCGACTGAGAATCTTCGCGAGCGAGCCATCGACGTAGCAATCAACCACGCCAGGGTGCACGTACGACTTCCTGCAGACAGCGCGGGTGTTGCCAAGCAGACCTGCGACCGCTTCAATCGCGAGCAGCACGTTCTTCTCCGAGTGCGTCTTGCTCCTCCCCGGTTGCAGCTCGCGTAGCGCCTTGACCGCGAGCACTGTCCCCCACCAGGTGCGGAAATCCTTGCTCGTGAACTCTTCGCCGGTCACCTCCCGCAAGTACGTATTGAGATCGCCAGAACCGACACGCTGCCGCTTCCCGTTGGCATCCAAGTACTGAAAGAGCTCGTGGCCAGGCAAATCGCGGCATTGCTTCACCACATGGGCGAGATGCCAGTCGTTGACGTCGATGGTGTGATGCTTCCCGCTCTTGCCGCGGAACTGGAAGCGGACCGTGCCTCCGGTCACACGTACGTGTTTGTCGCGCATCGTCGTCAGACCAAACGAGTCGTTGTGCTTCGCATACTCCTCGTTACCGACGCGAATCAAACTCCGCTCGAGCAACTGCACGAGCGTCGCGAGGACCTTTTCACGCGGCAGTCCGGGTCGCCCCAGGTCGGCGCGTGCCCGTCGCCGAAGGATCGGCAGCGCCCGCGCGAACGACTGCATGCGATCGAACTTCGTTTCGTCTCGCGTCGCTCGCCAGTCTCCGTGATAGCGGTACTGTTTGCGTCCCTTCGCGTCGCGACCGGTCGCTTGCAGGTGACCGCGTGGATCCGGACAGATCCAGACGTCGGTCCATGCTGGCGGGATCGCCAGCGCGCGGATGCGCGCGAGGATCTCCTTACGGTGAAGCGTGCGCCCGTTGGTGCCGACGTAGCGAAATCCTTTTCCCGATTTGAGGCGCCGGATCCCTGGGCGTTGATCGGTGACGTAGCGCAACCGAGCCAGGGCGGCGGACTTGACCGGGTGAAGTCCAGGTTGAGGCACGGATAGGTCGAGTGCAAGACGCTCGCCGGACGACGATCGCTGATATCGTTCAGGTAATTTATGTACCTGACCCGCAGGCACTTCTTCCTGCTATCCGCCGCAGGGTTGCTTCAGCCCACAACAACCGGCAAGCGCGGCATGGTCGTCCGGTCCGCTCGGCCCCTGGATCTCGAGATGCCAATTGAGGGCTTCTCGGATTACATCACTCCCGTCGACAGGTTCTTCGTTCGCACGCACGTCTACACCCCCCGCGTGGACGTCGGCCAGTGGCGATTGACGGTCGATGGCGAAGTTTCGAACACGTTGAGTCTGACGATGGACGACCTGCGGCGAATGCCGTCGGTGGAAATGGTCAGCGTCCTCGAATGCGCCGGCAACGGACGCGGCTTCTACGAACCCTCGATGCCTGGTCTGCAGTGGGGACACGGGGCGGTCGGCAACGGGCGATGGCGAGGCGTGCGGCTCGCCGATGTTCTGAAGCGCGCGGGATTGAAAGCATCACCGAAGGAGGTGCTCTTCAACGGCGCCGACGTGCCGCTCGGAACGATGCCCGACTTTCAGCGCTCGATTTCGATGACCAAGGCGCTGCATCCGGCGACGCTGCTCGCTTACGAGATGAATGGTGAGACGCTTCCCATCGAGCACGGCTTCCCTCTCCGTGTCGTCGTTCCGGGGTGGGCGGGCGATTCGTGGATCAAGTGGGTCACGTCGATCACCGTGCTGAATCGTGAGCATGACGGCTTCTGGATGGCACGCGCCTATCGCCATCCAGGCAAACCGGTGCAGCCTGGACAGGCGGTCCCGCCCGAAGCGATGCAGCCGGTGACGAGTCTCCGCGTGAAGAGCGTCATCGCGGAGCCTCGCGGGACTGGCGGTGTGATCACGGCCGACGCCGGTAAGCCGCTTGTGATTCGCGGCACGGCATGGAGCGGCGACGCAGGACCGGTGACGGCTGTGGACGTGAGTGTCGATGCCGGCCGCACGTGGACGCCCGCGACGATGCGGCGCGACCAGCGGACGGAGTTCGGCTGGAGACTCTGGGAGTATCGCTGGACCCCACCTCGCGAGGCCTATTACACAATCTTCGCCCGCGCGCGCGATGCCGCCGGTAACACGCAACCGCTCGAACAGGAGTGGAATCCTTCAGGCTATGGCTGGAACGTCGTGCCACGCATCGGCGTCGTCGTCGACAAATCTGCGATCGTCTCAGGGACCACGCCTGACGTCACGTCCATCACCCCTCCATCGGCACTGAAGAGCAACTGCCTCGCCTGCCACGACGAGGACGTGATCCGGCAGCAGCGCCTGACACGGACACAGTGGGACGCCGAGATCAACAAGATGGTCGGCTGGGGTGCGAAGGTCTCGGATCAGGATCGCAGCGCGCTGCTCGACTACTTTGCGGCGCGCTACGGTCCTCGACCGCGTTGATGGTCCGGCTAAGCCGGACACTGTTCACGGTCCGGCTAAAGCCGGACACTACATGGGCGGGCTAGTTCGTACCGGCGCTGCCGTTGCCGACGATTGATTGCATCACCGCCGTCTCGAAATCGTCGCGAATCTCTCCGCGCGTCGCGAGGCCGACGAT
Organism: Acidobacteriota bacterium; assembly: GCA_046765795.1. Taxonomy (GTDB): domain Bacteria; phylum Acidobacteriota; class Vicinamibacteria; order Vicinamibacterales; family UBA2999; genus Gp6-AA40. Next base: position 4,602 of record JBKPRH010000467.1, on the reverse strand, counting down.
CTGTGTCATGAACACGCCGACAATGCGCTCGGTCGGATCGATGAAGAAGTGCGTGTTCATCGCGCCGCTCCACCCGAAGCTGCCCTTTGATAGATAGGTGTTGCGCGCTGCGGGGTTATCCACCACGCGCACGCTCAACCCGAAGCCCTCGCCGGCAAGGCGGCCAGGCAACGTGTCGGGCGCGAACACACTGCTCATCACGTCGACACTTCGCGTACTGAGGAGACGCTTGCCATCGAGCTGTCCTCGATTGAGCAGCATCAGCGCAAACTGCAGGTAGTCCTCAGCGGTGCTGTACAGGCCGCCACCGCCCGACAGATACACACCATTCATGAACGCGGGGTTCGCCGCCTTACGCAGCGAGCCGTTGGCGTTTTCGTAGAGCGTGGCGATCCGCGGGTTGCCCGCCATCGGATAGAACGACGTGTCCTTCATGCCGAGCGGTTCGAAGATGCGCTGCCGCGCGAACTGATCGAACGGCATCCCGGACGCGACTTCGACAACGCGCAGCAGCACGTCGAAACCGAACTGCCCGCTATAAGCCCAGCGCGTGCCCGGTTGGAAATCGAGCGGCACCTTCTTGAGACGCGGCATGATCTGCGCCACGGTCTCACCGGCCTTCGGCATCACGTCGTTGTTGCTGCTCGCGCTCATGCCACCGCTCATCAGACCGGACGTGTGCGTCAGGAGATCGCGCACGGTGATCTCGCGGTCTGCAGGAACAACACGGCTCGGCATTGCCGCCGTCACCGCTCCGGACGGCGCTGGCGCGATGCGGCCATCGGTATTGAGCACGACCGCGGAGAGTCCCTGCAGGTCGGGGATGAACTTCGAGACCGGATCGGTCAGCCTGACCTTGCCCTCCTCCACCATCATCATCATGGCGACACCGACCACGGGCTTGGTCATCGACATGATGCGGAAGATGGCGTCCTTCTGCATCGGCTTGTTCGTCTCGAGGTCCATCAGCCCGTGCGTCTCGAAGTGCGCGATGCGGCCATTGCGCGCGACGAGGGTGACGGCACCGGTGAACGTCTTCGCGGCGATGTGCCGCTGCATCAGCTCTCCGATGCGCTTCAAACGGTCGGTCGAGAGTCCGACGTCCTCAGGACGCGCGGTCGGAGCGGCCGCAGACAACGGCACCAGACAGAAGGCGATGAACGCGACGAGCGTCAGATGTTTGCGCATATGCACCTACGGCTTCAATTTCACCAGATAGGCTGGATTCTCTTTGAACATCAGGTTCAGATCGGCCTCAGAAACGCCCGCCGCACGCAGCGCCTTCGCCGCCAAAGCCATCGTGTCGGTGTGATTGGCACGTCCGGCGAGGCCCGCGTCGCTGCCCACAATGAAGTGGCTCGCGCCGATCGCCTTCACCGCCGCCAGCGCGCGGCGCTTCGGTTCTCCCTCAGTGCTGACCGCGCCTCCGGTGAGCTCGATAAAGGCGCCGAGGTCGGCCGCCTCCTGGAGCTGCTCGATCGACATCAACGTGAACTGCGGATCGAGCAGCGGATGCGTGACGATGAGCCGCTTCACTCCGGCGGCCTTTGCCGCCTTCAGGATCTGCAGCGTCTCCTCCGGCGTGACGTGTCCAGTGGCCAGCGTCAGATCGTGCTGTGCCACCAGACCGATCACTTCGTGCACTTGCGGAAGAAGCCTTCCTCCCTGCGACACGCGGACGAAGGGTCGCTGTTCCTTGTGGTAGCGAACCTCGTGCTCGGAGTCATGCGTCGGCATCCAGACGATGCGACCGTAGCCGCCGGCAACATCGATCATGTAGCGCACTGCTTGCGGGTTGAGGCCGCCGACGGCGGTATCGAGCGTCACCGCGCCAAACACTTCGTAGTCCGGCGTCGCGTACTTGCGAACCATATATGCAAGGCCGGCAGTCTCAGTCCAATGATTCTTCAGCACGATCCCGCGTAGCCCGCGTTGCTTCGCGAGCTTCGCGATCTCAAAGGCGTCGGCCGATCTCGGATAGCTGTCGGGATCGTGATGCGCGTGCAAGTCGATGGCGCCGATGATCGCCGGATCGGTCAGGTGCTGATCCGACTGCGGAACCGTCGGCGTGTGCTTGTAGGCTTCCCAGTGGGTCTTCGCCGCTGGCGGCGCTGCCTGCCGCGCCGCCAGCGAGAGCGTGGCAAGCGCCCCGGCGGCCAGGCATGCACACAACGCCAGCAGCACATTCAGAATGCGTCGAGGCATGCGGCGTATTATGTGCCCGTGGAGCGTGTGATGAAGAAGATGTCGATATGTGCAGTGGCGGCGGGGATCGCCCTGCTGGTGAGCAGTGTATCGTTTGCCGAAGTCACCCTGAATTCCGTGCGAGTTGCGGCAACTGACACCGAGGCGCTGGCGAAATTTTACAAGGCGGCGTTCGGCATGCAGGAGGTCAATCGCATCCCGGTCCCGGGTGGACCTGAAATCTTCGTGAACTCTGGCGCCACCGTGGACGCTGCCAAGGCGAACCGCACCCCACCCGTCGTCATCATGCACCGCGACTCCGACGCGATGAAGGATCCCATCGCGCACGTGATCTTCAACGTCACCGACATGAATGCAACCGTCGCGGCGATCAAGGCTGCCGGCGGAACGATGACCGGCGACCCGCGGCCGTATCAGAACACCGGCATCATCATCGGCATCGCCGTCGATCCCGCCGGCAACCGGATTGAGCTGATTCAACGACCAACAAAGTAGAGTGGGTGCTTCAGCCCACGCGTCGTGTCGGTCAGTGCGTCGGAAGCGGAAGCCTGAGACGGGCGAAGAGCTCCGGATAGCGCGCGTCGTCCTTGAGCCGGATCATCGCCGGCTCGACTCGCACCCAGGGCACGAAGGCGTGGTGCGTCATCACGTGCGGGTGAATTGCGGTGGATTGTACGTCCGGACGGTCGACGCAGGCCGTCACCACGGCGGCAAGGTCATATAGAGGAATTCCTTCAGGTAGGCGTCGGGATTGGCCAGCAGTTCCTCCTGCGTCCCCACGAAGTGAATGCGGCCCTCGCGCAGCACGAGGAACTGAACCCGCTCGCCGTCGACAACGGTCTCCTCGATGGTGATCTTCCCGTCTCGCTGCACCGCCTTGTGCGTGGCGACGTACACCGCGTCACGAATCTGGTGCGTCACGACGATTGATGTCACCTCCTGCAGATCGCGCAGCTTCACGATCTCATCGTCCACAGTGGTTGCGGTGATGGGATCAAGACCGGTCGTCGGATCGTCGAGGAGGAGCACGCTCGGGCGGGAGGCCATCGCCCGCGCCATCGCGACGCGACGACGCTGACCGCCCGAGAGTTCCGTGGTGCGACGATCGCCGTATTCGGCCAGGCCCACGAATCCGAGCGTTTCCAGCACACGGGCATCGACCTCGTCCTCCGGCAGGCGCATCTCCTCGGACAAGCGGTAGCCGACGTTCTCCGCCACTGACAACGAGTCGAAGAGCGCCGTTTCCTGAAAGAGCATCCCAACGTCGGCGCGCATCTGTAGCAACTCGTACTCGCTCATTCGATCGATGCGGTGCCCATTGACGAGAATCTTGCCGGTATCGGGCTTGAGCAGCCCCAGAATCAGTTTGAGGGCCACTGACTTCCCGGAGCCGCTGGCCCCGAGGATGATCGTCATGCGTCCCTTTGGGACGATGAAGCTGATGTCGTGGAGAACGGGGTGATCGTCGAAGCCGATCGAGACGCCATCGAACACTACGGCCGGAAGGTCTTCCATCGCGACCAGATTACCCGAGGCGAGCGATTAACGCGTTCTACCCTGCTTGATGCGCCTGGCATCGCTGGCGAGGATGGTCCACGCCATCCAGAATCCGCCCGCGGCGGCGGCGAGGAGGAGCAGCATCGCAAAGCCTGGATAGCCCAGGACGGTGAACGTGGTCTGGACACGCATCAACATGGCTGCGCCGACGATCAATGCCGCCAGCACCAAGCCCAGTGCGATGCGATTGGCCACCTTCTGAAAGCCGTCGAGGATCGACCCGTGATCGATGACCTCGACTTTCAGACGAAGGTCGTTGGCGGCGAGCGCATCGAGAATTCGATTCGCGCGCTCGGGTAACCGCTCGACGAAGTCGCGCACCTCGAGCGCCGATGACAGCAGATGCGTGGGCGACGTTCCTTTCACCATGCGACGCCGCATCAGGCTCGTCGCGTGCGTGCGCATCGAGCCGTTGACGTCGAAGTCCGAATCGAGCACGCGGCCGATCTCGTGCAGGTTGAACAGCGTCTTGCCGAGCAGCGGCAGTTCCGCCGGCATACGCAGCCCGAATTGACTGGCACTGCGTCCCATGTCGAGCATCGCGCGTCCGATGTTCAGTTCCCCGGCCGACCGATCGTGATAACTGGTCACCAGCTCGCCAACCGTGCGGCGCATCGGCGCGTCTTCGAACCCCTCGAGTCGCTCGCCGAGTGAAATGACCACTGCGGCCGCTTCATCACCACGGCCGTCCGCAATAGCGAGCATCAGACGGAACAACTGTTCCTGGACACTGCCGGATAAACGTCCCACCATCCCAAGGTCCACCAGCGCCAGTCGGCGATCGGGTGTGAGCCTGTCTCTTATACACATCTGACGCTGCCGACGAAAGTTCTTGTGTGT
>JBKPRH010000466.1:0-2992 GCA_046765795.1 Acidobacteriota bacterium | reverse complement strand
GGAATGTACTGCGCAAGCCGGCCGCCAATGCGGCTGAATGCAATCGCTGACGCCAGCGCGACAATGGCTACCACCAGCAGCATGAATGGAGGCGGCGTTCGATCCCACTGCCTGAATACACCGCCCTGCGCAAGCGACCAGGTGACGTTCAGCCACACGACGGAAGCGGCAAGCGTCGCGAGCGACGTCATTCGCATGGCCGCAGGTGGACGGCCTGTCCGCCGCCATGCGACCGCGACGCCCCAGACGAACAGCGCCGTCAACGCGACTGGGATCACGACGAACAGCAGCACCGATGGCTCGAGCAGGCTGTAGTCGGGAAGTCCGCTCATTGATTCATCGGCTGACGAGATCCTGATAGCTTTGAATCCGTCCGCGCGCAACCTCCGACAGGAGATCCTCGACGCGCTGCAGACGTGAAGTGCTGACGTCGCCGGGACGCGTTCCGGCGAGCCAGCGGCTGAAGATGGAACGAATCACGACGCTTCGTTCGTCATGGGGAATCACGCCGAGATTCTGCACGAAACGCGGATAGCGGCCGTACCTGAACAGGTAGTCCTCGACATTCGACGTGTAGAACGCGGACAGACGTTCCCCTCGCTCCTTGATCACACGTGCGATGGCGACCAGCGCCGATGGACCGCTCAGATCGCCGATGACTGGAACGATCAGATCTCGGTCGTGAAGCGACTTGAGGAACTGGAACGATTCCTCCGACGCAAGGTAGTTGCGCTGCCGGCCTTGAGCGTCGGTCTCGAGCAACAGCTCACGGTAAGTGGGATAGCCGAACTGGGGCGGACGGCCGTAGCTCTCGAATCTCAACGCGACGCCCGACTCGATGAACCGGCGGTGGAACCGATCGATGGTGGCGAGATCCTCGCGCGAGAGGGGCACGCCAAAACGCTTGATCCTCTGATCGAGACGCTGCCGCAGCGCATCGATTGCGGCGCGGTCCGGCGGGGCATCAGCCGTCGACATCAAACGTTCGAGCCCGGCGTCGCGCCAGCTGTCGAGATCGCGCGGCAGCGGACGTCCGAGCAGCATGGTCAGGTACTCGACGCGGGTGCGCGCCTCGGCGAACAGGGCCTTGAACAGCAGATGCAAGAGCAGGTTGTCCCGCCGAATGTCGACGAGGAATGCGATCGACGGCCGCACCACGGCAATGTAGGAGAAGTTCTGATCGGGCCCGACGCCGATGTACACCCCGCCTCGCGAGCTCTGCCGCTCGAGCTCGGGAAGAATCTGCAGGTACGAGCGCTCGTTGGAGATCAAGTTGTCGGTATCGAAGTAGCCGGGCGGCTCCGAGAGCGCGGCGATACGCGCTGCAAACCCGGAGGATGCACGAGGTGTGGCCTTCTGATCGGCGTCGACGCCGGGCCGCGATGCGATCCCCGCGACGATGAGCGCGCAGAAGGCCAGAGCGCCGAACGGGATCAGACGCGAGCGGCGAATCATGGATGAATGCACGGACCGCGACTCGATGTCACGGCGATCCGAAACCATACACCATCCCCGGAAGGCGCCAGGCTGGGCTGAGAGTCAAGGGCTGCAGAGATTGCGACGGCAGCGCACTGGCCCCGACCTGTTCGGCCGGCACCGAGGATTCTGAAAACCGCGGTCACACGCTGTTAATCTTTGTTACGGCAATGTGACAGTCATGGTCGTCGCTCAGGGTCTTCCGGCGCCCGCCGTCCGTCACCACGCCACTCGCCGACCACAGCGCTGGAGGGTTGCGGCCCCATGCGTCGCGGTGTTGATCGTTTTGGCTGCGGTGCACCGGGTCGATGCTCAGGAGACGGCGGCGAGCAAGCCACCCGAGGAGCTGCCGATCGCAATCATTGTCGTCGATCTGCCGGTCGAGCAGCTGTTCCCCGTCGAACCGATCGGGTTGCCGGACGTTCCAGCGGTAGCGATAGACGTCGAGCAGTTGATGCCACAGGGCGCGGCTCAGAAACCGCCCCCAACCCAACACACTGGCTTCGGCGCGCTCGTCCGCGGCGTCGCGTCGGATTACGCGACGTTCCCCCGGCGGAAGTCGACCTACGTGATTCTCGCCATCGGTGGCGCCGCAGCAGCGCTCGCCCATCCAGTCGACGACAACGTCGCCGAAGGCGTCGTGGACAAGGACGGGCTGCGCAAGGCCTTCGTCTTGGGGAAGTACCTCGGGGCGACGTACACGCTGAGCGCTGTGGCGGTGGGCACCTACGTGTACGGCCGCTACTTCCACAAGGTTGCCGAAGGTCAATCGAACAAGATCTCGCACATGGGGTTCGACATGATCCGGGGGATCATCCTGACCGAAGGACTGACGCAGGCGATCAAGATCGCCGTGCGGCGTGACCGGCCGAACGGTCAGTGCTGCTCGTTTCCCTCTGGTCACGCTTCAGTGACATTTGCCATAGCGTCGATCCTCGAGCGGCACTTCGGCTATCGTGCGGCGTGGCCAACGTTCGTCATCGGCGGATACGTGGCGGCATCCCGGCTCTTCGACAGCAAGCATTTCGTGAGCGACGTGCTCTTCGGCTCCGCGCTCGGCATCGCCTCGGGCTGGACGGTCGTCGGCCGTCACGGCCGGAACGAATTTGCGATGATTCCGACGCCGCGACGCGGAGGGATGGGTGTCACGTTTGTTTGGACGCCTGGTGCCTCGCGCGCGGAGAGCGTTCGCGGGTTCTGACGGCGCTTGTCGCCGCCCACTCGAGTTCGGTCTCCACTACATGTCTGACGTCTGTCCCGCCTTGTGGTAGAAACTGGACCCATGCCCCAGCCGATGCGGTGGACCGCCACTCTGCTTTTCCTCTTCGCCGCCACCGCTGGCGGCTCTTGGATCGCCGCGCAGGAGAGCGGCCGGGCGATGGCTGACGTGCGCCTCATGACGCTGGATCCCGGTCATTTCCACGCCGGCCTCGTTCAGAAAGAGATGTATCCCGGCGTTGCCAAGAAGGTCGATGTCTTCGCGCCGCTCGGACCCGATCTCTTCGAGCATCTGAAT
>JBKPRH010000465.1:0-5307 GCA_046765795.1 Acidobacteriota bacterium | reverse complement strand
CTCCAGTGCCTGGATAGTACGTGGGTGAGTAGGTCGTCTGGACCACCGAGTCCACCGGAGCCACGCGAAGACTCGCTGCGACGTAGTAGTCACCGGGGGGCAGACCGAAGATTCGGTAGGCGCCGGTGTCGTCGGTCTGGTCCGCAGCACCGACGTCCTCGAGTCGTCGATACCCCTTCACCATCTTGGCGCGATAGACGCGCACGCGTAGCCCCGCCAGCGGCTCACCCGAATCGTCAGACACGCGTCCGGTGATGACGCCGCCGCGACTCAAATGGACATCGGTCGAGACACGCTGTCCGCGCGCGAGGCGAATCGGTGGGGGTGGATCGAATGGTCGCTTCTGACCGGGTTGCCACGTGAAGTAGCCGCCCTTGGCCACGGTCACGCGCCATTCGCCTTGCGGCAGGTTCGGGAGCTGGAAGCGGCCTTCGTCGTCGCTCAACGCGTCGACGAAAAGCTCGTTATTCGTCCCCTGGATTTGGGCCCTGCGAATGGGTGTGTTCGTCGCCGCATCGAAGACGCGGCCGACGATGGCGCCGTTGCCAGAGCGCTGGGGACCCGGCGCGCGACGCGGCTGCGCGTGCGCCATCCCGGTTGTCGCGAGCACAACGCACGCACAGATGAGCGCAGCAAGGATTCGGTGGCTCATGAACCGATGTGTTACTCAGATCGTTTTCGGCCGTTCAGCGTCGCGTCAGTATCGCGCGAACGGCCCGGGTCTTCAACGGACTGCGCCGGAGCGGAGCACGTGTTGTGCCGCGAGGCGGCCGTTGATCCCGCTCATGAATCCCCCGGGATGCGTTCCCGCGCCGCATAGGAATACGCCGCGTACTGGTGATTCGTAGCGTCCCGAACCGAGCAGGGGCCGCATGGCATACAGCTGATCCGGAGCAAGCTCGCCGTGGAAGATGTGTCCGCCCGCGAAGCCGTAATCGCTATGCATTTCTACGGGCGTGATGATCTGAGAGTTGACGATCGTCGATCCGAAGCCCGGTGCGTGGTGTTCCAAAGTTGTGAGCACGCGTGTCAGAACGGTCTGTCGCATCGACGGCCAGTCCGTGCCGCGGAGCGAGTACGGGGCGTAGTGGGCGTACACGGACATCACGTGACCGCCCGCGGGCGCAAGCTGGGTGTCCAGGATCGAAGGCACGGTCACGTCGAGCCACGGCGACCTGGACACCTCTCCGTATTTCGCATGGTCGAAGGCGCGCTCCAGGTAATCGAGGTCGGGCCCGATATGAATGTGCCCGGTGAGCATCGATGAATCAGTGATGCCTCTGAATCGCGGCAGCGCGGAAAGCGCGAGGTTGATCTTCGCAACGGTGCCCTGTGCCCGATAGTGGCGCATCTTGAACAGGAAGTCGGGCGTCAGGTCCACCGGATCGAACAGCTCGAGGAATGTGGTCTTCGGGTCAATGCACGAGACGACGGTCGTCGTGGCGATTTCGCCACCGGAGACGACGAGCCCGGCTACTCGTTCATCGCGAACGATGATCCGTTCGACTTCTGCGTCGGTGCGGATCTCTGCTCCGGCAGCGATCGCCGCCGCGGCCATCGCGTGCGTCAATCGTCCCGGGCCGCCGAGTACCTGCAGGCGACGCTGGCCGCTGAGACGGCGATGAGCCTCACGCAGCAGCATGACCAGTGTGCTGCCAGCCGAGCGCGGTCCAAGCATCGTGCCCGAGACGCCCGGACCGGCGATCGCCGCGCGCAGCAAATCGTCCTCGAACCATTCGCGCGCGAAGTCGGCGATCGGCATGGGCAGCCATCGCAGCAGTTGATGTGCGCCGCGATTGCCGAGTGCTCGAAACTCGCGTCCGGTCTTCAGCAGCTGCCACAGGTCGCTGATACCGGGGCTGTTGATGTCTGGCGGGGGCGACGTCAACACATCGCCCAGCAAGGCTGCCGCACGATCGACGCCTTCCCGGTATGCCACATACGCCTGGCCATCTTTCGGCCGACGCACGCGCAACGCGTCAGCAGTACGGCCGCTGTCGTTCCACAGCACGATCGGATCGCCGTTGGTTGAGAGCGCGCACACGTCGGCATCCGGAGCAAAGAGTCCGAGGCCGTTCTGTCGCAACTCCATCTCCGCGACGATCTGATCGTGAAGGAGGACCTCGTGCGACAGCGTGGGACAGTGGAAGCCGGGACTGATCTCGGTCGTAATCGCGCCACCGCCGATGCGGGCACTCCGCTCGAGCACGAGTGGCTTCAGTCCGGCCTTGGCCAGATAGAACGCCGCCACAAGGCCGTTGTGGCCGCCGCCGATGATCACCACCTGCGAGCTCGTCACGGGACTTCTCGGGGTCGCCGTCATGTGGTCCGATCCGCGAGGATCTTCATCGCCGCGTTTCGTCCGGGAGCGCCCATGATTCCGCCGCCCGGATGCGTCGCCGATCCGCACATGTAGAGATTGGAAATCGGCGTGCGATATTGCGCCCAGCCTGGCGCCGGACGCAGGAAGAACAATTGCTCGAGCGTCAGCTCGCCCTGAAAGATGTTGCCCTCCGACAAGCCCCACTCACGCTCGAGATCGAGCGGCGTGACCACCTGGCGATGGCGAATGATGTTGCGGATGTTGGGCGCGTACTCGGCGAGCGTGTCCACGACGGTGTCACCGAACGCCTCGCGCTGATCGTCCCACGTGCCATCGGCCAGATGATAAGGAGCGTACTGGACGAAGCACGACATCACATGCTGACCGGGCGGTGCCACGCTCGGATCGGTGAGCGATGGGATGACGATGTCCATATAGGGACGGCGTGAGAAGTGGCCGTACTTCGCTTCGTCGAACGCGCGCTCCATGTAGTCCACGCTCGGCGAGATTGAGATCGCACCGCGCAGATGCGGACCGGTGCCAGGCAGCGCGGTGAAATCCGGAAGCGCATCCAGCGCGAGATTCACTTTCGCCGACGAGCCACGGAACTTGTAGCGATCGACGTCCTCGAGAAAGTCGCCCGGGAGTTGATCGGCTTCGAGCAGGCGCCGGAACGTTAGCCGCGGATCAAGGCTGGAGACGACGAGATTGGCCGTGATCTCGTCGCCGTTCTTCAGCACTACGCCGGCGGCGCGACCATCTCGGACCAGAATCTTCGCGACCTCGGTCTCCGCTCTGATCTCGACGCCGGCCTGTCGTGCAGCACCGGCGATGGCTAACGAAATGGCCCCCGTTCCCCCGCGCGCGAAGCCCCACGACCTGAATGCGCCGTCGATCTCGCCCATGTAGTGATGGAGCAAGACGTAGGCGGTGCCCGGTGAGCGCACGCCGAGGAACGTACCGATAATGCCGGACGCCGACATCGTCGCCTTGAGCACGTCGGTCTCGAACCACTGATCGAGAAAGTCCACCGCGCTCATCGTCATGAGCTGGATCTGGTTGTATTGGTCCTGCCGCGACAGCCGCTGAAAGCGGCGCAACAGGAACAGCAGCTGACCGAGCCCGCGCGGATCGAGCGACGTCGGGTCGGGCGGCAGCATGCTGAGGATCGGTTTGACGAAGCGGCCCATCTCGACCATGGCACGGCCATACTCGTCATACGCCTCGGCGTCCAGCTTCGAGTGGCGCGCGATCTCCCGTCGCGTCTTGGCGTGATCGTTCACACGCCATAGGTAGTTGCCGTTCGGCATCGGCGTGAACGTGCCGTCGAGTGGCAGGATTTCGAGGCCATGCCGCGGCAGATCGAGTTCGCGGATGATTTCGGGCCGCAGAAGCGACACGACGTACGAACACACGGAAAAACGGAAGCCGGGGAATACCTCTTCCGTGACCGCGGCGCCGCCCAGGACGTGACGCCGTTCGAGGACCAGCACGGATCGCCCGGCCCGGGCGAGATAAGCGGCGGTGGTGAGGCCGTTATGGCCACCACCAATGACAACAACGTCGTAGCGCACCGGTGGAAATCGTAATATGGTCCGCCACAACGCGGACAGTACACTCGGTCCGGCTGAAGCCGGACACTACCACCGATGTCACCAACACGACGCGATTTCATCAAGGCCACGACCTCGACGGCAGCAGCGCTCGCGGTAGGGAATCTCGCCGCGAATGTTGGCGCCGACGCGCGGAGCGCACAGGCGGCCGCGCAGACGTTACCCGCACCGGCGGCCGATGCGGCCGTGATCGAACTCGCCAACGAAGCACTCAATGCCGCGCGCGGCGCTGGTGCGTCGTACGCCGATGTGCGAATCGGCCGCTACCGTCGTCAGAGTGTGGCGACCCGTGAACGGCAGGTGCTCAACGTCAGCGATAACGAGTCCTACGGTCTGGGCGTGCGAACGTTGGTCAACGGCTCGTGGGGGTTCGCGGCGACGAGCGTGATGACACGCGCCGGTGCGCAAGCCGCCGCGCTCGAAGCAGTCGTGCTGTCGCGTGCCGCACGTGCAGTGCAAGCGCGTCGCGTCGAGCTCGCGCCAGTGAAACCGGTCACCGGGACGTGGATCACACCAGCCACGCGCGACCCGCTCGAGGTACCGCTCGAAGACAAGCTCGCGCTCCTGCTCGCGACCAACGAGGCGGCGTTGAAGGTGGCGAACGTCCGGTTCGTCAACAGCAGCCTCGCGTTGCTTCGTGAAGTGAAGACGCTTGTGACGTCCGAGGGCACAAACGTCACGCAGACGATGATTCGCGTCGGCCCGGACTTCTCGTGTACCGCGATCGGCAACGGCGACTTTCAGAGCTATGACGAAGAGCTCGCGCCGCGTGGCGCGGGTTGGGAGTACGTCCAATCGCTGAACATGCCGGGCAACGCCGAACGCTGGGCGTCGCTGGCCGCCGAGAAACTGACGGCGAAGAGTGTGCAGGCCGGTCAGTACGATCTAATTCTCGAACCGACCAATCTCTGGCTGACCATTCACGAGTCGATCGGCCATCCTACCGAGCTCGATCGCGCCATCGGCGAGGAAGCCAACTATGCCGGGACCAGCTTCGTGGCCCCGCCCGAACAAGTCATCGGCCAGCTCCGGTTCGGCCCCGAGCTCATGAACGTGCAGGCCGATCGCACGCAGGTGGGATCGCTCAGCCGTGTGGCGTGGGACGACGAGGGCGTGCCCGCTGACCAGTGGTTGATCGTCGAGAAGGGCCTGTTCAAGGATTACCAGACGACGCGCGAGCAGGTGGCGCGGATACAGAAGCTCACCGGCATGACGAGATCGCACGGCTGCTCGTTCGCCGAGTCGTGGAACGCGGTTCAGTTCCAGCGGATGCCGAATGTATCGCTCCTGCCTGGCGACCAGGACATCGGCGTCAACGACATCGTGGCCGCCACCGAGCGCGGCATCCTCATCAGAAACACTGGCTCCTGG
>JBKPRH010000464.1:0-23212 GCA_046765795.1 Acidobacteriota bacterium | reverse complement strand
GAGTAGCCTTCCTGGGGTGCTGGACGTTTTCGCCAGATTGAGCCAGGCCCGATGTTGTTGGATGCACCAAAATACAAGACAGAGTTGCCCAACAAGTCCGACACGGCGCATTTCTTCAGAAGCGAGTTCCAGATTGCTTTGGCGTCTTTGGGTCCGCAACCGAGCAGTGGCAAAGTCAGCACAACCAGCAAAACCCGACTACCGAGTCTCATAAGATCCTCCGCAGCTAATCGAACTGTTTGAGATATCGCTGAACATCGAGAACAAGCCCTGTAACGCCGTCACTTTCTGACCTCAGGCGGAGCATGCGCATCTGGAACTCTTTCGCCCAACCCGATGGATTGGGAGGCATTTGTTGGAATGCCTCCCAGAAAGCGAGGAGCCACGCCACGCGTGGCGCCGAAAAGCTCGTGCCACATGTCGTCTGCCCAACCCTGCCGTCAAAGGCTAGAGCTCTGGAGGCGGGACCAAAACTTATGACGTTGGAGTGGCACAGGAACTCACCGCTGCGATCCGTATTCAGGATGGCGATTGTGTCATCGGCGTTTGAGCTACGCAGAGCGAAATCCCATTCCTGCTCGTACACGTTGACGCCGCCGGAGTTGCCGACGGCGGCGACTACTAGGCCGAGAGGAACCTTCGGGTACTGGGGAAACAAGTTGCTCCGTCCAACGTTCCATGACTCGTTAATGAAGTACGACTGTCGCGTCTTGCGCGCGTGCAAGTTGGCGACGGTCATGACGCTGTCGAGTATCGCTTTCTCAGTAGCGAGTGACTGCCCCACGGCCACTTTTGGAATGTTCTGCAGGGCCTCGTTAACCTTTTCCTTGGCTTTCTTGCGGACGTCTGAAAAGACTGGAAGGTTTAAGTCCGCTACTCCGAGCCCGCTTCCTACACCCTGCACGAGGAAATGGGAGTACAACAGTTCCGCCAATACGGCCTCGGACTGTTGGTCTTTGCTCAGTGGCACGTAGATGACGCTAACAACACCGCCGCCGTCGACAGCGCGCAAAAATCGGAGCGATGCCTCGACATCCTGGCAATGCGTGCCACCTTTTGCGGGTGGGCTGAATGAACCGGGCTTGAGCGATGGCGTGAATGCTGGGCCGAGTTTGTTAGTGGTGCGTAGGTCGGCAAGAATGCCGAGAAGTCGGGTTACAGATTCAATATAGGCTCTCTCGTCTGGCCAGCAGCTATCGAGAACATACAGGAGAGAACCGCGCACGGGTTTTTGAGCGCCGATGGACCGCAGTCGCTCGATCTCATCTGGCGTGAGTGGCGAGGCTGGAGAGTCTGACCCAAGGTCCGACCGGTCAAAACGAACATTCATCGAGCCGGTCAGGAGCAGTGGGGCTTCGGCAAAAAGGGCTGAATTGGCTTGAACGCGCCGCATGATGTCAGCCGCTGCGGTATCAGTAAGGCCGGCGATATCGATACCCTGGTTCTGCGGGGCCGAGTTGGGCCTTTCGACTGGTGGAGGCGGCGGGGGAAGCGCGACGTCTCCAGGTCCCACGATCAAGGCGCCCAGACTTTCGGACAGGATTGAGATCTGGTTGGCTATCTTGTTCGGATTGAAATCGGACTTGGCCCACTTCGGCAGGGTTGGTGCGAACCGTTGTCCGGGCTTCCAGTCCGTTGGCCGCTGCAGCCCATTCAGGTCGAGAAGGATTTTCTCCACGACATCGTAGATGCGGCTCAAGCCATCCGAATTCCCAAAGCCGTACTGCCGCGCAATGAAGGCTGAAATGGTATCTCCCGCTGGAATGTTGACCAGGGTGGGCGGCAGCAGTCTGCCGATGGTGTCTACACGCTTGGCGTCCTCGTCAGTGTTTCGATAGGTGCCAGACACGGTTACACGGACGCTGAACTGGCCCGGCGATGGCGCTACTTGCGGGAAAGCGGACAGCGGGAGCAGGAGCATCCCGACCGTCGTGACGACAATAGCTGCGACGAGGCGCGACGACTGGAAGGCCGCGTAGCCGTACATCGAGCTTCGGTTGGGCTCGGACGCGCATGTCACCCGAAGAGGGGGTGGCGGCACACATCGTTGCAGAAAAATGCGGATGTTGCCGTCGCATGTCTGCGCGGTAACTAGCCGTTGCCGCGTCCCACGTTTTTGCGCGTTGAGAACGGGCCGCTCCCCGTCTCGAGATCCGGTGTAGCCTGACCGCCAAGGCTGCCGCTGAAGCCACAGTGCCTTGCTACACAAGTGAAGACCGTTACCACGGACTTGGATGCGGTAAGTGGTTGTCACCATGTCAGCACCACGCAAGGAACTCTATCTGCGCATCGGCCTTAAGACTGTCACGGCGAAGCGTTCCAGAGCAGCGATATTCGGCGCCGATCTGACCTTCGCTCTCAACCGCTTGGATGCGCGGCTTGACAGCCTATAAACTTTTCTCTACGGACTTTTTTGGAAGTGCCACGAGGCGGTTAAATCGCCGCTCACAGTAGTAAACGTCAGCAAGTCGAAATCCGAACAGTCGTCCTTGCCAGCTTGAGGCGTTCCTCTTCAGAGAACGGCGAGTCCGCGAACTACCTTCCGGGTATGGCTGAGAGCAGCGGCCTGCAACAACGATTCAGGACGGCAACGGCAATGCGGCCGCGCCCGTGAGGTAACGGGGTATGCGGTTCTTGGAAGTGCTGACAAGTGAATGGCTTAACTCTTTGTAGGGCACCTAGAAGTCGCCGCTGTCTCTCAATGGATCGGAAGGCAACTCGCCGCAGCAGCGCTAACGCCTTCCGCGAATCGCACTGGCGCCGTCAGCTCGTTCTTGGTACCGCACGCGAGCAAGGCTTCGCGCTATTAGCGGGCGCGACTCGCAAAAGGACTAGTTCTGGAGAAAAGAAACCCCAATAAAGCTGTTCGATTGTTGCCTCAAACCCTGTCTGCCCGAGTCGCGTGCAGCGCTCTGACCATCCCGCGCGTTCGAGATCGTCCATTCCGCCCTCTCGCCATCAGCGTTGTAGATGATCTTGAGAGTGTCACGTCCCACCCCCGTAGCGAAGAATCGGAACGAGACAAGTGGCACAATGCCATCTTTACTCGCGAGACCGGAAGCATCCGGTAGCTGAAGTGCGTACGGCTTGCTCTCACGAAGCAAGACCAGCGACGACGCTTGGACAGATTGCAACGTTTTGGAGAGCTGCTCGAGAGTGCGTAGCCGCTCAGATGTTTGGAAGAGCTGAGTTGTGCGAGAGTCGAGTGCCTGTTGACGCGCGTCGAGTTCTCTTCGACTGTTGGCCAGATTGTCAGCGAGGTCGTTGATATTCTGCTGTTGCATCGCAACGTCCGTCCGTGCGGCTCTTAACAGGGCTTGCACCTCACCGAGGCTCGACTGGGCATTGCCGGAAGCCGACGCGAGCTGAGTCAGAAATTGGTTCTGCATGGTAGACGCGTATCGCGAGGACTCCTCGAGTTTTGTAATCATGTCGCTCGATGCATCCTTAGTCTTCGAGAGCTCGGCCTGTGCTTCCTTCATCTCTTCGCGAACCCGATTGACGCCATCGGCGTCCACGCGAATTCCCTGCACTTGTTCGCGGAGATTTAGCACCATTTCCCTCGCGCTTGAGACTTGAGTCTTCAACTCGCCTTCCATGCGTGTGATTGTTTCCTGCGCCTTGCCAAACACATCCCACGTCTGCCATGCCTGCAAACCGAATCCGACACAGAGCACGGTTATCGCGACGCCTCCAATCCACACATATTTCCGTGCATACTCCTTGACGAGTCCCTCAAGGTGCTCCTTGAGGAGGAACTGAATGTAGTCGTTGTCAATGACTTGCTTGCCTACTTCGCGAATTTCGTCAGGAGACAGCAGTTTGATAGGAGTTTCGGGCACAAAACCTCCATAGGCCAGTGGCAAAGGGTTCGCACGGACACTGCACCGCGACACGGAGTTCACCTGCAGCCTGGGTACAAGTCGTACCCAAATACAACGTTCAGGTCACAAATGTCGAACAAGCATTCGCAAACGTCGATTCAACGCTTTGCCTCGGGCGGACGAAGTTTCTGGAGCTCTCTCCCGCGCGGCAGCTTTCCCTCAGCTATCCGTATTGGGGCGGACGAGGGACGGACTTTCACTCAGCGTGAATACTCCCAAAGTTTTTTCGAATTGGGCGGGGAGACGATAATCGCAGTGAAGGCGACGTGCACCTCATTGAATTTCTATTGCCGGAACAGGAGAGTCAGCAGAACAGAGAGGCGTTGGCGCGAACCGTCTGTTTCGGAATAAGTTGATTTCGGGACGGTGGGACGGCGGACCCGAATGTCCGAACGTTATGTCGCAACTACGATGTACTCCGATATCAGCAGGCGCTGAAGAAGGTCCCCGCCATCGCGTCGACGAAGTAATCAGTTCTCGGTGGGCCGTTCGAGGCGGTCGATGATCAACGTATCAAGTTGCGCGCGCGAGGACTCGAGCTTCAATCCCAGCTGCTCCCGGATCGCTGTGAATACGGTCGGTGCGGCATCAGGTGGCGGCGTAACCTCGGGCGGGCGGCGTGAGCCGAGCAAGTCGAAGTTCATCTTCACGCGGTAACTGCCGGTCAGTCCGGTCTTGTCGACCACGAAACGGCCGGCCGGGATCCACAGGAACTCAGCGAGGTTGGCCATCGTGGTTTCGCCCTCCAGACGGTCGCTGGGATCGGTGCGGCCCCTGACGCTGCGCAGCGTGCAGGGCGGCGGTGGCGCATCGAGATCCGGACGCGCTCTCGGCCCTGGAGGGCCGCCGGCTGCAAACGCCTCGCGCTGTGCCGCGATTTGCGGACCACAGTCGGTCTCGATGCGCACCAGCCCCGCACCAAGCCGTCCGTCGCTCCTATCAACCGTAAGGTCGTAGACCGGCTGCTCGCGTTTTTCGAAATGCATGACCATCTTGAAGCGGTCCGCAAGCATCGCGCGCATCATCGCGACGCGGTCATCAGCGGTGGCCTTCGTGAGCGTGGACGTCGCGCTGACGTCGTAGCGTTCGCTCCGTGCCCAGTCAGGTAATCCCACCATGTCCGCCGGCCGAAACCCTTCGTGCGCACGCGCAATCAGGGTCGGAACCGGAATGTTCGTCATCGTGAACCCGCCATCAGGCCGCATGTTCACGCTCGACGACAACCCCATCGGACCGGGCTGTGCGACATGTTTCTTAATCGAGACGACGTCAAAGGTCGGCGCGGGAGGTGGAGACTGCGTGAACACGACGGTGCCCCCGGCGATCGCGAGGGCGAAAGCAGTCAATCGAATGCGCATCTTCGGCCCCAGACCGGTTAAAGCCGGACATTACACTCTTCGTCCGGCTGAAGCCGGACACCACGCCGTTTGGACGACGAGCTACGATGCGCGGCCGGCGAATTCGCGCGTCTCGGTGTGCACCTTCACGCGCTCGCCTTCCTTGATAAACAGCGGCACGCGGATCTCGAGACCTGTTTCCAGCCGCGCGACCTTCGTGACGCCGCCGCTGGCCGTATCGCCGCGGACGCCGGGCTCCGTATAGGTGACGGTCAGTTCCACGTGCGGCGGAAATTGAATCCCGATTGGTGCGCCGTTGTACTTCTGGACCTGAACGAGCACGTTGTCCACGACGAGTTGGCGGTCGTCGCCGAGCGTGTCTGCGCTGATCGTCAGCGTCTCAAACGTCTCCTGGTCCATGAAGTGGTAGCCCTCGTTATCGGAATACGAGAACGAGGCCGACACCTGAACGAGGTCCGGCTCGGCGAACTTCTCCCCTGCCTTGAAGGTCTTGTCGAATACCGCTCTCGTCAGCAGGTTCCGCATCTTGATGCGGACCAGCGTCTGGCCGCCGCGCGCCGTCGGACGGGAGACCTCGACGTCAATGCAGTGATACGGCGCGCCTTCGTGCTCGAAAAACATCTTGCGCTTGATATCAATCGCCTCAATCAGTGATGCCATCAGAATCCAATTTTAAGAGAGCCGGACCACAATCGCGGGATCGAATATTGTCCCTGCACCATCGTGCTCTCTTTTGAGATCAAGTACACGTTGTTCGAGAGGTTCTCGACCGTGAACTGGAGCGACACCTGCGGCCGGCTCCCCGCTGCGCTCGCGTTCCAACCAACCGAGACATTCTGCGTGAAATGCGATGGGCAACGCGTTCCACACAGCCCTGGCCCACTCGCATGCTCGTGCGGCGCTTCGCCGTCAGCGTGCTCATGGTCACCGTCGTCATGATCGCCCGGCGTGCCGCTGCCGTACTCGAACGCGACGGCACTCCACAGCCGTGTTCGATCGTGGCGATAGGTCAGACCCGATGTCAGGGTATGCGTCTGGTCCATCGGTGCGAGGAAGCGCCCGGTCTCGGTCAAGTGCGCCGCTTCTGTGGTGAAGCCGGCGACGATCGGGTTGTAGAACCAGACCCGCCCAAGCGCGTAGTTCAGATACGCCGACAGACCGAGGTCACCGATGCGCGGCGCATCGGCCTTGATTTCCATTCCGTACGCCTTGCCCTTCTCAAAGCTGGCATACGCATAGAAGCGCGAATCCGGGAACAGCGTCGTGTGAGGAGGATCGTCGCTGCGACGGTAGTAGCTCGTCACACCGAGGTTCAGCGCGCGCCCGATCGGCTGCGTCACCCCGGCCTCGAACTGGTTCTCTTTGATCGCGCGCACGGGTGGCAACGGCACGCCGATCTCCGAAACGAGGCTGGTCAGGCCGGCGCTGCTGGCCAGCACGTTTTCGATCGGCGGTGGCACGTAGAAATGGTTGTACGACCCGAACAACACGGTGCCCGATGACAACCGGTACGCGGCGTTCACGCGCGGGCTGACGTGTGACTCGGTGAACGCTAGGCTGTAATGGTCGAACCGAACACCGAGATCGACAGTGAGGTTCGACGTGACCTGCACCTTATCCTGAACGAAGGCGCTGGCCTGGCCGCCAGTTTCCTTGTCGTTGAAAATGACAGGGCGCGGCACACCCGGCCCGAGATTCGGTCCGCGGAAATGGACGTGGGTCTCGTTGACCTCGGGCAGATGCGTGAAGTCGATCCACGGTTGACTCAGGTAATACAGGTCCTCACGAGGACGCAGCATCACGAGATCAACTCCGCCCTTGACCGTGTGGCGACCGGAGAGTCGCGTGATGTCGCTCTTCACGCCGAGCGTCCCGAGCGTCCGCTCTGCATCGGTCTGTGCGCCGTACGGATCGATGGTGTCGGGGAACTGATGCACGGTGGACCACTTCTGATAGACAGCCGTCCGCATGACCGTTCTCGGCGAGTGCACGAGTCCCCACGATGCGATCAAGCTCTGCGATCTCGTCCGCTCGAGGTTCCTGAAATCCGGCCGCAACACCTCGTCGCGCTCTTCCATCGGAAGCTGGAAGTTCACGCCATCGCCCATCATCACGACCCTGATGTCGTTGTCGTCGTTCAGCCGAAAATCCACTTGTCCAAAGCCACGCAAGCCACGGCCGGTGTCGTGGATCGCTTCCGGTGAGGGTGGGCTCAGGAATCGATCCGATGTGAAGCCGGCCAGATTGAAGTAGTACGCGGCGCGCTCGGCGTGACCACCAAACTCGAGACCCACGTTGTGCCGCTGTGCGGTTCCCGCACCGAGACTGACGGATCCTCTGTTGCCGAGGGTAAAGCCGGACTTGGTGACGACATCCAGGATTCCGCCGAAGCGGTTGCCATACTCCGCGGAATAGCCGCCGGTCATCACGTTCATCGACTCGATGTAGTCGACGCCAAGCCCTGGCGAGAAGACGCTGTGGGCGTTCTCCCAGAACTGCACGCCGTTGATGAACGGGTTGAGCGCGACCTCGTGACCGCGGATGTGCACGAAATCATCGTGACCGCGAATCATTCCGGGTGCGGCGGTGACAATCGCGTCTGGCAAGTTCGTACGCTGTGTCAGCGGGATCTCGGCAAGCCTCGCGCCTCCGAGATACGTCGAGCCCGGAGAATGGACCGACGGCAGCATCGATGCCTCGACATTCACCGACTCCTCCACTGGACGCAGTGTCAGCGCAACCTCGAGGTTGTACTCCTCGCGCGGCTTGAGCGAGAGTTGGTATCGCTGCTCACCGAAATCAGCGTGCGTGACGATCAGCATGTAATCCGCTGGTGCCAGCCGTGAAAACACAAACTGCCCATCCGGGGCAGTTGTGGTCTTCATGGCCACCGCCAGCAGACCACCCTGTAGTTGAACGATCGCACCGGCTACAGCAGAGCCATCAGCCTTAGCCGACACGGTGCCATGAATGGCGGCTTCTCCCTGCGCCAGAACACGGCCTGCCGTGAGCACACACACGGCAAGTACAAAACAACAACGAACGACGAGACGGACATTCATGAAGACACTCCAACCCCCCGCGAGTAAACGTACGTGACACGTCCGAAGGACGTGCCTGACGAAACGCTATGCGCGAGGAGGTGGAGTGTCGATTTGCTGAGAACGAGTGGGAGCCGCGTAGTCGCGAATGACCACGGGCGCGGTGACGAGCTTCGTGTCGAGCACGAACTCGTTGGTCAGAACTCCTGATTCGAGGGTGAGCGCTGCCAGTGCGGCGTCAGACACCGAGCACTGGCAGTCGAGCATGGCGTCGGGTGAGTGCGACGTCGCCGTCTCACTCGCGTGATGATGCTCGTGCCCGGTCGACGTCTCTGCCGGCTGTGCGGCATGTCCGTGATGGTGATGCTCCGGAGTGCACTCGTGGTCGTCGCCTATCCGGCTCATGACGCCGTGGTCGTTGCACAGCACGAACGGCGCAGCAGCAAACGCCACCATCTGGCAGGCCAGCCAGACGATTGCCACAAGCCGGACGTGTCCACGGAGACGCATCATTCGACAGCCTACACCCAGCGTCAGTTCAAGGTCCAGAGCGAGAGGGTCGACACGTCCTTGACCAGCACGCGATTGCCCGAGTAGGCCGGCTGGCCCCACGTGGCTGCATCAGCGACCTTGTATCGATGCAAGGGCTCGAACGCGGTCTTGCTGTTCCGCGCCACCAGCAATTCACCATCGTCTTCGAGGCTGAAGAAGAGATCGCCGGATCGTGCAATGGCCGCGTGCGCCGCCTGACGTCCTTCCGATGTCCACAGCGTTTTGCCTGTGGCCGCATCTACTGCGAAGTACTGTCCCGAGTTGCGGTTGGCCAACCCGAGGAGCACGTCGCCCACCACCACTGCGTCACTCATGCGCAGCGGGATGTCGGCGTTCTCCCACACGACGTCAGTGACCCACTGGTTCGCGCGCTTGGCAATCGCCAGAGCACGCGTGGGTTCGCCGTTGCCCGACACGATGATGGTGCGGCCGTACACCACCGGTGTGACCGAGTTCGTCTTGTTGGTGATCACGAAGGGCCGCTCCCAGAGGAGGGTTCCGTTCGACGCATCCACGCCGACCAGCTTTCCTTGCGTGATCGTGATGACCTGACGCGTGCCTTCGATGTCGACAACCACCGGCGAACCGTATCCGGGACCGTCGCCCTTCCAGCTCCACTTCACGTCGCCTGTGTTGACGTCGTAGGCGGTGAGCGCCCCGGCGTCGTCACCACCGACATGGAAGATCACGAGTCCGCGATCGACCACCGGAGAGAACGCATGCGTGGTGTACAGCGGGACCGGCGTCGTGCCCGGCTTCTGCCACACCTGCTTACCGCTGTTGGCGTCGTACGCCGTGACGATGCCAGTCATGCCGATCGAGAACAGCCGCCCATTGGCGAAGGCTGGCGTGGACTTCGGTCCTGGACCGTGGGTGGCCGCCGCAGTGTGCATCGTGAACGGCGCATCGTGACCGGTCTGCCAGACCACCTTGCCGGTGTCCACGTCGAGCGCCGTCATCACCTCGCGTTCACCCTGTCGCGAGAACTGATAGATGCGATTGCCGACGACGAGCGGTGTTGCGTAGCCGGAGCCGACCTCGACCTTCCACTTCTGAGTCAGCTTCTCGGGCCACGCTTTGGGATCGGATGGCGCCGGCGCAGAGCCGTCGCGATTCGGTCCACGCCACTGGTTCCAATCGTTCGAGGCACGTTGCGCCTGGACAGGAAGAATCAGACCGACGAAAAGAAAAGCCGCTGTCAGGGTGCGAGTGACTAGTCGCATGCGTAGATCCTCTGGTTAACGCGCGCGGACATCATAGCTGGTGAGCGTACCTTGATTACGGATATATAGCCGGCCGCCGCTTACGACGGGATGCGCCCAACTGGGCAGCCCTTGATCGGCGATGCTGAACCTGCCCTTTTCTCGATATCCAGCCGGTGTCGCCTCGACGAGACCGACGATGTTGTCCTCGCTGAGGATGTAGAGATGGCCATCAGCGTAGCTGATGGCCCCCTTCCCGACGCTGCGATCGCGCCAGACCATCTTGCCGCTCGCAAATTCGAGGCACGTGAGAATCGAGTCGTTGAAGCCGTAGATGTAGCCATTGACCAGCACGACGCCGCCGTGGTGGTTCTTCATGTCACGCGTCGAGTAAATCTCCTGCGCCCGAACCTCGTTGCCGGCGGCTCGCAGTCCGAGCAAGGCCGCGCCTGCGCCGTACGAGGACGTGAAGAACACTTTTCCGTCCGAGTACACGGGCGTCGCGATGTTGGCCGTGCCGTTGGCCGCCGTGCTGTTTCGCCACATCAGTTTGCCGTCCGATGCGCGGACGCCGACTCCTGCGTCGGCGGTGAAGGTCATGATGGTGCGAACGCCTCCGACGTCTGCGACGATCGGCGATGCGTATCCGGCACCATCGCTGAGGTCCTTGCTCGTCCAGACGGTCATGCCCGACATCTTGTCGAGCGCGACGACACCTGCGCCGCGCCCACCAGGCGTGACGATCACGAGGTTGCCGTCAATGAGCGGAGACTCGCTCAACAGCCAATAGGGATTGGAGCCTCGGAAATCCTTGAGGATGTTGCGCTGCCAGATCACCGACCCATCGGCCACGCGCAGACATGCGAGATCCCCCGTTTCGCTCAGCGCGTAGACGCGATCGCCATCAATGGTCGGCGTGCTGCGCGGACCGGGGCCGCGATCGTTATCGCCGGCCGGACCGAGGATGCGAACCCAGACCTGCTTGCCGTCGGCTCGATTCAGCGTTGAGACAACGCTCTGGCGATTGCGCATCCCCTGCACGTACACGCGATCGCCTTGCACCGAGATCGAGCCGTATCCCGCGCCGAGCATCGCGGCCGACCACGCAACCGGTGGGCCCGACCGCGGCCACTGCGAGAGCAACCCGGTCTCCTTCGAGATACCGTTGCGATCGGGTCCGCGCCACTGCGGCCAGTCGACTGACGACGACTGTGCGTTCAACGTGATGACGCTGACGATGAAGGCCGCGGCGACGAGTGGAACAGTCCGATTGCCCATGGGTCTACCTACGTCAGAAGCCCACTCCGGCGCTTACCCCAAACGTGCGCGGGCGGCCCATCTCTCCGATGAAGCCTGACGGCGCGAGCTGACCGTATGCGAACGCGATCGGAATGTATTTCGTGTCGAACGCGTTTCGCACCCACGCTTCGGCAAACAGATAGCGGCCGCGTGCCCCGGCCCTGAAGTTGGCCAGCGAATAGGCGTCCTGACGTTGCGTGTTGAAGTCGTCGTACTCGAACGCACCGTAGAACACGGCCTCGGCACGGCCATACACCGAAATCCCCGGGCGCACAGGATGTGTGACCTGTGTGCCGAGCGTGACCGTGTACTCCGGTGTGTTGGGGATAGTGTTGCCACCGACCGGGACGCCGTTCGAGATGCTGCCGTCGGAGAACCGCGCGCGCGTATAGCCAACGCCACCAAACACGTCCACGCTGGGATGGACGCGTGCGTTGAGCTCGGCTTCAACACCAGTGCTCGTCGCATCTCCGATGTTGGCGATGTAGAACTGCGCGGGCGATGTCAGATCAGGGACATTGAGCTGCAGGTCGTCCCAGTTAATCCGGAAGACGCTCGCATTGGCCATCACCCGGCCGCTCGACCACAACGTCTTCACGCCGCCTTCGAAATTCCACGCGTGCTCTTCGCCGTAGGCCTCACTGCCCACCGGTGACACGGGATTGAATCCGCCGGCCTTGTAACCGCGGGTCACCGAGAAATAGGCCGTCTTCTCCGGCCGAATGCGGACCGCCGCCGAGAACGACGGGGAGACGTTCGAGAAACTCTCATCGGTGACGAGGTCGCGTCGCGGTGCGATCTGCGGAGTGAAGAAGGTGCTGATCGACGCGTCTTTCTGTTCGTTGTCCACGCGTACGCCGGCGGTCAAATCGAGACGATTGCCAATCGTCGCGGTGCCCTGCCCATAGACCCCGATCCCGAAGTCGTCGAGTTCAGCGTCCGGCAACGTGAGCGCGAGAGGAAATGTGATGAACGGCGAGAACGTGAACGGCGCGAGTGTGTTGACGGCGTTCTGCTCGTAGTTCTGTGTAAACAGGAAGACACCCGTCTGCCACTTGAGCGCGGCGCCGTCTGAGAGTCGAACCGCGGCGTTCGGCGCGGACGCGAGGCGCACCTCTTGCGTGAACTGGAAGCTCTCCTCGTTGTGTCTCCGCACGATTAGCGGCAACGGCGTGTAGTCGAGATCGGTGGCGTCCTCCGTCGTCCACTTCAGGAAGCCCGTCGTGGAGGTCACACTGAAACGCGTGCTCTCATGGCGATTGAGGATCGTCGTGCCGAAGATGTTGCGATTGGTGTGCCCCTCGAAGTCGTGCATGACGTGATACGGGTTGACGCGCAGGCCGCCGAGATCGCTCAGTGCATAATCCCCGTCGCGATCCCGCTCGCCGTTGACGATCACGCGGGTCTCCCAGTTGCGGTTCGGCGTCCAGAGCACCTGCCCCTTCGCGCTGAATCCCTCACGTGAATCCACGTCGTTGCCGGTCAGGTCGTTGACCGTGAAGCCGTCGCGCTGGCCGTATTGAATCGCGGCCGCGACGCCGAGCTTGCCGTCAACGACCGGGCCGGCGATGTTGCCACGCACCTCGCGCGATGAGAAGTTGGCGAACGGCACCGACAGGCTGCCGGTCCATCCGGAAAGCGGCGGCCGCGCGCTCGTCACGTTGATCAGTCCCCCGATCGCATTGCGTCCAAACAAGGTACTCTGCGGGCCACGGACATATTCCACCTGTCCGACGTCCAGGAGATCGATGCTCGACGTGTTCGCGTTGAGCTGTGGGACGCCGTCGTAGTAGGTCGCCACGGCCGGGTTGGCCGGGCTGGCACCAATGCCGCGGAAGCGTGGGTTGCTCAACTTGCGGGCAGTGAACTCGGTGAAATAGACGTTCGGTGCGACGAGATCGCTCAAGACTCTGGCGCCCGAGTCCCGTACGGTCTGCTCGGTGAACGCGGTCAGGCTCACCGGCAGTTCCTGTGCCTGGGTCGCTTCTTTCTGCGCGGTCACGATCACCGGAGGCAACTGAAACGTCGCGGCCGGATCCTGCCCCTTCGCAACGGCCGGTGCGAGCAGGAATATAAACGCGGAAATAATGCGACCGGACCCGTACAACCGACGTATTGTCATGGCCGTCAATTATGCACGCGGTTCTTGTCGGTCGCGCTAAACTGGCCCTGAACTCTGCCCGTAAGCACTGATAAGCCAGTGCGGCGTATCGAGATATGGCTGTCGCGCCGTGGCTCGCGGAGCGGGCCACAGCGGAACTAGTCGAGGGTGTTCATGTTGAAGAGAACTTGCCTGGTCGCGGCGATCGTCGCCGGACTGTGCGTCTCACTTCCTGCTCAAAGCCCGCGTAAGGTGCGGGCCGGCGACTGGCCTGAGCTGCGCGGCCCCAATCGCGACGGCATCTCCGTCGAGAAGGGGCTGATCAGCACGTGGAAACTGAACGGCGAGAACTTCCTGTGGCGTGTGCCCGGCGGCGGCCGCTCGACGCCGATCGTCATGGGCAATCGCGTCTACGTCCAGCAACCGGTTGGCCGGGGCCCGCAGTTGCAGGAACGCGTTCTGGCGCTCGACGCCGACACGGGAAAGACCGTCTGGGAATACAGGTTCAATCTCTTTCAAAGCGACGTGCCTGCGCACCGCATCGCGTGGGCCTCGCCGGCGGCCGATCCCGAGACAGGCAACATCTACGCGCTGAGCGGTGGTGCGCAGGTGCTCGCGCTCAGCCCCGAAGGCAAGCTGCTCTGGGACCGATCGTTCGGTGAGGAGTATGCCGCCTTTACGACACATGGTGGCCGGACGATGTCGCCGGTGGTCGATGGCGATTTGGTGATCGTGAGCGCCGCAGTATCTAACTGGGGATCGGCTGCCGGACGCGGACATCGATTCATCGCGCTCAACAAACGCACCGGCGATGTGATCTACGTCTCCAACCCTGGTGGGCGTCCGTATGACACGGCGTATGCGCCGCCGGTCATCGCCACGATCAACGGCATGCGTCTGCTCATCGACGGGCTCGGTGATGGCGGCGTGCACGCCATCAAGGTGAACACCGGCGAGAAAGTGTGGAGTCTGCCTCTCTCCAAGCGCGCCATCAACACCGGCGTCGCGGTCAGCGGCAACACAGTATTCCTGTCGCATGGCGACGAAAACCTCGAGGGTGTTGAGCTCGGTATCATCGCCGCGCTCGACGGTGCGCAATCCGGCGACCTCAAGACGACGAAGTGGGCGACGAAGGGCATCGAGTTCAGCTACTCGTCGCCGATCGTGGACGGGAACCGTCTCTACCAACTGGACAACGGGTCAACGCTGCGCACCTTCGACACCGCGAGCGGCAAGGAGCTGTGGAGCATGGCGCTCGGGTCCGCGCAGAAGGCCTCACCTGTTCTCGCCGATGGCAAGCTCTACGTCGGCACCGACGGCGGCGTCTTCTTCATCGTGAGACCTGGCGCTGACAAGGGCGAGGTCCTGAGCAAGGTGGAACTGCCGAACAGCACCAACAGCTGCTGCGGTTCGGAAGGCACGCCGGAGCAGATTCTCGGCAATCCGGCAATCTCGCGCGGGCGCATCTTCTTCATGTCGAGCGACGCGATCTACGCGATCGGCTCACGGAAGCCGACGTCGCCCACCGGGTTCGCGCTGGATGAACCAGCGGCAGCAACAGCCGGGCAGCCGACGTATCTGCAGGTCTCACCCACCGAGTTGAATCTCGATCCGGGCCAGTCGGTCACGCTGCACGCACGTCTCTTCGATGCCAATGGCCGGTTCGTTCGTGAAGAGACCGGCGCGACGTGGGCACTCAAGGGTCTCGAAGGCACGGTCGCAAACGGCGTCGTCACGATCGCGAACAAGCCCGTGCAGCAGGCCGGCGTGATCACAGCCACCGTTGGAAATCTGAGCGGCGAAGCTCGCGCGCGTGTGGCGCATCCGCTGCCGTGGACCGAAGGCTTCGACAGTTATGCGGACGGCTCGATTCCTCCCGGTTGGTCCAACACCGTTCCCGGGCGGCTCGTCGTCGCGACGCTCGATGGGCAGAAGGTTCTGCAGAAAGAACCGCTCGACACGATCTTTCAGCGAGGCCGCACCTTCATCGGTCCGCCGAACTGGTCGAACTACACGTTCCAGGCCGATGTCCGATCGAACGAGCGACGCCGGCAGATGGCCGACATCGGCATCACCGCGCAGCGCTACTCGCTCGTGCTCTACGGCACCTCGCAGCAATTGAAGATCGAACCGTGGGAACCCGAAACGCAGCGGACCCCGAAGAAGGCATTCGCGTGGAAACCGAACGCGTGGTATCGGCTCAAGCTGCGCGTCGAAAACATGCCGAATGGGCAGGTCCGCGCACAGGGCAAGGCATGGGCGGTCGGCGATCCCGAACCCGCCGACTGGATGATCGAGATGCTGGACCCGATCGGCAACCGGCAGGGTGCGCCTGGCCTCTTCATCAACGCGCCGTTCGGCGCGTATCTCGACAACTTCTCTCTGACCAAAAACTGACGATGAGACCATCGATTTCGAACGTCGCATTCGTACTCGTCGCGCTGATTGGTATCGGCGTGGTGCAGCTCCGAGCTTCCGATCCTGGTACCGGCAACTGGCCGATGTGGGGCGGCACTCCCGACCGCAATCAGGTCTCGAACATGAAGAACGTCCCGACCGAGTGGGACGTGAAGACCAAGAAGAACATCAAGTGGGTGGCCGAGCTCGGATCGCAGAGCTACGGCAATCCAGTTGTCGCCGACGGGATGGTGTTTGTCGGGACGAACAACGAACTGGCGCGCGATCCGAAGCAGGGCGGCGACCGCGGCGTGCTCATGGCCTTCCGCGAATCCGACGGTCAGTTCATGTGGCAGCAGACGCATCCGAAGCTCGAGGCTGGACGCGCCAACGACTGGCCGTTCCAGGGCGTCGCCAGCTCACCGCTCGTTGAGGGCAAGAAGCTCTACTACGTCAGCAATCGCGGCGTGGTGATTTGCCTCGACACCCAGGGCTTCCGTGACAATGAGAACAATGGCCCGTTCAAAGACGAGAAGCTGACGGGACAGAACGACGCCGACATCATCTGGCAGTTCGACATGATCGAGGAGGTGGGCTCCTACCCGCACAACATGTCGAACTCGTCGCCCGTCATCATGGGCGACCTGATCTACGTGAGCACGTCGAACGGCCAGGATGAAAGCCACGTGCACATCCCGTCGCCCCGGGCGCCGTCGATCATTGCGCTCAACAAGAACACCGGGAAGCTGGTGTGGGAAGACAACTCGGTCGAGGACCGCATCCTGCACGGTCAGTGGTCCACGCCGGCAGTCGGCACCATTGGCGGCGTCATGCAGGTCGTGTCGGCGCAGGGTGATGGTTGGGTGCGCGGCTACGAGGCAGAGTCCGGGAAGAAGTTGTGGGAGTTCGACACAAACCCGAAGGACGCGACATGGCCGCGGACTCGTAACGAGCTCATCGCGACGCCGGTCATCTATCAGAACGTCGTCTACATCGCCAACGGTCAAGACCCGGAGCACGGTGAAGGCGTCGGCCACATGTATGCGATCGACGCGACCAAGCGTGGCGACATCACCAAGACGGGACAGATCTGGCACTTCGACAAGATTCGCCGGTCGATCTCGACAGCCGCCGTCGCAGACGGCCTGGTCTACGTCTCGGACTTCAGCGGCTATCTCCACTGCATCGACGCGAAGACGGGCCAGGAGTACTGGAACCACGACCTGCTGGCGGCCGTCTGGGCATCACCGTTCCTGATCGACGGTAAGGTCTACCTCGGCGACGAAGACGGCGACGTCGTGGTGATGGCGCACGGCAAGGAGAAGAAGCTGCTCGCCGAGATGAACATGGGCAGCGCCGTGTACGGAACGATCGTGCCGGCGAATGGCGTGCTCTTCATCAATAACCGGAGTCAGCTCTTCGCGATCGCCAATAAATAGACCCATGCCCCGGTACGTCGCGCTGATCCTGGTTCTCTCGGTCGCCGCTCTTCGTGCGCAGCCCTCGCCTGTGGCGGCGCCTGCCGATGAGTGGCGGCAGTTTCGTGGAACGCCGCGGCTGACCGGCAATTCCTCCTCGACGCTTCCGCCGACGCTGAAGGTGCTCTGGACCTACGACGTCGGCGATCTGATCGACTCGTCGGCCGCTATTGCCAACGGTGTCGTCTACGTGGGCGGCGGCAACGGCGATCTCCTCGCCCTCGACCTCGCCTCCGGCAAGCTGAAATGGAAATACGCGACCGGCAACCTGATTGGTGAGTCGTCACCGACCGTCACCAACTCGGCGGTCTACATCGGCGATCTCGGCGGTCTGGTACATGCGGTCAACATCGCCGACGGCAAGCCGCTGTGGACCTACCGGACCGCGTCAGAGGTGAAGTCGTCGCCGGTTGTCTCCGACGGTGCGGTGCTCGTCGGCTCGTACGACGGCAGCCTCTACGCCTTCGAGCCGATGACCGGCAAGCTCAAATGGAAAGCGATGACCAACGGGATGGTGCACGCCACACCGGCGGTTCAGGACGGGCTCGCTTTCATCGCCGGCTGCGACTCGATCCTGCGCGCGATCCGCATCGCGGATGGCAAAGAGGCGTATCGCATCGACTCCGGGGCCTACACGGGCGCCTCCCCGCTCATCGACGGCACGCGCGCCTACTTCGGGACATTCAACAACGAGGTGCTCGCATTCGATCTGCAGCAGCGCAAATTGCTGTGGCGCTATGCGGATACCGAACGTCGATTCCCGTTCTACTCCTCGGCAGCGCTGAGCAATGGACGAATCATCCTCGGCGGGCGCGACAAGTCGGTTCACGCGATCGATGTCACGACCGGCAAGGCCGCATGGACGTTTGCGACACGTGCACGTGTGGACTCGTCACCGGTGATTGTCGGCGGACGCGTTTACATCGGCTCGAGCGATGGACGTCTCTATGTGCTCGACGCGCAGAGCGGCAAGAAGGTGTTTGAGTTCGACGCCGGATCCGCGCTCACGGCGTCGCCGGCGGTTGCCGCGGGGCGGCTCGTCATCGGATCGCAGGACGGCCGCGTGTATGTCTTGGGGTAGTTAAGGGAGCCCTCAGTTATCTATTTTCGCGCGAAGCGGTAGTTGCCGGACACGTGCTTCACGTAGAGACCGCCCTTACCAGCATCAATGAACTCGACGCCCAGACCATAGAGTCCTGAGAACTCCGTCTCAGACGTCGCAATCAATACCTGCTCGCCTCGACCGTCCATGTTGCCGACGAGCTTGCCGTTAGCCACCGTGATGACGACCGTGCGCCCTGACGGGACCGCCGCGCCAACGATCTGTACGCCCCGCCAGTACGGCGCTTGCTCGATGTAGGTACCGACGTATCGCGACAGCACCTGCGGAGAGACTTGTACTTCGTTCTTGCGATCGTCGGACGCTGTCCCGACCCAGTGATTCAGACTGCGGCCCGCGCCCTCATTGCACACCCACTCGAGCATCTCGGTATCCGCGGTGTACTGCGCTGAGACCTTCGCGGTCCAGGGCCGTGTATAGGCTTCAGGATCGGAGAACGTCACTTCGACGTCGAGCGTGCCGAAGTTCGGACGACGGTACCGTTCGGTCAATCGCAGTTTGTCACTATGGGTATTCCCGTCGCGATCGAGCCACGTGCCGGTGTGAAAGCCGTAGCTCTCGACGACCAGCGTGTCGCCTTCCCAACGGCCGACTGAGTACCCCATCCACGAAACGTTTGGATCTGTCTCCAGCGTCCGGCCGTCCATCCAGATCTGGCGATACGTGAGATCGGGGTTGAGCATCACGATCAGTTGTGGCGTCTGAACGATGCGAACCATCTCCGAGCCGGTGGAGTCCCCAGAGGTGGGATACGCCGGGCCGAGCGGAAGACAGCGGATCTGCATGCCGTCTTTGCCGAGGTTCTCTCGCCGCGCGTCAACGACTTCACGCGCCCACGGGCGGATCTCCTCGCGCTTCAGATCCGCCGCGGCATTGCGTGCGTACTTTGGCGAGAACTTCGTCCACAGTCCCGAGAAGTCGGGCTTGCCGTCGGGCGTGCGCGGTGCCGCAGCCGTGAGGTTCGCTTTGCCGTCAGGTGTGCGAGGGATGCCTGGCGTCTTGTGTTCGAGCCACTGTGCAGCCAGTGGTGCACCGAGCACGAGGGTTACGACGGCGACCACGAGAATCTTCATGGCAACACCTATTTTTTCTTTTTCGTCAGCCGCACTTCCTCCGGCCGATTCATCGTCTTGATGAATTCGACACGACGGAAACGCAGCGCCGACCAGTCCTCGTCGATCGCCACCATGCGGACCGGTTCGAAGCCGGCCTTCCCCATCACGGCCCAGCCGTTGTCGCGATTGATCTGGCTCGTGTACTTCTTGGACGAACCCTTCGGGTACGCGAACCAGACAACCGCATCGCCCTTGGCCTTCTTCGCTACCTGCGGACCAAGGGTGTCGACTTCTCTCTGCGTCGTGACGAACGCGAGTGAGAAGTCGATGACGCCGCCCTTCGCATCGCGGCGAACCGTGACGTCCTTCAGCGCCTTCAACTCCGGCTCAAAGCTCGCCGGCGCATTCAAGACGATGATCTCCGTCTGGTCCTTGAGATTCAGCTTCGCGAAGGTGGGCATTGGCATGAGCTCAGGCCTCGAGCGTCGCGTTCATCGTGATCGTCGCGTTGAGGACGCGCGACACGGGACAGCCGGCCTTGGCATTGTTCGCCGCTGTATCGAACGCGGCTTTGTCGGCACCGGGGATCTTCGCGTTGACGTCGAGATGCACGGCCGTGATCGTGAAGCCGGCGTCGGTCTTCTCGAGATTGACCGTCGCCGTTGTCGCAATGCTCTCAGCCGTCATGCCGGCATTGCCCAACTGCGCCGAAAGCGCCATCGAGAAGCAGCCAGCGTGCGCCGCCGCGATCAGCTCCTCAGGGTTCGTGCCTTTGCCGTCCTCGAATCGTGTGCTAAATGAATACTGCGTGTTCGACAGAACGCCGCTGTCAGTCGACACCGTGCCCTTGCCGTCTTTGAGACCGCCCTTCCAAACCGCCGAGCCTTTGCGTTTCATTTCGTTGTTCCCTTCGAAATGCGATACAGCTTCGATGCCGTACGCACAATAAGGCTGCCGCGCGACACCGCCGGCGTCGCCAGCGTCATCTCGTTCAGCGAATTCTTGCCGAGCACCTTGAACTCCGGCCCTGCCTGAATCACGTAGGTGTCGCCTTCTTCGCTCATCGCGAAGATCTTGCCGTTGTACGCCCACGGCGACGAGGTAAATCCGCTCGCCTCAGCTGTGATGCGTTGGCGTCCGTAGATCTCCTTGCCGGTGCGCGCATCGTGGCTGGTAAAGAAGCCGCGATCGAAGAGCGTGTAGTAGACGTCGCCGTAGACGATCGGCGTGGGATTGTATGGCGCGCCGGTTGGCGACGACCACACGATGAACTGATTGGTCGTTTCACCGGGCTTGAGCGAGATATCTCCCGACGCACCCGGGCGAATCGCATACGCCGGCCGCTGCGGGTCGGCGATATAGCCGGAGCTGATGTAGAGCAACCCGTGCCGCGCGAACGGCGTCGGGATGCTGATCGACGACATCCCCGAGAACTCCCACAGCAGCTTCCCTGACAGATCGTACGAGCGCACACGATCCGATCCCGATGTCACGAGCTCCGTGCGCTGCTCGTTCTCCCAGACGAACGGCGACGTCCAGTTTGTCCCTTCCTTCCGCTCGACCTTCCAGACTTCAGCGCCCGTGCGTTTGTCGAACGCCGCGACAAACGACTGCTCGTCGTTGTCGTTGACGACGTATATGCGGTCGCGATGCAGGACGGGCGAGGCGCCGGTGCCCCAGTTGTTCCGCGTTTTGAACGGGCCGATCGACTTCGACCAGACAGGCTTGCCCGACAAGTCGAACGCAAAGATGCCCGCGTTGGCGAAGTAGAAGTACACGCGTTCACCATCGGTGACGGCTGTCTCCGACGCGTAACTGTTCTTCAGATGCTTCGCCTTGCCCGGCGGGACACTGCTGACTTCCCGTTCCCATCGCACCGCACCGGTACGGAAATCGATGTCGTAGACCATCCATCGATGCGGTGCAGACGAGGCCGGCCAGTCACCCAGATAGAAGCCTGGCTTCGGAGGTTCCTGCTGCGTCGTGTTGACGACCGTTGACACGAAGACGTGGTCGCCCCAGACAACCGGCGAACTCCAGCCGATGCCAGGGATCGCTCTCGTCCAGACGACGTTCTCGGTCTGCGACCACGTGTCCGGCAGTGCCGGGTCGTCCGGCGCCACGCCCGCATCGTCGCCGCGAAAGCGCGGCCACTCCTGCGCGTTGATGACAGCCGACGCTGCGGCGAGCGCGAGCGCGAGGAACCCGATCTGAAGCCGAGTGCGCATCACTTCGTCGCCGTCGTCACCTTGCGGATCTGCTCGACAGCATCCATGGCTTTCATGTCGAGAAAGATCTTGCCCATCTCGGGGGTCGCCAGCGCCGGATCACCATTGGTGCCGGTCACGCTCTCGGGACCCGCAGCGGCCACCGCGTACTTGTCTTTGCGCATCAACTTCTGCTGATCGAGGAACATCACCTGCGCGCTCTCGGCCACGCCAGCGTGACCACCGGGCGCGATCTTCTTCTCCTTGAGGTAAGCGTTCACGCTCTGCCCCGCGCCCGCGTTCGAAATGTAATAGACGTGAACTCCCTTGCCGCGCCAATCGGCATCAAGCGTCTCTGCCGCGAGACGGAGTTCCGACTGTCCGCCGCCGTGATCACCCAGCACGTAGACGTTCTTGAAACCCGCGGAGATCGCACTGAGTGCCACGCCGCGGATCACGCCGAGGAATACCTCGGAGGGCAGCGAGATCGTCCCGGGCAACCGCATGTGGCCCGTCTTCTCAATTGGGTCACCGGCCATCGAGAACGGCACGACCGGATAGACCAGCGCGTTCCCTAATCGTTCGGCAATCTGTCCGCCGACATATCGGGCGATCACGTTGTGCTTGGCGAGTGCCATGTGATGCCCGTTCTGCTCGATCCCGCCGGCGACGATGACCGCGGATGTCTTTCCCGCAGCTTGCGCTTCCTTGATCTCCGGCCAGGTCAGCTCTTCGATGAAGACCGAACGCGTCTGCGCGGATGCGATAGACGCAGTGAGGACAACCACGAGGGCGGTGAATGTGCGCATGGACAGTCTCCTATGAGCCCGATGGCTGAGGCGAGATGCTAGCACGCCGCAGTGTCGCCTCGGGCACCAGCACCCCGAGTAGCGGCGTCGTCGCCATCGTGGTCACGATCGCCATGACCACCATCATGGTGAACAGCGTCGGCGTGATCACACCGAGATCGAGGCCGACGTTCAGGACGATCAGCTCCATCAGCCCGCGTGTGTTCATCAGCACGCCGAGGCTCGTGGCTGTCCGCCATTCATGGCCGGCGAGGCGTGCCGCCGCAAACGTCCCTCCGAACTTGCCGAACGTGGCCAGCCCGATGATCGCCGCACAGGTCAGCCAGCCCGGCGCGTTCGCGATCAACCCGATCTCCGTCCGCATGCCGGCGAATGCGAAGAATGCCGGCAGCAGCAGGATCGTGACCAGGTTCTCGATTCGATCTTCGAGCGCTCGTGCGAGACGGCTGTCATGCGGAATCACGGCGCCCATCAGAAACGCACCGAAGATGGCATGAATGCCGATCCACTCGGTGATCAGCGCCGAGACAAGTGCCAGGACGATGACGGCCGCGATGACGTCACGATCGATCGCGTGAGCGTCGAGCCGCCGGCACCAACGCACGACGACCGGACGAACGACCGCGAACATCAGCGCGATGTATCCCACAGTCAGCAGTGACGGCAGCAGCGCGCTACCCTGTCGGCTCTGAACGACGCCGACGATGAA
>JBKPRH010000463.1:0-23250 GCA_046765795.1 Acidobacteriota bacterium | reverse complement strand
ATCATGGGCTACTTCGCGGGCCTCCACTACTGGTGGCCGAAGATGACCGGACGGATGTATTCGGACATCTGGGCCAAGGTCGCCACCATCATCGTGTTTGCCGGATTCAACCTGACCTTCGGACCGCAGTTCATCCTCGGGTATCTGGGGATGCCTCGCCGCTACCACGTCTACCCGCCCGAATATCAGGTGCTGAACGTGCTCTCCTCGGCGGGTGCCTCGATCCTGGCGGTTGGTTACCTGCTGATCGGCATCTACCTTGTGGCCTCGCTGTTCAAAGGCGAGCGCGTTGGCGCGAATCCGTGGCACGCGACCGGACTCGAATGGACGACGCAGTCGCCGCCGTTGCCGCACAACTTTGAGACCCAGCCGGTGGTTACCGAGGACGCCTACGAATACACATTGCGGGAGGTCAAAGTTGGCTGAGGCGGCAATCACGGCGCACGGCGATCACGACGCGCACGCACACGCGCACCATCATCCGGACCTTCAGCACCACTTCGACTCGCTGGAGCAGCAGCACGAAGCGGCCACGCTCGGGATGTGGATGTTCCTCATCACCGAGGTGTTGTTCTTCGGCGGGCTGTTCCTCGCCTACATGCTCTATCGCGTCTGGTATCCCGAGGCGTGGGCCGAGGGCAGCTATCAGCTGAATCTGACGCTCGGCACGATCAACACCGTCGTGCTGATCGGCAGCAGCTTGACGATGGCGTTAGCCGTTCGCTCTGCACAGACGGGACTGCGGCGCGCGACCGTCGTCTGGCTGATTCTGACGATGGCGCTTGGCCTCGTCTTCTTGATCATCAAGTACTTCGAGTACGCGGAGAAGTTCACGCACCACCACGTGCCTGGATCGAACTTCGCGTTCCCTGGCCCGCATGCGCCACAGGTGCAGATCTACTTCTCGTTGTACTTCCTGATGACCGGTCTGCATGCCACGCACATGTTGATCGGCTTCGGGCTGCTCAGCGTGATCGCGTGGATGGCGCACAAGGGCCGCTTCTCGCCCGAGTGGTACACGCCGGTCGAGATGAGCGGTCTCTACTGGCACTTCGTTGACATCGTGTGGATCTTCCTGTTCCCGTTGCTGTATCTCGTGGACAGGGCCCACGTACCAGTCGGATAGGGCGCGCTCATGGCACACGTCGCACCAAAAAGCCTGTACTACACGATCTTCGGCGCGCTGATGGTGTTCACGGTCGTCACCGTCGAAGTGGCGACGCACAACTTCGGCGTCTTGAACTTTCCGGTCGCCATCGGCATCGCCATCACCAAGGCGACGCTCGTCATCCTGTTCTTCATGCACGCGAAGTACAGCAGTAAGCTGACGAAGCTGTTCGTTGGAACCGCATTTTTCTTTCTGGCGATTCTGCTCGGTCTGACGATGACCGATTACCTGTCGCGCGGCCTGGGAACGTATCCGGGCGGTGCCGCCGGTGCCGGGTTTGCGCGGCGTCAGCCGAGGCCTCCGGCCCTGCTCAAAGTTGACGAAGGCGAGTCACACGAGGGCGGCGCCGAAGGCGCGAAGGAACCCTCCCACTAACGCGAGCCCCACACGTCGATGCGCGCCATTGTGCTCGACGATCGCGTCACGCTTCAGGAGTCCAGGCCCTCCCCTAATCCCGCAGCGGGGGAGGTGCTCGTGCGGGTCAACTGCGCGGGCATCTGCGAAACCGATCTTCAACTCATCAAGGGTTACATGGGCTTCCGCGGCGTACTCGGTCACGAGTTCGTTGGCGTCGCGGAATCAGGTCCGCTTGCGGGCCGTCGTGTGGTCGGTGAAATCAATTGCGCATGCTGGACGTGTGAGACCTGTCGCAAGGGGCTGAACACGCACTGTCCGAACCGCACGGTCATCGGCATCCTGAATCACGACGGTGCGTTCGCGGATTTGATCGCCGTACCCCAGCGCAACCTGCACGCTGTGCCCGACTCGTTGCCCGACGACATCGCCGTGTTCACCGAGCCCGTGGCCGCAGCGTTTCAGATTCCGGCCCAGATGTCGATCAAGAGCACCGATCGCGTCATCGTCCTCGGCGACGGCCGTCTTGGCAATCTGTGTGCGCAGGTGCTCGCGCGACTGTCGAGTCGTGTGACGGTCGTCGGCAAGCATCCGCCGAAGTTGGCGCTGCTCAAGGCGCTCGGCATCGACGCGGCGTTGCTATCGGATCCCATCGACGATCGGTCGGCCGATATCGTGGTGGACTGCACGGGTTCGGAGACCGGGCTGCCCACAGGCCTGCGGCTGGTGCGGCCGCGCGGCACGATCGTCTTGAAGACGACGGTTGCCGGGACGCAGACACTGGCGTGGGCACCGTTCGTCATCGACGAAGTGACACTGATCGGATCGCGCTGCGGACCGTTCGATCGTGCGCTCGACGCGCTCGAACGTGGCGAGGTCGATGTGAAGCCGCTGATCTCCGAACGCCACGATCTGACGAAGGGTCTCGAAGCGCTCGAGCGCGCCCAAGCGAAGTCAGTCCTGAAAGTTTTGTTGAGCGTGTCTTCGTAGAGCGCACGCGTTAGCGTGCGCGGGTTATTGCTGAGACAACTGCTTGACGAGAGTCGCCGTCTTGCCCCGGGCAAGATCCGCAGCTGACCGGCCCTGCTTGTTCTTCACATCAAATCGCGCGCCCTTGCTGGCCAGATACTCGATGATGCGATCGACGCCGCGCTGGACGGCGTAGTGCATCGGCGTCATGCCCTGATCGTTCACGGCGTTGACGTCGGCCCCCTTGTCCACGAGCAGCTTCATCACATCAACCGGGTCGTTGCGATCGCCGGCTTCAGTCACTTCTTCGTCGCCGCCTCGCGGCGCGCCGAGTCCCGCCGCTGCCATCAACGGTGTTGAGCCGTCGATGAGCGCCAGCGACGGATTCGCTCCGGCATCAACCAGCAACTTCACTGACGCGAGGTCGATCGATCGGACAGCCCGATACAAGGCCGTCGATCCGGGCGCGACATTGATATTGCCTTGCGCCTGGCGCGGAGGAACCGTCTTTGTGTACCGGGCGTTGACGTCAGCGCCTTTCTCGACGAGCAGTTTCAGGACGTCGAGATGGCTGACACCGTTCTCGGTCTCGGATGGGTTCGGCCGGTTGGTGTACTTCGCGAGATTGCGCATTTCGATGACGATGTACAGCGAGCCATCGTTGACCGGTGCGCCTTTCTCGATCAGCATCTTCGCGAACGCGTAGTGACCGTTGAAGATCGCGGTCTGCATCGCGGTGAACCCGTATTGGGGTTCTTCCAGCGTCAGATCGGCGCCGCCCACGACGAGTGCCGTGCCTGCTTCGATCGCGCCCTGGCGCGCGGCCAGCATCAACGCGGTGATTCCGCCCTGGGGGCGATCGTGGATGATCCCGCCCGCGCCTCCGGTCAGCTTTTGAAACGTGTATTCGACCGAACGTGTATTGGGCCGAGCGCCTGCGGCAAGCAGCGCTTTCACCACCGCAGCGTGGTTCTCGTTTGCCGCGAGCATCAGCGCGGTCTGGCCGCGAAACTTCTCTGCGGTGTTGACGTCGGCGTTCGCTTCGAGAAGCAGCTTCACCGAATCAAAATTTCCCGAGCGGGCGGCGAGCATCAACGCCGTTTCACCCTCACCATAGGCGGCGTCTGGCTTCGCGCCGGCGCGAAGCAGTGCGCTGAGGACCGAGGCGCTGCCGATCGTGGCGGCTTCATGAAGCGGCGTCACGCCATAACGATTCGCGACGGTCGGCTTCGCTCCTGCGGCGAGCAATGCCTTCACCATCTCGAGATCGTTCCAGTGCGCCGCCCATTGCAGCGGCGTCGATCCGTCAGCGTCCGGTGCGTTCACGTCGATGCGTTGCTTGATGAGCGCACGCGCCGCTGTGGACTGCTGGTTCTTGAGCGCGGTGACGAGACGCAGATCCGCTTGAGCGCGAGCCGTCGTGACGGCCACCGTCGAGACGGCCGCGGCAAGAATGGCGACGAACGTGATACGCGAGGCCCACTTCGTCAATCGACCCTCGTCAATCGTCAATCTCATCGTCAGTCTAGACTTCCACTCGGCCGGAGCTCTGACCGAACGTGTCCGTGTTGTAGCCGGCCTTGTCCATCAACGAGATCATCAGGTTCGACAGCGGCGTGCTCTTCGCCATCCGGATGTGGCGGTTGCCCTTGTGTGTACCCGCCCCGCCGCCGACGAGCAGCGTCGGCAGGTTCTCGTGATCGTGCGCGTTGCCGTTGGTCATGCCGCTGCCATACAGGAACAGCGAATGATCGAGGAGCGAGCCATCGCCATCCGGCGTCGCCTTCAGCTTGTCGAGGAACTGCGAGAAGAGATCGAGGTGATAGATGTCGATCTTGATCTTCTTCGCCACCTGCTCGGGAATGTTGTTGTTGTGCGAGACCGGATGATGACCATCGGCCACGCCGATCTGCGGGTAGCTGAGCGTGCTCAGCTCGCGCGCCAACATGAACGAGGTCACTCGAGTCAGGTTGCCTTGGAAGGCCAGATGCATCAGGTCGAACATCAGCATCACGTGCTCTTCCCAGTTCTCCGGGATGCCGACAGGCGTCGGAGGTGCTTCGATGCCCGTTTCGTTGCGCTGCTTCTCCGCCTGGACGATGCGCCGCTCGATCTCGCGAACGTTGTCCATGTATTCAGCGACGCGTGTGCGATCGCGCGGGCCGACTTGCAGTTTCAACTCGTTCGCGCTCTGCATCACTGCGTCGAGGATGCTGGTGTTGCGCTCGAGACGAGCGCGGCGCTCGGCCGGTGTCGCGCGGTCGCCGCCGAACATGCGTTCGAACACGACGCGCGGGTTGATCTCCATCGGCAGCGGCTGTGACGCCGACGCCCAGCTGATCGTGCTCATGTACGAGCAGAGGAAGTCGCCGGCGCAGCTGCCCAGATGACTCGAGTGATCCTCGGTCGCGAACTCCATCGACGGGAACGTCGATTCCTGCCCAATCTTCCTGGCGATGTATTGATCGGCGGTCGTCCCGAGCTTGATGACGCTGCCCTTGGCGGGGAACGTTCCGCTGAGCCACATCGCGGAGCTGACCGAGTGACCGTTCTCGCCGTAGTTCGAGAGATTGCTAAGAACGGTCAGGTCTTTCCGGAATGGTTCGAGCGGCCGGAGGATCTGTGAGAACTCGAAGTTGGCGCCCT
The DNA here is from genome assembly GCA_046765795.1 of Acidobacteriota bacterium. Lineage (GTDB taxonomy): Bacteria > Acidobacteriota > Vicinamibacteria > Vicinamibacterales > UBA2999 > Gp6-AA40. The sequence goes on along the minus strand of JBKPRH010000463.1, from coordinate 18,113 downwards.
CTTGTGCAGGCGTCCACTCTCGCATGATCGAGCCGTGCGGCACGTAGACAAAGCCAAAGCGCGAGAGCGGCGCCGCCGGCGTGTCGGCCAGCGCTTTCGCTGCGGGCACCATGCTGTCGAGAAGCGGCAGCGCGACGGTCACGCCGAGGCCTCGAAGGACGGTTCGGCGGGGAATGGCCTTCTTCGTCACGATCATGACTCGGACCTCCTGGACTGGAACGGTGCGCTCTTCACGATGCCAAGCACGAGCGACGAGAACGAGTACCCGGAACGCTGCGCGTCCCTGACGATGGCGCGCACGAACGGCATGTCGTAGTACTCGATGCCGTGCCCGATGCCGTACGACAGCAGCATCTCGGTCGTGTTCCGCACGAACATGTCCGGGTTCCGCAAGATCGCCCGCCGCAGAGCCGCGGGGCCATCGATTGGCGTTCCATCAGCCAATTGCGAAGCCGCGTCGATTATCGCCCCGTTATCGGTCGTCCGCCAACGACCGATACCGTCGAAGTTCTCGAGGGCTAACCCGATGGGATCCATGAGTTTGTGGCACCCCGAGCAGGCCGGGCTCTTGCGGTGCTCGTCCATGCGATCGCGCATGGATTTGGCCTTTCCCGGGTTCTCGTCGAGCGGTGGCACGACCGCCGGCGGTGACGGCGGCGGGGTCCCGAGAATGTTGGTGAGCACGTATTTGCCGCGCAACACGGGTGATGTGCGGTTGTTCTGCGACGTCAACGCCAGCACGCTTGCGTGACCCAGCAGACCCCTGCGCGCCTCGTTCGTCACGGCGACGCGGCGGAACTGCGTCCCGTAGACGTTCGGCACGCCGTAGTGGCGCGCCAGCCGTTCGTTCAGAAACGTGTAGTCGGCGTTGAGCAGCGTGGTCACTGGTTTGTCTTCGAGCACGATGCTCTCGAAGAGCAACTCGGTCTCGCGCTGCACCGCCTCACGAAGGTTGTGATCGAAGTCAGGGAAGACGTCGGCGTCGGGCTGGAGCCCACGCAGGTTTCGCAGGTATAGCCACTGACCGGCGAAGTTGCTGCCCAGCGCACGCGCCCGTTCGTCTTTCAGCATCCGCCGGACCTGCTGTTCGAGGACGGCTGGATTCTTCAATCGTCCTGCGGTCGCGACGGTCAGGAGCTCATCGTCCGGGATGCTGCTCCAGATGAAGAAAGACAGCCGCGACGCCAGCTCGAGATCGCTGACGCGATACGTCGCGCCGCGAGCGATGTTGGCGGGATCCTGCTCCACGCGATACAGGAACCGCGGATGCACGAGTAGGAATCTCAGCGCGCCCTCGATGCCGGCGTCGAAGTCGCCGCCACTCGTGCGTTCCTTCGTGTAGAAATCGAGGAGGCGCGTCATGTCGGCGTCGCTGACCGGTCCGCGGTACGCGCGTCGCGCGATCGACGAGAGGATCGTTCGAGCGCAGTTCGCGTCCTCTCGTTCTGACGCTGGTTTACAAGTGAACACCTTCGCGCGGCTGGGCGCGCTCTCCGATCGAGTCGCGTTGAACGGGCCTTCGATCGTGACCTTGTCGAGTTCGGGTATTCCGACCGGCGTGATCGGATCGAGGCGCTCACGTTCGAATGGCTGCAACAACTCCACTGTCGTCGCGGAGCTTTTCTTCAGGAATGCGACGCCGACCGTGTGTGGTCCGGCGGTGATCTTCAGGCGCTTCTGGAAGCGCTTCTCCATTTCGTCGCCGGCGAGCGACGGCTGCAGATAATTCGCTTGCTCGTCTTTCGGTCCGCCGAACCGCGCCAGCACGATGCGCTGGCCGTCGAGGGTGACTTCGAGATCGTGTTCGAGCTCGAGGCCGCGGACGATGTTGACGGTTTCGCGATAGAGGCGCGGGCTGATGACGTACTCACCGTCAACAGGGAAATAGTGATCGATGGTGATGCCGCCGCGTGTGCCCATCGGGAGGCCGGGCACGTGATCGTGCTGCGACAGATCGCCGCGCACGCGGAACGTCTCGAGCGAGGGCGTGATCTTCGGGCTCGCCACCGCGAGGCTGCTGATCTTCCAGGCCGCGGAGAGATAGCGCTCCATCAACGACGTGGAGATATTGAGCACTGTCGCGTTGTTGTCGAAACCGTAGGCTTCCTCGTCGGGAGGCAGCAATGCTGAGACATCCACGTCCAGCGCGAACAGGTCGCGGATCGCGTTGGCGTACTCGGAGCGGTTGAGGCGATGAATCGACGAGTGCCGGAGATGCGGTGACGCGAACGCGGCCTTGTCGATCGAGGTTTCAAGGTGCGCGACCAGGGCGTCGAGGGACGCCTGCGCCGGGCGCGGCATGCCGGCCGGCGGCATCTGACCGCCGCGGACCTTGCGAATGACTTTCTCCCAGGTTTCTGCGCCTGCGGGGATGTCCGACAGCGACATCGTGTCGAGCGCCAGCCCACCAGTCTTCGCGCGCTGGTTGTGACACGTAACGCAGTACTGATTGATCAGGGTGCCGTAAGTCGCGCCTTGGGCAGTGCCCTGCGCCGTGCCTTGCGCCGTGCCCCCCGACCTGCCCTGGGCTGAGCCCACTCCCGAGCCATGGGCGGAGCTCTGACCCTGGCCGGCGGCGGTGGCCAGCACGACGATCCATGCGATGAGGAACACCCAGAGGCCCTTGGTCATCCGTGCTTTTTCCCCTGTGATTGCCGCTACTTAGGGCTAGGAATTTTAACTTAGTTGCAGGTGGACGTCAGGGTCCGCATCGAGGTGACATTCACCCGATCTTCGTTCCCGGACTTGGTGAGAAAGCCTTTCGCGACGACCTTCTGGTCCTTCCATCCAGCCGGAGCACCGTAGACCTGCTGCAAGCGGAATGTGCGATCGCCCAGCGTTGCCGCATCGAGTTGCGCGACCGCATCGTCTTTGGGCGCCTCTGGCTCGCGCGTGCGCAGCGGCTCGGTGGCACGGCTCAGCGTCCAGACACGACCGTTCTGCGCCAGGCACCCGACGACCTGGACAAGTGCGAAATCGAGGCTGCCAGTCTGTCCCGGAATCTTGATGCCGGGCAGATCTGCGACCGCGAGCTCGTTCATTCCATCGGCGTAGCTGTTGATCTTGAGCAGGTGCGCGACGACATCGACGTACTCGGCGTCGGACAGCGACCCCGGCGCATTTCGCGGCATGGTGGTCTTGATCGTGGTGAAGACCACCTGCAGCGTCGCGTCCGAAAATGTCTTCGTGAACCGCTCGCCGGCGAGCACAGGTGCCGTCCCACCCGGTTCTCGATGGCACGTCGTGCAGTTGCTCTCGAAGAGCTTGGCACCGCGCGCCGCCTGCGCGGCTGTATAGACGCCTTGTTCGACCGACTTCTCTTGCGCCAATAAGACCGGCACGACCAGGAGTATGAGAACGGGGACCATCACACGCATGCGCAGATTTTGCCTTAGTTGTGGGAGGATCGAGACGCATGATGAAGTTGGTCGAGGAATATGCCGGCGTGGGGGATTTGGAGGTCAAGGGCGAATCCATCCCGCACGTTCACTACCGCATCTCGCGCTATCAGGGATTTGTCGATCACTCCGGGCTGCCTGTGCCGGGCGTGCATCGCATCGAAGGGTCGGTGAAGACACCGGCCGATCTCGAACCGCTGATTGGTCAGCCGCTGACGCTCCGTCTCGAAGACGGTCGCGCGATCGCCGTCACCATCGCGGACACCAGTGGCCGCGTGCTGGCCGAAGGACACGGACCCTCGCGCTGTTTGTGCTGTTAGATGGTTGGTAGTTGGTGGTTGGTGGTGAAGTGATTCATGGTCGAGTCCTCGCCATCGTCGTCTGCGCGGCAGCCCTGAGCGGCTGTCGGGCGGAATCCGCGCCGGCGACGAGCGTGGCGGCCATCGTCGAGCGCTCACGCGTGAGCATGGGCTCAGAAGTCCACCTCACGGCGTGGACGGCAGACGAGCGCGCCGCCCTGGCTGCGTTCGAAGAAGCCTTCGACGAATTCGATCGGCTCGATGCGCTGATGAGCGTGTGGAAGCCGGGCAGCGAAGTCGAGCAGCTCAATCGCGCGGCGGGCGAGAAGGCCGTTCCCATCAGTCGCGACATGCTCGATGTCCTCAGCATGGCTCGCCAGACCAGCGAATGGACCGAAGGTAAGTTCGACGTCACGTTTGGTGTGTTGTCCGGTCTCTGGAAGTTCGATCACGATCTCGACGGAAATATCCCGGCGCGCGCTGATGTTCTGGCGCGATTGCCGCTCATCGACTATCGGCAGCTTGAAGTGGATGTCGCGAAAAGCACCGCATTCCTGAAACAGAAGGGCATGCGCGTGCATCTGGGCGGCATCGGCAAAGGCTACGCCGTCGATCGCGCGGCCGCGATTCTGCGTGGCCGCGGGATCAACGACTTCATGATTCAGTCAGGCGGTGATCTCTACGTGGCCGGACGGCGCGGTGACCGTGCCTGGCGCGCGGGCATTCAGGATCCTCGTGGCCCCGAAGGGACCAGCTTCGCCGCGATGGATCTCACCGATTCCGCGTTCACGACGTCTGGCGACTACGAGCGCTTCTTCATGAAGGACGGCCATCGCTATCACCACATCATCGATCCCGACACCGGCCTGCCTGCGACCGGTTCCCGCAGCGTCACGATCGTCGCGCGTACCGCGACTCTCGCGGATGCGCTGGATACAGGGATCTTTATCCTCGGTCCTGAGAAAGGCATGGCGCTGATTGAACGCCTGAACGGCGTGGAAGGCGTCATCGTCACGGGCTCCAACAATGTGTTGGTGTCCTCTGGGCTTGCAGGACGTCTGGTCGTACGCTCGCCGCCAACTGATGCGCCGTGAGTGGCGGCACCGGATTCCCGCTCAGCGCGCTCGCGACTGTCTGTTGTAGGGCTCGTCCTGTGGACGGCCTGGCCGATGTCGAGAATTTCGTTTCTGCTCCGACCTACAGGTGAATACGTAGTGTCCGGCTTTAGCCGGACCAGGTGAAGGAGACAGAAGATGGCCAAAAGCGTTTGGGCGGTGTTCGCAGGCTTTCTTGCAGTGGTCGTGCTTTCCCTCGTAACCGACCAGGTTCTGCACATGCTCGAGGTCTATCCACCGTGGGGACAGCCCATGTGGGAGACCCATCTCAACGCGCTCGCGCTCTCGTATCGGATCGTCTACACGCTGCTCGGCGGGTTCATCACGGCGCGTCTCGCGCCACACACTCCGATGCGCCACGTGATGGTTCTGGCCTTGATCGGGCTCGCCGCGGGAACGGCCGGTGCGATCGTCGCGATCACTCAGGCCGATTTCGGTCCGAATTGGTATCCGATTGCGCTCGCGGTGACCGCCTACCCGTGCACGTGGTTTGGCGGCAGGCTGGGCGCGGGTCCGCGCACGCTGAAGCGTGCGCTCTACGGATAGATCACGAAGCAGGAGTCGGCGACGCCGCCTGCCCTGAGCGACCGGAGGGAGTCGAATGGGCGCGACGGGCGAGGATGTCGGCCTTCCTGATGATGATCAGGTGATGAGGACACTTCTTCGTGTCCTCATAGAGCCGCTCGCAGTCGTCGCAGCGCACGCACTCGGTCATGATGATCTCGGGCCCCTTGATCGCCCCCCACTCGCACGCCTTCTCGCAGATGCGGCAGGTCTTGCACTCCGACCACCGCTTGATGCGGAAGACGGTGACCTTCGACAGGATTCCGAGAAACGCGCCGAGCGGACAGAGGAACCGGCAGTAGAGATTGCGTACGAAGACGGTCGCGATCAGCAGCGACACGAGCATCGTCAGCAGCACTGGTGTTCGCAGGTGAAGACCAAACAACCAGAACGGCTCGACGTACGGATAGATCCCGGGATTGCCGGTGACGATGAAGTAGACGATGACGAAGGCGAGGATGCCGTACTTGATCCACGACGCGCGGCGCTCGAGCGTACGCGGCACATTAACGCGCCACTTCGCTGGCAGCACGCGATCCATCAGCTGCGTGAGCGCGCCGAACGCGCAGATGCGGCCGCAGTACACTCGACCCCACAAGATCGTCGAGACGAACGCGATCGCGGCGAAGAGATACCAGGCCAGACTGTAGCGGAACGGTGGCAGGTTGCCGCCAAAAAGACCAAACACGTTGACGATCGAGATCAACGTGCTCTTCCAGATGCCAACGTAGATCACCGACGCGACCAGCGTGACGTATTTGAGCGTGACGCTCTTGCGGAAGAAGCTCGTGAACGCGAGCGCGCTGAACGCGACAACCAGGCCGATGTCCACCGCTTGCGCGCGGATATCGGCAGACCAGCTTGGCGCCTCTTCCTCTTCTTCAGGGAAGTCGAATCCTCCGCCGGGCGGCGGTTGGGCCGCTACCATCCAGCTGCTCATCACGACGCCGAGGACGATGAGAAAGGCTCGCCAGCGGGCGGGGATCATTTCGATGGCGGGGGAGCCGTGAGGAACTGACGCGCCATGCGTCGGGCGCTGTTACGGATCGCGCGCACTGCGCTCGACATCGTGATCGTCGCACGCGAGACGGCGTCAACGTCCTCGCCGAGCTTGAACGGATCGCGGACGTCCTTGTTGCGGAACGTGGCTGCGAACTTCGGCGGGTCGATGGAGAAATCGCCGTACGGCTCGTGATGCTCACCGACGATGACGCCGGTGAGCTTGCCCGACGTGTCGAGGCCGATCAGCATCGCGATGGGACCGCCGTAGCCGCGCTCGAGCGGCAGAATCTCCGTCGTCCATGCGGCGTATCCGACGACCGTTTTCGAGGTTGGTCCGCCGGAATATGCGGTAAAGTGCGGCGGATCCCCTTCTTTCGGCGAGAACGACGTGGCCGCCGGGAACAGCTGCTTCAGCCGTGACTCGAGCGATTGCCCGCCCGCATCGAGCAACGTGACGCTGCCCGCAACGAATGCCAGAAAAACGACCAGCCTCTTCATCGGACCTTGGATTATATAAGGTGACTATGGACATCTCCTCCGGTCTTGCCGAAGCCTTGCGGTGGCGGATTACTTACCGGCTGCTGGTTGTGGTCGCCAGCGTCTCTCTGTTATGGGTGCCCCTCCATGCGCAAGACAAGGAGCCCCCGAACATCCTCACGTCTGTGAAGGCGCTCAAATGCCGCTTCCCGGCCGCCACTTCGGCCACGTGGAAAAACGGCGAGGTGCAGGCGCAGACCAAGACACAGGAGATGCTGTTCACCATCTCTGAGATTGATGTGACGGACGGGACGGCGGAGTTTCTCGGCACAGCTGGCCGCTCTTATGTCACGGCCGTGCTGTCAGGCTGGAGCATGTATTTCGTCGAGAGCTCTGTCGGCCAGCTCAATGTGACAACGGTCTTCGCGCAAGAGGCGTCTCCGAAGAAGTTGAAGGCCGTGCACTCGCGGCACGGCTACCTGCAGATGCAGGTGGGCCGCTACATATCGGAGCCGTCGGTCTCGCAGAACTACGGCGAGTGCGAAATCCAATGACCCTGATCTTGAATGACCTGCCGCCGCTGCATTGGGCACTGGCGGGCCTCGGCATCGCCGGCGTTACCTTGGCGCTGCTTCTGATCGCCAACCGGCGGCTCGGCATCTCCACTGGGTTCGAAGACGTCTGTAGCCTGGTCCTGCCGGCTCCGTACTTCCGCCGCCTCGCCGTCGTCTCTGGACGGCCGTGGCGTTTGCCACTGCTGTGCGGACTCGTGATTGGCGGATTTCTGTCGGCGGCGCTCGGCGGTGGATGGAAGCCCACGTGGGAGCTCGGCATCTTCGATACGGCGATCGGACTCGGCCCCGGCGGCAAGCTTCTGTGGATGTTCGTCGCCGGACTGTTCATCGGCTTCGGCACACGACTCGCCGGCGGATGCACGAGCGGTCACGGCATCTTCGGTCTTGCGAATTTCGAGCGGCCAAGTCTCATCACCACCATCACGTTCATGGCTGCAGGCATCGCGACCACGCAGATCGTTTATCGCGTGATCTTCCCGTTGACGGGTTTGTGATGACAGCCGTCTACGTGGTGCTCGGCACGATCTTCGGCTTCATCCTCAGTCGTTCAGGCGCTGCCGACTACAACTTCATCCAGGGCATGTTCCTGTTTACGAACCTGCAGCTGTACGGAATCCTCGCTGTCGCCGTCGTCGTTGGTGCGGTCGGAGTCTGGTTGATCAAGCGGCGCGGGCGGACGCTCGGGGGACGCAAGATCGAGATCGAACTGAAGCCGCTGCACCGCGGCAACATCACGGGCGGCGTGCTGTTCGGGATTGGATGGTCGCTGGCCGGCATGTGCCCGGGGCCGATTCTGGTGAACATCGGCGAAGGCAAGATCTACGCGCTCGCGGCGTTTGCCGGCGCACTGGCCGGCGCCGGTGTCTTCGGCACCATTTATCAGCGACTGCAGAAGCCGTTCGCGCTCCCGGCGCTTAAGGTCGGGACGGGCGAGGGTTAGCTGGTTCTTGGTCCTTGGTGCTTAGTGCCTGGTCCGCGAAATCGCGCTTCGTCTCGCGCAGGATCTCGATAATCCGATCGCGATCGGCAGAGGAGAGGCGCGCGTATTTTGGCGCACGCACACGACCCGACAGCACCTCCCACAGCCGCTGATAGATCGCACTCTTGGCGGCACGTGGCAGTCGCTCGAACGCCTCCGAGTAAATCATGTAGCTGCACGGGTTCGTGAAGAGACGCTGCTTCAGATCGAAGTCGCGGAGTGATCGGCCTTTACTGTCACGTGGTCCGCGCTTGACGAAGGACTCCGCAAAGCCTGACGTCCCGCTCACGCCCGAGAGCGGCGCTTCGTCGACGAAGAGCATGTAATCCACGGTCTCGCTCGCGATGTCACGGAGTCCTGTGACGATCGCGGCGTCGCTCCGGCCATCGTGTGCCAGCGTGCGGGCTTGCCAGCCGATTCGCGTGAGCAGATTCATCATCCGTATCTGATGATCGAACACCAGCAACGCGACGACATCGCTGTGCGGCGAGAGATATCCGCTGGTGTCGAAACGCGAACGCAGATCAGCGAGGTTGAGATTCGCCGCGTCAATCGTGAGGTCATCGGCATTGCGATTGGCGAGCGGAGCGTTGCCCAGATGACGGATCGTGCCGGTCTTTCCTGTGACGTACCAGCCGGCCCATCGCTCGACGATCGGACTCCGATGATCGGTCAGGTAATTGCCAAGCCACGGCAGCCCGCTTCCGTCCACGGCGCTCGGTACGCTCTTCGCGAGAAAGCCCGGCACGTTCAATGTCGCGAACGCGTTGTGGCAACTCAAGCACGAATCATCTCGAAAGAACGCTGGCGGCCCGGTGATCGCCCGCAGCACGCGATAGAACACCGCGCCCTGCGCGGGATCGTGTGCGGCGATTTCGATGAAGCCGCTGCGAACCCAGGCGACGGCCACCGAATCGTTGAAGTAAATTACGCGCGGGTTGCGCGGCTGAATGTTGTTCAACTGCAGGCTCGTCTTCGAGAAGACGACCATCTGCGAATCCACGCTCACGTTCAACGCATCGAGGACCGGCTTGAGGTAGCCGGTGGTGTCCTCGTACGGCAAGTTGACTTGACCGGCCTGAACGCGAGCGTTCAGCGCGTCCACGACATTCGTCGACTGTCGCGTTCTGTACGTAATGGCTGGATGGTCGAGGTCGAACGGCGAGTCGTCAAACTGTGCCGACACCACCACGGCTGCGCTCCACGCAGCGCAGGCGATCACAAGAGGCGCAACAGTCGTGCGGATCAATGTGAGTAGGCGGTCGAGCTCCGACCGTCGTATTAACATTAGCTTATGAGCGGACGTGGTGTGTTTCTGATCTCCTCCGCGCTTGCGACGTGCGCACTCGTCTTTGCCGCGAGCGGCCTTGCGTCCGCCGCCTTCGCCGAGGCTCCGGCGGGACTGGCGCAGGAGTCAGAGCCTGGCGAGCGCATCATGAACGCGAGCTGTGTGGGCGCGTGTCATAACGTCCGTCCAATTCAGACTGCGGCGATGACACCCGAGGCATGGGGCAAGAGCGTCTCAACCATGATCGACAAGGGCGCGAAGGTCTCGAAGGAAGACGTGCCCGTCCTGGTCTCATACCTGGCTGAGCATCACGGGCCGGTGCCGGAAGGACGGGGCAAGGAAATCCTGCTCAACATCTGCACGATGTGCCACGACCTCGGACGGATCAGGCTCGGCCATCGCTCGCCGGAAGAATGGGAGGAGACGCTCGTCTCGATGCTCAACGAAGGAGCTCCGCTCTCGGAAGAGCAGTTCCCAATCATCCACGCCTACCTGTCAAAGAATTTTGGGATTGAATGATCTTTGATTGCCTGATTCGTTGTTGATTGGTGAATGCAGATTGTTGATTTCAGGCTCTTTCGATCAATCAGCAACCAACAATCGTCAATCAACAACCAATCGACAGTCCCCAATCGCCAATCATCAATCTCTTACTGCGACGATCCCTGGCAGATCGAGACGACGCAGATCGAGAGAATCGTGCGATCGGCCGGTGGTACCGGCATGTTGCGCTCGGCCATCAGTTTGCGAATGAGCGCCGCGGCTTCGGGCCGCACAACCGCAGACTGCACGCCGACGCGGACGAGGCCCTCGGCGTAGTCCACCGCCTGCCACGTCTTTCCTGCGGCCGCTGATGACACCTTGTCGGTGTCGCGGTTGCCCTTGTCATGGGCATCCAACTTCGCACCGCGATCGACGAGCAACTGGATGACCTCGGGCCGGCCCTTCATCGCCGCGCCCATCAGCGCGGTGCGCCCCTCGTTGTTGGCGTGATTTGGATCGAGGCCGAGGTCGAGCAGCATCTTCATCGCCTCGAAGTTCTCCTTGTGAGAACGCTCGTAGGTGACGCCTTCGACCCAGCCGATGCCGCCGGACACCGTCAGCGCGTTGTCACCCAACGTGGTGACCGCCTGCGGGTCCGCCTTGTACTGCAACAGCAACTTCAACAGCACCGTATCGCTCGACTGCGCGGCGCGGATGAACGGCGTGGCGCCATCTTCGAAGAACCACTGCATCGTGAAGATTGTGCGCGTGAGCGTGTTGTCCTTGACCTTCTTGTTCGGGTCCGCACCCTTCTCGAGCAACGCCTTGATGATGTCGAGGTGATCCATGTCCGGCTTTGGAACCGGATAATCGCCACCTTCGATGTTGCGGTTGTCGGTCGCCAGATACAGAGGCGTCCACCCGCCTTTGTTCGCGATGTTAGGGTCGGCGCCTTTCTCGAGCAGATACTTCGCGAGCAGGTAGTTACGGTTGTTCACCGCGGTGAGGAGCGGTGTCCAGCCGTACTCGGTGACCTGATTGATCGGTGCGCCTGCATCGAGGAGCAGCTTCGCCGATTCCAGATCGCCTTCGCGTGCGGCGAACACGAGCGGCGTCAGACCGCCGCCGCCGCTGCCAACCAAGCCCGCGATGACGACCTCGTTGTCATCGTCGTCGGGATCTTGCGCCGCCTGCGCGGCGGCCCCGCCTGTGCGACCCTGACCCTGTGCTCCGGCGTTGCCGGCATTTCCGCCACGCCCTGCTCTGCCAGTTGCGCCGGCCTGACGACCGCCGGGTTCAGCTGTTGGCGCCGGAGCCGCGGGTGGCGTTGCTGCGGGTGCGGGTGTTTGTGCTGGCGCTGGTGCTGCCGCTGCACCTCCCTGCCGACCAGCCGTGACCGGATTACCATTCGCATCGAGGGCCTGTCCGAGGCCTCGCTGTCCACCGACTTCACGACCTGACTTCTGATCGATTGCGAGCTGCTCGTCGTAGGTGATGCCCGCTGCGGCGGCGCGCTTGCGCCGATCCTGCGCGAGTTCGACCGCGCGCAGATTGACGCGATTGGCCATGTAGTTCCGTGGCAGTCCGGCGCCGCCTGACTTCGCGCTATGGTCAGCACCGCCAGCCAGCAGCACCTTCACCGCTTCAGGATGCTTCTGTTCGATCGCCCACATCAGAGCGGTCGTGCCGCGGATCGTCTCGCGTGCGTTCACCTCGGCTCCCGCCTCGAGCAGCACCTGTACTGCCTGAGGATTGCCGTTGTGGGCGGCGAACATCAGCATCGTCTCGCCGTTGGCACCCTTCTGTTTCGCATCGGCGCCGGCTTTGATCAGCCGATCGATCAGGCCCGCGTTGCCATACAGCGACGCCATGGCCAGCGGTGTCATGCCCGTGCGATTCGTGGCCTTGACGTTTGCGCCGGCGCGAATCAGCATGTCCGCGAGCTCTGCGTCCTGGCGATAGACCGCCCAGTGCAGCGCCGTCGCGCCATCGACCTGCGGCGCGTTGACGTCGACTTTCTGGAGAATCAGCTTCTGAACTGCCGCGCGGTCGCCTCGCTGCGCGGCATCAGCGATATCGCTTTTGCCGGCGCCGGCCACCAGGGCCGTTGCGATCGCGACCAGCGCGACACACACGACGATCCGACTCTTCATCGTTCTCACCCTAGACAAGCCTCGGCAGAGGACCCGTACTGTCGCCCTGCTTCTCCTGATGGATGTCGAACATATCGAGCACACTGACCAACAGATTCCCCGTCGGCACCGTCTTGCGTTCGTACTTTAAATGCCGATTGCCTTTGAGCTTGCCGTTCGCGCCTCCGACGAGGATGTGCGGCACATCGTAGTGCTGGTGCTGATTCGAATTGCCCATGTTGGTGCCGTACATGATCAGCGTGCGATCGAGCATCGTCTTGTCGCCGTCCTTGATCCCCTTCAGCTCCTCGGCAAGATACGCCATCGTCGAGACGTGATAGCGATTCAGCGCCGCATAGCGGCGAATCTGCACCGGGTCGTCCTGGTGGTGCGAGCCGCCGTGGAAGCTCACGCTCGTTCCGCCTTCGGGGAAGAGCGGGCTCTTCGGAAACGGATAGACGCGGCTTGTCAGGTCGCGCGCGCCGAGCAATGTGGCCACGCGAGTGATGTCGGCCTTGAACGCCACTGCGAGCATCTTCGAATGCAGGCGCACGTGCTCGTCGAACTGCTCCGGAATGCCCGGCGGCAGATCGAGATCGGGGACTTCGTTCGAGTGCTTCGCGGCAAGCTGAATGCGCCGCTCGATCTCGCGGATCTCGTCCGTGTACTGGTTGACGGTGCGCACGTCACCGGCGCCAAGCTGCTTACGCAGACCCTCGAGTTCGCTCACCACGGAGTCGAGGATGCTGCGACTCTGCTTCATGCGCTCGGCGCGAATCTCCGGCGTCGAGCCGCTGCCGAACAGGCGCTCGAAGACGACCTGCGGGTTGAGCTCCATCGGAAGCGGGCTCGTGCGCGGCACCTTCTCTTCCGGTGGCGTCGGCAGCTCGATCCACGAGATCGAGTTCGTGTACGAGCAGCTATATCCCTCGCCGCAGTTGCTGGAGCTCGAGTTCGGATCCTCGACCGCTAACTGCAGCGACGGCAGCAGCGTTTCCTGTCCGATCTTGCGCGCGATGATCTGGTCGATCGTCGCGCTCCCCACGGTCGCATCGGAGCCGGCCGTCTTGCGCGGCTTGATGCCCGTCAGATACGCAGCGGCGACCCAGTGGTCAGAACCAGTCGTGCCCTCGGGCGGCTCGGCGGACTGCGACCACATCCCACTTAACACGACGCTCTGATCGCGCAACTTGTCGAGCGACTCGAGGATGTAGGGCAGCTTCTCCGGAAGCGGTCCCTCAGCCTGGGGCTCCCAGAATCCCGGTCCCATGCCGTGCGGATAGAAGATGCCGACGAAACGGCTCGGCGATTGCCCGGCCACCGTCTGCGCGAGCACCGTGCTCGCTGGCAGCATCGCATCGAGCACTGGCAAGGCCAGTGTGATACCCGCACCTTTGAGGAACGTTCGTCGTGGAATGTGCCTCTTCGTGATGAACGGCATGACTAATTGACCCCCGTCTTCTCTGAACCAGTCTTGGCGCGCGCGTTCTCTGCGCCTGTCTTTGCGCTCGCGGTGTTCGTGACGGCTTCGTGCTTCGTGTTCATCTGGAACGGCTTGCTCGTCACGACGCCCATGACCATCGACGAGAATCGTCCGTTGTTCTTGACGACGTCATGCGAGATCGCCCGCACGAGCGGCATGTCGCGATACTCGACGCCGCGGCCGAGCGCATACGTCAGCAGCTTCTCGGTCGCCACCGCGACGAACTGCCGGTCGTACTTCGTGGTCAACCAATTCCGCAGTGCCTGCGGACCATCAATCTGCGTGTTGTCGAACACCTGTGACTTCGGATCGACGGCCGTGCCTTCATCCGTCGTGCGCCACAGACCGATACCGTCGAAGTTCTCGAGCGCGAAGCCGATCGGATCCATCAGGCGGTGACACTGCACGCAGTCCTGACGGACGCGGTGATCCAGCATCTTCTGCCGCATCGTCGGTTCCTTCGCGTTTGGATCCGAGGCGCGCGCGGGCAGCGGCGGCACGTCCGCGGGTGGCGATGGCGGCGGCATGCCGAGCAGGTTGCCCATTACCCATTTACCGCGCGTGACCGGCGACGTGCGTTCGGGCTTCGATGTCGTCGCGAGGAACGCGCCTTTACCCAACAGTCCTTTTCGCGCTTCCATGTCCGGCCCGAGCGACACGCGTCGAAACTGACTGCCGTAGACGTTCTTGATGCCGTAATGCTTGGCGAGCCGTTCGTTTACGAACGTGTAGTCGGCCGTCAGCAACTCGAGGATGTTGTGATCCTCGCGAACGATCGTGTCGAACAGCAGTTCGACTTCGCGCCGCATGGCCTGACGCAGCGGATCATCGAAGTCTGGATAGAGCAGCGGCAGTGGCGCTGTCGCATCGAGTCCGCGCAGGTTCAACCACTGTCCGGCGAAGTTCACCGCAAGCGATTCCGCCTTCGGGTCCTTCAGCATTCGGCGGACTTGCTGCTCGAGCACCGCAGGATTCTTCAGACGCCCCTGCGCGGCGATCTTCAGCAGCTCCGCATCAGGCGACGAGCTCCACAAGAAGAACGACAGGCGCGACGCCAGGTCGATGTCGCTGATGCGATACGCCTGATTCGTGCGAACGCTGATCGGTTCCTCTTCGATGCGATAGATGAACTGCGGCGAGGCCAGTACGCGCGCGAGCACCATCTCGATGCCCAGTTCGAAGTCCTTCTCCTTCCGGCCGAACCGGTAGAAGTCCATCAGCAGATCGGTGTCGGCGGCAACCGCAGGACGACGGAAGGCGTAGGTCGCGAGGTTGCTGACGATCTTCCGCGCGCAGGCCGTTTCTTCCGCAGCGGCTTTCGGCGTGCACACGAAGATCTTGCGGCGGCTCGGCGAATCCTTTGCTGCTGTCGCGTTGAACGGACCTTCGATGCGGATGGTCCCGACGTGCGGGAAGAACGTGTAGCCCGGCGTCGGTCCCGTCTGCACCGTCGAGCGCATGAAGTGCTTGTCGAGATCGAGGAGCGGCGCGAAGTTCGTCGCGAGGAAGGTCGCGCCGATCGAGTGGGTGCCGGCCGTGGTCTTGAATCTCACGCGCATCGGCGTGCCGCCGCGGCCACCGAAGAACGCTTCAGGTCCAGACTGACCACCGCCGCCGATCGGTCCGCCCGGACCGGCCGCGCGTCCACCGCGGTTTCCGCAGTTCGTCGGCTGGTTGCGTCCGCCACCCTGCCAGTTCACGAGCGCGAGCTCTTCGCCGTCCATGAGCATCGACAGCTTTTCGCACGGCACCGATCCGAATCCGGTCGGCGACATGTTGTCACCGAAGATCGGCGTCACGGTCAGCGTGTATTCGCCGTCGGACGGGAACGTGTGCGGCACGAGCATGCCGCCACGTGTGCCGAACGGCATGCCTTCGACGTGATAGTCCTGCGACGTGTCTTCGCGCGTGCGATAGACGACGAGCGTCGGCTCTTCCGGGTATCCGAGCGCGAGACGGCTGATCTTCTGTGCCGCCGAGACGTACGCCTCAACGAGCGTCGACGAGAGTCCGAGCGCACCGGCGATGTTGTCGAAGCCGGAGGTGGAGTCGTCCGAGGGCAGATATTTACCTGGGTCGATCTGCAGGTCGAGGAGATCACGAACGACGTTTGCGTACTCGGTGCGGTTCAGGCGATGGAGCCCTGGCGGCGGCGTGAACGGCGTCGCGGTGCGATCGAGGGCGGTTTCGAACGACGTGATGATCGCTTCGAACCGCTCCGGGTCAGGACGCTTCACGCCAAGCGGCGGCATCTGGCCTGCGCGCGTCTTGCGGACGACCAGCTCCCACTTCTCGCGATCCTTGTCCACATTGCCGGGATCGAGCGCGTCCATCGTCAGACGACGAGACGAGTCGAGGCCGGCGGCCTTCATCTTCTCGCTGTGGCAGCCAACGCAGTATTGCGTGAGAAACGCGCGCTGATCCTCGACGGCAACGACCGGGGCGGCGGGAGTCGTCACAGCCGCGACTGGCTTCGGCTGCGCGGGACGAGTCGTTGGGGTCGCGGGTGTTGACTGCTTGGGCTTAGCCGATGCCGGTGCCGGCTGCTGCGGACGAGCGGTCTGGGCGTAAAGCGCACCCACATACATCGCTGTCGCTAAACAGCCAACCACCAGAGATCTTCGTGTCATCATTTGCTCCGCGAACTCGAGCCGGAAGAGAACTGGACGCGCCGCCCGCACAGGGCCAAAAACCCAGCGGACTAAATAGGATACCGGAATTTCCTGGTGTCCGGCAAACCGCGGGAACACCTCCTCCCAGCAGGCGCTTGATCGGAAATACGCCCATCCCTGGGCCATCGTTTCCGTGGGAATTTCCGCGGCTCGGCCCTATGTGCTCTGCCATGTCAATTGCACCACGTGTGCCAGTTATTTGCGTACGAAACGAAAGCCGCTTGGAGGAGTATCAGTAGCGGTGCGGAGACACTTCGTCGCGACTATCGTTGCGCTGGCAATCGCAACATCAGCGACGGCTCAAGAAAAAGGGACCGACACCTCGGCCGCCCCGACCCCGCAGAGCCAAGCGGACCCTCAATCGCCGCCTCCGCTCACGTTCAACATCACCGTCGTTGGCAACACGCCGCTGCAGGGCAGCGATCTGCCTATCGATCAGATCGCCGCTCCCGTTCAGACCGCATCCAAGCGAGAGATCCTCACCTCGGGAGCGCTCGATATCTCCGACTTCATGAACCGGCGGTTGAATGCCGTGAACGTCAACGAGATCCAGGGCAACCCGTTTCAGGCGGATATCAGTTATCGAGGCTATACGGCCTCGCCGTTGCTGGGCACGCCACAAGGCCTCTCGGTGTACCTGGACGGGGTTCGTTTCAACCAACCCTTTGGCGACATCGTCAGCTGGGATCTCATTCCCCAGTTGGCCATCTCGTCGATCGCGTTGATGCCGGGATCGAATCCGCTGTTCGGATTGAACACGCTCGGTGGTGCGCTGTCGCTCGAGACGAAGAACGGGGTTCGCGATCCCGGCACGCTGGTGCAGGCGACGTACGGCGCGCATGGTCGACGCGCGGTCGAATTCGAGCACGGCGGTTCGAGAGGTGGGGGTGGATTGAATTGGTACCTCTCCGGCAATTTGTTCAAGGAGGACGGCTGGCGCGACAACTCTCCATCCGACGTCGGGCAACTGTTCGGCAAGCTCGGATGGCAGCGCCCGCGGACCGACGCCAGCCTGAGCGTCGCCTATGCCTCGAACACGCTGAACGGGAACGGTCTGCAGGAGACCGGCTTCCTGGATCGTGACTACTCGAGCGTATACACAAAGCCTGATGAGACCGACAACCGTTCGGTGTTCCTCAACCTGGCGGGACGGCACTCGCTCCGCAACGACGTGACGCTTTCGGGCAGCGTGTACTTCCGTCACATCGGAACAAAGACGTTGAACGGCGACCTCAACGAGGCGTCGCTCGTCGGGTCGGTGTATCTCCCCGGTGAGAACCCGCAGAACACTCCGTTTCCATCGAGACGATGTCTGAGTGACATCGCCGTAGACGATGGGCCAGAGGAGACGTGCAACGGGCTGATGAATCGGACCGACACTCGTCAGCGAAGTGCGGGTGCCTCCGGGCAGATCACGTGGTTACCCGCGGCCGATCGTCCGCCCGGGCAGGCGCGCCGGCATCAGCTCACTGTCGGCGGCGCATACGACGACAGCGCCGCGCACTTCCTTCAGTCATCCGAGCTTGGGTACCTGAATCCGGATCGGAGTGTCACCGAAGCCGGCGCGTTCACGGAGGCGCGTGTCGATCTCGATGCGCACACGCGAACGATGAGCGTCTACGCCACGGACACGCTTCCCTTGCACG